>CAZJRX010000023.1:0-20188 GCA_964548145.1 uncultured Pseudomonadales bacterium | reverse complement strand
GCCAAAAACCGGCAAATCAGTCAGAAACCACTCCGAGTTGTCGAAGTCGGGCTAGGGAGCCGGAGGCGTCGGTGAAAGCTCGAAGTGCCGGAACTCCTCTGCGAGTTCCCGGACGACGGCGGGAAACCGCTCGAACTGGGCGAGGCCGTTGATTTGCGAGTCGGGCCAGGGTGCAGTCAAGAACGAGCGGCTGTTGGTACGTTGGACTCCCAAGACCCGTCAGGGATGCCGGTCCATACGACCGTCTGGAGGCGTAGCGGCTCCGCACATGCGCCGCCCAATACTGACTGTCAGTCAGTGGTTTCCATTGCTTGCCTCGATGCCGTGTGTTTTAGATTGGCGGCGGCGCGTATGGCCTGACTACCCCGACGGCCAGACTGCCGGTTGTACGGAGTCACCAAAGGTTGACCCTGACCATCCTTTATGAGGAGCCCATTGATGACAGGATCCCACGCACCAGACCGATCGCGCCGCTGCGCCGACAGCCAGCACCGCCGCCACAGGCAAGAGGGGGTTTCTCGTGCCTGCGTTGAAAACCTACGACATCTTCATCAGCCATGCCTGGAGCTACAACGACGAGTACTACCGGCTGGTCGACATGCTGAACGCCGCGCCGAACTTCAAGTGGCGGAACTACTCAGTTCCCGAGCACGACCCGGCAGACGCCAACTCCGACAGAAAACTCCGGGAAGCCCTCAAGAGGCAGATGCGTCCGGTGAACGTCGTCCTGATACTGTCGGGCATGTACGCGGTGCATAGTGACTGGATCGAGTTCGAGGTTGAGTTTGCCGATAGCCTCGGGAAACCGATGGTAGGCATCAAGCCGTGGGGGCAGGAGCGGGTTCCGAGGTACGTTGCGGACGCCGTAGAGGAAATGGTGGGTTGGAACACCTCGTCCATCGTGTCCGCGATCAGACGCCGCGCCCTGTGACGACATGACCGACGAGGATCTCGAGTGCTACCGGGTTGGACGATACGACGACCAATGCCGTTGGTACGACGCCAAGGCTGGCTTCAACAAGCGGTGGTATTACCGCTTCCAGACCCTGGTCGTTGTTCTGTCAGCGGCCACGACCTTGATCGTCGCCGTGGGCGTCTACTTCGAGGATGCCGGTTGGGTGCGGCTTGCCGCGCTCGCCTCCGCAACTGCCGTGACGGTGGCAGCGAGTCTCCTGAAGATCTACCGATTCCAGGAGCAATGGGTTGACTACCGCAATACTGCCGAGACGCTGAAGAAGGAGCGGTATCTGCTCAAGGCACGGATAGACGAGTACGCCACGACAGATACCCCCGGGCAACTATTCGTCGACCGGGTCGAGAACCTGATCTCCCGGCAGAACACGCTATGGGTGGGACGTTCCCCGAAGGATATCGGTTGACCCGACTAGCCTACCCAGCCAGCGGACTACCGTTGAGGGGTTTCCGTTCACAGGGTGCATGCCAACGGCGACTGACATGTCGCCAGACACCGAATGTGAGCCTGAGGATCGAGACGACAACAAGGAACACGAACGATGAGCGTGCCTACGCACGGTACTCACTGCAACGCCCGCACCTTCCCAACGAAGTGCACAAAATGCGGCGACCGGATCTTCTACTTCTCGTGCAACTGCGGGTCCAAGGTGTTCTTTGACGACCTCGGCCCGCCATGGCCCGTACACGATTGCGCGTTCAGCAAGTCGGATCGGGACTGGGCTCGGAGCAAGCCCAAACGGAAGTTTGGCGATGGGGGCGTTGAGGTCGATCTGTCTCCAGGTGTCACGGCGACACGCCCTCCGGATGTTGTTGCGGATTGGCACATTGATCCAACCATCGAGCAACGGGAACGGCGCAATGCCAAGTCTCGGAAGCGACAGCCGATACAGTCCGTTCCGCCTGGTGCCGAACGCTATGTTGAGATTGCCGGCGTCGTTAGGGAAGTGCGGTGGGGCGTGGACGTCTATGCATCGCTGAAGATCCCCCGAACCGCCGTCAGCGAGGGATTTCTAGGTCCTTTGGGCAGTGGTGCCTGGGGCAAGATCACCGTGCATGTGCTCGAAGACCTGATCTACAGCTACACCGCGTGGGTTGCCACCGACGCTCTGCGGCACAACGAGATGACCCGGGACGCCGTCGTGTCGGCAGTGCTGCACAGGCAGGATGTTGGCGACAAGGCCAGGGAGTGGGTGTGCAAGGGTTTGGTGGCCCTGTGAGCCAGTGAGTCTGTGTGGTCGGAAACGGGGCTCCGGGTTCCAAGGCGCCGCCGCGCAAGACTCTCTCTACCGGCCCGGTTCGTGTTGAATGTGCGGTGAGGTGATCGATGCGGAGGCCGGACCTCGTTTTCCTCAATAGAACACCGACCCGAGGCTAACGATCCCCCGGATCTCGGCGAGGATGTCCGCCTCGGTCTTGTTTGCCTCGCAGTTGCGGACGAACCGGTCGAATCCGAACTTGTTGGGCAGAAGCACGGTGACTTCATCCAGATCGAAGTCGAAGCTGCCCGGTACGCGCCACTCGCGTTCGTGGGTCCAGTCGACCATGTTCCCTTCGTCGGCGAGGTTCAGCCGTACGATCCGCCACCACTCGTCGTCCGGAAGCAATGCCTTGGCGCGTTCGGTGTCCTCGTAGACGACGGGACGCCCGCCTAGCTGGTACACGTAGGCCTTGTTGAACATGAGCCCGACGCCGACGTAGCGGATCTTCGCGTCGGGGACGGCCTCACGGTATTGCTCCTCCTCATGGATGTTCTGAGCGATTGCGTAAACGGGGGCATCCTGGAAACAGGTGGCGGGAACATCGCCAACGATAAAGCCGCTGTCGGTGTCGGACGCCGTGATCCGCTGCTCGAGGAGGATCTTCGTCAGTACGTCGACCGGCCCGACCTTGGTACCGTCGACGACCGTCGAGCGCGTGAGGTGGACGAGTTGGGACGACATGTCCGACCGGTGGGCGATCTTCTTCTCCCAGTGGGTCTTCTCGTATGGCATGTGATCGATGCTCCTGCTTTTGGCCCGTCGTTTGGTGGCTGGACGACGGGAAGCGCGTTGTGGGCAACCCACCTTGGGCCGTGCCGGGACCGGCGGCCGAGGTTGTTGCGCAGGAGTCAGTTGGTGTCATCGGACCGTCGTCTCGCGTTACCGTCGAGTCGATCATGCGGAAGTACCTGCTGGACCATCCTGAGGTTATTCGCGACGCCTCGGGCTCCGCGCGTCAGCTTGTCAGTGCGGGTCCTGGTGGCGGGCGGCACGTGGATCGCGCGCAGCCAGAGCGCGAACGCATGTCCAGTGAGTGTCAGAAACCGTGTGTGGCCACCCTTGGCTTAACCGGATTCCGTCAGCCGACCCGTGGTGTTGCTCCGTGCCGTTGAGTCCGCATCACGCGTCCAAAGGCGTTTTGCCGCCGGAGACGTAGTAGACCGACCAGACCCTTCCCGAGACGTAGTTGCCGCCGCCATGGAAATAGCAGTTCCGCTCTTCGGCTTCCTTCTTCTCGCGCTTTGTTGCGCCTTCGTACGAGAGTCCTGAGGCAAGGACCTTGCCGTACGTATGACCTTCTTCGTCCTTCCAATGTTGGATTCTGTCTTCGGGGTTCGTCGACATCCCCACCCTGCATCCCATTTGCTGCTCCATCCGTGAGTTGATGAGTGCCGCGCTATCCACAGGGGTTAGTGCGGCGTCAGTTCGTCCAAACCGCGGTCCCGATCAGCTATTGCGGGTTTCCGTGGCTCGAAAACCGATGAACGACACCAAGCCTATCGAGCCATGTTGCAGGTTGCATTCAAATCGCTGACCCCGGGTCAGTTGTGTGGTCGTGGCGGTGGCCGGTCGCCCGAAGAGCGAGCGCGAGCGGGTGCCGCATCGGTTGCCTTCACGAGTCCCCGATCAACGGTACCGGGCTTGTTCCTGGAGCGTTTGTCTGATCGTTGGCCTGGTGGGCGGATTAGGACACACACGAAATCGTTCCTACAAGGCGTTGCGTCGATGTCCTACGCCACAACGGGTAGATAAGGTCGTACGCCATAGCGAAGGCGTCGTTTTCGATCGAGCGCGACACTTCGGTGTGGTGTAGCGGCGGGGCGACGAGTACGCCGGTTCAGCGTCCCTCGAGGAACGCCCGCTACGCTGCCGCAAAAATCACGAGAGAGTGGGCGATTTCCTACATACACGCCCAAATGGTTCGTGCATGGTGGTAGTTTCCCTTATTCGGAAACCCGCGACATGCATGCCACCGTGATCGACACGTTGAGATACGCCGACCGTCTCAAGGAAGCCGGCTTGGATCCGGGCCAAGCCGAGGCCATGTCGCGCGCCCTGAACGACGAACTCACCGAGGGACTCGTGACGAGAACCCACCTCGACGACGCAGTCACCCTGTTGAAGGGCGACATCGGCCATCTCGGCGCAAGGATCGACACCTTGGAGGCAACGGTCGATGCGGGGTTCAAGGCAGTGGACAAGAGGTTCGATGCCATGGACGCCAAGTTCGATGCCAAGCTGGTCGCCGTAGACGCCAGAATCGACGCGATGGATGGCAAGTTCGAATCCAGGTTCGAGGCGATGGACGGGAAATTCGAATCCAAGTTCGAGGCGATGGACGGCAAGTTCGAATCCAAGTTCGAGGCGATCGACGCCAAGTTCCGCTATGTATTCCTCGTGCTTGCGCTCATCGTCGGGCTCGGTCTTTACAACGCCACCGCGCCGCACGTTCTCGGCATGCTCCGCAGCGATTCGCAGCGTGCCGAACCCGATCCTGCGGCAGGTTCCGCGCAGCGGGCAACGGACGAGGCCGAGTCCCGGACGCCACAAAAACTCGGCTCAGCGATAGAGCCGGCTGTTTCTCCGAAGCTGTAGGGATCCAGGCGAACGCAGGTCAAATTGGGCGACCTTGTGCGGCGAGACAAGGGGAGGGCCTTGTCTCGCCGCTAGGTAGGGACGCTCAGTACTCCCACTTGAAGCTGACCGACGCGCTGCTCCCAGGCCGCTCGCTGAACACCACGACGCCTTCCCGCTCGATTTCGATGGTGCCGTTCAGGATGTTGCGGAGCTTCGCCTTCACCGTGATGGCCTCGGTGGGGAACCACGAGTAGGTGAAGTCCAGGGAGTGGTAGGGCTGCTCGTAGCCGTCGGGTGCGCCTAGCCGCCCGGCGACGTAGAGGCGCTCACCGAAGACGTTGTAGACCAGGGTTGCCGTATGGCGGCCGTCGTCGCTGTCGAAGCCGAGCATGGCGTTGGCGACGTGCTCGGAGGCGCCGGCGAGCGGGCGGATGTCGTTGGTTGGGGCGTCGGCTTTTTCGCCGGCGACGAGTTCGGAGTCCTGCAGGGTCAGGTTCGCCTGCACGAAGAACATGTTGATCCAGTCGCCGACCATGCCGGAGAGGAAGCTCAACTCCTTGAGCGCTTCGACCTCGACGCCTGCGACCTCGGCGGACGTGGCGTTCACGATCTCGCGTGCGACGGTGGTGTCGCTGGCTGCCGATTCGAAGAACTCGATCGGGTTGACGATGTCCTTGGAGAACGCGGACAACGTCAGGTTGTCGCCGTTCGCGAAGAAAAGCTCGGCGCGGATGTCGTAGTTGGTGACGTCGGAGGGGATGACGCCCGGGTTGCCGTCCACGAGGTCGTCCGTGATGGGGTCGATGTAGCTGGCGTCCGTGATTTCCCGGAGGTCCGGGCGCACGACGGTTTCGCTCCAGCCGAGCCGAACCTGGAAGCGGTCCGCCCACTCCCACTCGGAGAACGGCGCGATCCACGTCAGCGAGACGGACGGGTAGATGTTGCTCTCGGCGAACGTGCTCTGCTCGAGGCGTTCGCGGTCGGTTGTCACGACGGGGTCGGTGATCGTGAAGCCGTAGGGATTCCAGTCCAGCGCGACCTGCTTGTAGTCCTCCCAGCGGGTGCCGGCGGACAGTCGCCAGGTATCCATCCAGGTGACGTCGATCTTGCCGAACACGGCCTCCGTCATGGTGGCGGCCAGGTAGCTCTGGTTGTTGGTGCCCGTCCGGTCGAACACGAAGTCGTTGGCGGGATCCATGATGTTGGAATCGGAAAAGACCTCGCCGATGCTGCCCTCGAGGATGCTGGGATCGGCGACCGAAAAGGCCCCGAGGCGGAACTGGGACTGTCGGTAGGTGCGCACCTTCTGGGCGTGCTCGTAGCCGCCGCTGCCTTCCACGAACCAGTTCGTGGTGGCGACCGGGACATTGAACCGCCAGCCGTAGTTCAGCACCTCGTCGTCGAGCAGCGTGAACCGGAAATCGGATGTCGATGCGTCGGCGTTGATGACCGAGCTCAGCACCTCCCCGGTCTCCGGCGCGGTGACGGTCTGCGCCTTGACCGTGACCTGGTTGGGGATGTCCGTCTGCACGACGGTGTCGGAATGGAACCAGGAGACTTCCGCATCCACGGGGATCCAGTCGCGGTCGAACCAGCGCAGCACGGGTAGTTGGCGTGTGAGTTCACCGAACCGATGACTGCCCTTGACCTGGTGGACGATCAGTTCGCGTTCCTCGAACAGGACGCTGTAGTTGCGAAAGCCGATCTCGTCGGCGATCTCGCGGTTCTCGTTGAAGAAATCGCGGATGGTCGTCTCGTCGTCCGTGTTGCGCAGGAACAGGCTCGTGGTCGCGATCTCGTGTTCGTCCAGGTAGCGCAGGCCGAAGTTGGCGGTGCCGGTAATGTCGACGGTGTAGGTCGACTCCAGCTTGGTGTCGGTGCGTTCGTCGGGGAAGTTGAAGTTGCGGCTCAAGCGCTCGTTCTCGCGCCAGGTGGTCTTGTAGCCGGCGCCGAACAGGAAGCCGGCCTCCCAGTCGTCGCCGAGAATCACGTTGTTGCCGATGCTCGCCTTGAGATCCAGGTCGGGATGGATGGATTCCTCGGCCACGGAGACGTCCCGGTTGAGGTGCAGCGCGAGTTCGCGGTTGATCCGGCGGGCGTCTTCGACCGTGGCGTCGTGGTTGCCTTCCTTGCGCAGCCTGTCGAGGATTCCCTGGACGTCCAGGTTGCCGAGGAATCGCGCGATCTGGGACTCCAGTTGCGTCGACAGGGCCCGGGAGCCGTCGTCGGTCCCCCACCGGTCGTCGCCGCCGCCCGGGTAGCTGTACGCGTCGCCGTCGTTCTCGAAGTTGTAGCCGGAGCCCACCTCGATCGCGTAGGTGAATCCGCTCGGAATGCCCTTGGTGCGGATGTCGACGGCGCCACCCCCGAACGCTGCGGGCATGTCGGCGGAATACGCCTTTTGGACCCGCAGCGAACTGACGATGGAAGTCGGGAAGATGTCCAGGGGGATGACGTTCCGCGTCAGGTCGGGGGAGGGGATGGTGGCGCCGTTCAACAGCGTGCTGGAGTAGCGCTCGCCGAGCCCCCGCACGTAGATGAACTTCTCGTTGACCAGGGACAGGCCGGGAATCCGGCGCAGCGCGACGGCCACCGTGGTGTCGCCGAGGCGGCTGATCATCTCCGAGCCCATGACGTCGGAGACGACCTCGTCGTCCTGGCGTTCGTTGATCAGTTGCTGGGTCGAGTTGATGAGTCGTCCGAGAACGACGACCTCCTCTATGGGCCCGGAAGAAGCGGGCGACTGCTCGGCGGCCGAATCTGCTTCGGGTTCCTCGTCCGGTTGGACCGCTTCTTGGGCGTAGGCAGCAGAGGCCAGCAAGGTCCCGGCGATTAGCCACACCACTGCCCCCGCGTGCGGCCGCCTGTCGGGATTTCCGCACGCCATTGTGCCCGTGGGACGAGAATGCGGCAGCATTCTCGATCGCGCCCGTCGGGCGCGCCGGGACGGGACAAGCCCGTCTCCTACGCGTCCTTGGCCCGGCCCTGGGTTGGAAGCTTCCATGGGAGTGGGTCCTCCTAGATCTGCGTCTTCAACGGGTACTCGGATTGGGGTTCTTGGCACTACTCGAACCAAAGATCCTGTGCCCGGCTGCCCTCGAAAATGCCGTACGTCCAACCCATCGCCCAGTTGACGTCCACTGTCGATAGTGCGCCGATGTAGGCTCCGTTTCGCGGGGAGCCGCTCGGCGTCTTGCCGTCCACGGACATGGTCGCGTATTCGATGGAATACACGGGCGGGGTGTCTTCGAGCAGCTGGAGATCGGTGTCTGCGTTCGGCGTCGGGTCGGCCAGGTCTTCGATCGTGGCGAACATGGCGCCGTTGGCGGCCGCCCAGTCTTCGACGCTGGTGCCGTTCGGCAGCGAGTTGCCCTTGGTCCTGTCGGCACAGGCGAAGATCACCGTGTTCAACGACACCTCGCCGTCCTGGGCGGCCTGCTGCGACCGGTTGTCGACGCGCAGGCAATAGTTGGAGTCGTCGCTGTCGGCGTTGAACGAGCCCACCACCATGGAGTCGTTGATGGTCGCGAAGATGCCCTCGCGCAGTCGCCAGCCCGCTCCTGGGTCGAAGTTGCCTTGTTCAGCGGAAGGCGAAACGATGCAGGTCAGGTTGCTGATGGTCGGTCGGCTGTTGATGCCCTGCCTGATCGTCTCCTCCACCGCATCGCTCGTGAGCGACGAGAACGAACCGATGCCGTCCGCTTCGATGCAGTGGTTGCCGAGGGTTTCGGACTGGATCACCAGGGCGTTGTCGATGGAACCGGACCAGCCCTCGTCGATGTCGATGGAGTCGTCCCGGACGTAGACCGCAACGAAGTTCTCGAAGCTGACCGCGCCGCCGAACATCTCGATGCCGTCGTCGTAGGTGGAATACACCTGCAGGTTCTTGATGATCGTGTTGCTGCCGACGCCCCCGAACGAGATGCCGTTCAGTTCATCGCCGTTGGCCACTTCGGCGCCGGTGTGCTTGACGATGACGTACTCCAAGCGCCCGGAACTGTCCTCGTTGTTGTCGCCGCCGTACTGCGACTCGTCCAGTCCCGCAGCGCCTTCCGCATCCACGTGGCAGTCGCTGGTGGCTAGGTTTCCGGCGGACATGGAGCCGGTGTACTGGCACTTGTTGGTGACCCCGAAGCCGTTGATGACCATGCCACCCCACTGCTGGACGTCCTCAGGACCCACGGTACCTTCGACATCAGATACGGATGTAAAGGTGATCGGCTTTTCCTCGGTGCCCACGGCGAACAGTTGGGAGCCGCGGTTGACGATGATGAAGTCGCCGCTGGACCGGAATGCCAGCGTTGCACCCGCTTCGACGGTCAGAACCGGCCCGTCGCCACCCTTCGTGATGCCTGCGCCGGCGAGCCCTTCGTCCGTGTCGTAGGTCTCTCCGACGAACAGACTGCCCTCGAAGATGTGCGCACCGCCGTCCGCAAGGTCCGGAATCGTCATATCCACGGTGAGGTTGTTGCCGGCGTCCACGAAGGATGGTGCGTACACGCAGTTGCTGCCGCTTAACTCACCCTGGATGGTCTGGCCGCCGGTGTTGACGTACGACGCGCACGGGTTTTGCGCCGCAACGGGTTGCGTCGTCGTGTTGTTGCTGTTGTTGACCGAGTTGTCGACGGAGGCGTCCGTCGTCGAAGGCTCGATGACGATGTCGCCGCCGTCACAGGCGCCAAGCAGTGCCAACGCAGCGAGTGCTACGGTCAATCGGTTCATTCCATATCCCCTTTGAAGTGCCTAATAGAACTTGCCGTCGGGCCGCGGGAGATCGCGGCGCGCAGACAAATGGCATGCTATCGGGGGTATGTGAAATTCCCGTCACACCTACGTGACAGTCTCGTGACGAATGCAACAGCGATCGGCATGGGCCGACGGGTCGGCGTGTTGCTGGCGTCAAAAGTAAAATCGGGACACACGCGTTTTCGATCTGAAAAGCGTGTAGGAAGTCGTCCCGGTGGGCTCGACGGTAGGGCGCGTTGTGGTATGGGCCGGCCTTGAAGGCAGCCGAGGTGGGTTCCGTTCCGCGGCTCGATGGCCCGGCGATGCGCCGTCCACCGACATCGTGTCGCGGGTCGGCGGCAATCGGACGATCCCGCTCGGAACGCGAAAATCGAGGCCAGGTTCGAGGCGGTGGACGCCAGTTCCGGTACGGATTCCTGTGCTCGCCCGGATCGTCGGGTTTGGGCTCTACAACGCCACGATGCCGCACGTTCGCAGCATGTTCGCGGCGGTTCGCGGCCAGCCGAGCAAGACCCGGCGGCAATCCCCGCGCAGACATCCACTGTCGACGCGAACGCCGCAGGGGGGCCGCTAGCAGGGGGGCGCGAGCAGGGGACCGCTGTCGGCGGTGTGATTCGGGCAAGGCGATACGCGGGCGTTCAACCCTTGGTATCGTCCGGCGGGACTCGCCTCGCGGGCCACCTCCGGGCAATGCCGGTGGGTGGCCCAGCGAGGAGAACTAGGTGGTGACGTTAGCCTTCTTCGGCGGCGGCGTCGGCACCTTCGTCGGCGGCCTCAGCCTCGGCATCGCCACCATCGCCGGCGTCGCCACCGTCCTCGGCGGCATCGTCAGCGGCTTCGGCCGGCTCGAGTTCCGCCGCCTCGACCGTCTCGGCGGCTTCGGCGGGTTCGATTTCGGCCGCCTCGACCGTCTCGGCGGCTTCGGCGGGTTCGAGATCCACCGCTTCAACCTCTGCGGCTTCCTCCACCTGGGTGGCGGGTACCGTTTCCTCTTCCGCTGCCTGTTCGCAGCCGGCCAATCCTACGACCAAGAACCCGGTGAGAACCGCGCCCCCTACACGAGTGATTGTGCCGTCGATCATGTGTGAAAGCGTCATAATTGCTCCTCCCATTTTAAGCCGTCCATAACGCTGGTTCGCGTCGACGAGGCGAGAAAGTCCCACCGACGGCCTTGCTATGGTCGCAACGGTGAGCATATAACAGATCAAGTGTCGCTGTGGAAGCCTTGGGCGCGGCCCTCCGGTTCGCGGCAGCGCCTCGAAATGGACCAGTAGAAGGAAACCCGATGCCCGCGGTGCTCAAAGGCGGTCCTACGTCGCACATCTATTTCTCGCAACGCCTGCGGCTGCACTACGTGGACTGGGGCAACGAGGACGCGCCCGCCATGCTGCTCGTCCACGGTGGCCGGGACCACTGCCGCAACTGGGACTGGGTGGCTCACGAGCTCAAGTCGGACTACCACATCATCGCCCCGGATCTGCGTGGTCATGGCGACTCGCAATGGCTCGTCGGCGGCGCCTACACGACCATCGACTACGTCTACGACATCGCCCAACTCGTGCGTCAGACCGGGTTGGACGACATCGTCGTGGTCGGTCACTCCATGGGCGGGTCGGTGTCGCTCGCCTTCGCGGGGCTTTACCCGGAGAAGGTCGACAAACTCGTCGCCATCGAGGGGATGGGCATGTCGCCGGCCACGGCCGACGATTCCACGCCGGGGCATGAACGGCTACTGGGCTGGGTCGACAACCTTCGTCAATTGTCGGGCCGCATCCCGAAGCGGTACCCGACCCTGGAGGACGCGTTCCAGCGCATGCAGCAGGCCAACCCACACCTGACCGAGGAGCAGGCACGGCATCTCACCATCCATGGCAGCAACCAGAACGAGGACGGCACCTACAGCTGGAAGTTCGACAACTACATGCGGGCCTGGTCGCCGCTCGGTCTTTCGGCACGTCAGACCGTGGCTCTCTACCGGCGAATCATTTGCCCGACACTGTTGGTCCACGGTGCCGAGTCGTGGGCGTCGGACCCTGAGGAGGACGGTCGGCTGAACTATTTCCACGATGCCCGCTCCGTGGGGGTCGAGAACGCCGGGCACTGGGTGCACCACGACCGCCTGGACGAGTTCCTGTCGATCCTTAGAGGCTTCATCGACGATGACCCGAGCGCATGAGGCGCTGATCGCGGCGATTCACGGATCGCCACAACGGGGTGTATTCGCCGTCACGGGAGGCGGCTCGGCGTTGTTGTCCCACCTGCTCGGCGTCGGAGGTGCGTCCGCTACGGTACTGGAGGCGAACGTTCCCTACGCGCCCCGGGCGCTGCGGGACTGGCTGGGCGCGGTGCCGGCGCAGGCGTGCAGCGACGAGACGGCCAGGGCCATGGCCATGCGGGCGTTCCTCCGGGCGAGTGAACTCGGTGGTGACTTCGGGTTCGCCATTACCGCGTCGCTCGCGACGACACGGCGCAAACGGGGTGCGCACCGGGCGCATCTCGCCTACCAGGATGCCAGAAGCACACGCACGTGGCGTCTGGCGTTCGACAAGTCGGTCGCCAAGCGCAGCGACGAGGAGCGAACCGTGGCGACCACGGCGGTCCAAGCGCTTGCCTATGCGCTTGGCGTCGCCGCCGCACCCGACGTTCGCGAAACCCGTGCCGATGGCGATGAAATGCTCGCCGAGCTTGTACTGGGTCATCGCACGCGGCTCGACGACGCCCACTTCAGCGCCGTGCTACCGGGAGCGTTCAATCCGCTCCACGAGGGTCACCGGCTGATGCGTGCGGACGCCGAACGGCGGCTTGGCCGTCCTGTGGGCTACGAACTGTCCGTGGCCAACGTGGACAAACCACCCCTCGACTATCTCGAACTCGATCATCGGCTCGGGCAGTTCCGCGCCGGCGAGGTTGTGCTCACCAATGCACCGACCTTCATCGACAAGGCGCGAGCCCTCGGTGGTGTGACGTTCGTGGTTGGGACGGACACGATGCAGCGCGTGACCGAGGCCCGCTACTACGGCGGTGAGCGGTCACGCGATGCCGCCATTGCGGAACTGTCGGCGCTCGGTTGCCGGTTCCTGGTCTATGGGCGCCTGGACGCCGGCGGCTTCCGATCACTTAACGACCTGACGCTGCCGCCTTCGCTGACGGATCTCGTCACCGGCGTGCCCGAGTCCGAGTTCCGCAACGACCTGTCATCAACGGCGCTACGGCAACAACGGCAACCTGATCTCGCCGGCCGTTAGCGACGCGGTTGCGCGGCCGGTCCGTGCGGAGTGACCGTAGGGGCGGCGCCTGTCCCGGCCCGTGTCGGCAACGGCACTGCGGCTACAACACCGACACCCGGACTCGGACACACCCGGACTCGGACACACGCGATTTCGTTCCCACGCCGCTGTAGGACATTCCCCATGGGGCGTGTGGGACGGGATTTCGTGTGTCCGAACGCGTCCTGATACTCGTACTTTTCAGGTCGATGAGTTCGAAGCCGTAGAACCCTTGCGGCCACCGTTTTGACGAATCCGACCCGTGCGTTGAACGAATCCGCGGGAGACGACAGGCTTTCTTCTACGGCACGCCGCAATCTGGCTCAACCGCGGGTCGCGCTGCCTCAAGAATGCGGGGGTGGCCCCTCGAGATCCTCGATGCGCTTGGGGTAGGTGTCCTTCATCAGCCGGGACAGCGACCGGTCCGCAAGCAGTCGGCCGCCGGTCTGGCAGCGGGCGCAGTAGTTCGACTCGTTCTCGGCCCTCAGGATGCGCTGCACGGGAGCGTTGCAGACCCGGCACGGTTCCCGATAGCGGCCGTGGACGGCCATCTTCGGATGGAACGCGGTGACCTTCGAGGGAAACCGGATAGCGTTCTCGGCGCGAAGGGTTTCGATCCAGCGCATCAGCACATGGCGGCAGGTGTCGTAAAGCTCGCGGGCTTCCGACGGCGTCATGTTCCTGCCCAGCTTGAACGGCGACATGCCGGCCTCGAAGAGGATCTCGTCGCTGTAGGCGTTGCCGATGCCGGCAAAGACGCGCTGGTCCGTAAGTGCCCGTTTGACGGTATGGGGTGTGCCCCGGAGCCGATCGAAGAACGTCTCGAAGTCGATGTCGAACACCTCCAGTCCGCCGGGGTCCAGCGCCGCGAGCGCAGCGCGACCGCGCACCAAGCGTAGCGACGCCCGTCGCTTCCTGCTCGCCTCGGTGAGGATCAGCGAACCGTTTGCGAAGTCGAAGCCGGCGAGACCGTTGCGCTTGGGGATCGGCTTTCGCGCATCGTCATACCAGCGCAGCCGGCCGGCGATCATGAGATGCAGCACGATGTACAGATCGCCGGTGAGTTCGAGCACGATCTGCTTGGCGATGCGCCGCACGTCGACGATCTCGTGCCCCACGACCTCATCCACACTCGGCGAGACCGACCGCAACAGGAACGGGCTCGCGATACGGATGCCTTGCAGTTCGCGGCGCTTCACACGCTCGTCGAGGTGCTCGATGTAGATGGTGAGATCCGGTATTTCGGGCACTCGGAAGGCTCCTCCAAGTCTGCGCACGGTGGCGCGTCTGCTACCATGCCTTCCCTTTCTTCACTTAGGAGAGATCATGGCCGGCGACTATGCCGACATCAACGTCAGCCTCGAAGGTCACATCGCCACGGTGGAGATCGACCGCCCGCCGCACAACTTTTTCGATCGCTATCTGATTTCGCAGATCGCCGACGCCTACGGCGAGCTCGACGACGATCCCGAATGCCGCGCCATCGTGCTCGCCTCGAACGGCAAGTCGTTCTGCGCCGGGGCAAACTTCGGATCGGGCAGCGAGGATACGTCCGCCCGCGAGGAGTTCAGCGAGGACGGCTTTAGGAACACCACGGGCATGCTCTACCGGGAAGGCGTGCGGCTTTTTTCCGCCAAGACGCCGGTCGTCGCGGCCGTGCAAGGGGCGGCCATCGGGGGCGGGTTCGGACTCGCGCTTTCCGCCGATTTCCGGGTCGGCGCTCCCGAGGCGCGGTTCGCCGCCAACTTCGTCAAGCTCGGCATCCATCCCGGTTTCGGGCTCACCGTGACGCTGCCCAGGCTCATCGGCCAGCAGGCCGCCAATCTCATGTTCCTGACGGGACGCCGGATCAAGGGCGAGGAGGCGGTTGCGATGGGCCTCGTCGATCAACAGGTGCCGCTCACCGACGTCCGGACGGCGGCGCAAGCCCTGGCCGCGGAGATCGCGGAGAACGCCCCGCTCGCCATCGGCTCGGTGCGCGCCACGGTTCGTCACGGCCTCGCGGAAGCGATCGCCCGGGCCACCGACCACGAACTTGCCGAGCAGCAATGGCTGCGCAGTACGGAGGATGCCCAGGAAGGCATTCGGGCAGTCGCCGAGCGTCGGCCCGGTAACTTCAAGGGACGCTAATGGATCTCGGCAGGATCGGCGTCTGGTTCTTCACCGACCGATTGGCCGCATCGGATGCCGCCGCCGCGGCGCGGCGTATCGAGGAACTCGGCTACGGCGCTCTGTGGATTCCCGAGACCATGGGCCGGGACCCCTTCGCCCACGCCGCCTGGCTGCTCGCCAATACCGAGCGGCTGATCGTCGCGACGGGCATCGCCAACATCTACCACCGCGAGCCCGGCGTGGCGATGCAGGGCCAGAAAACGCTCGCGGAGCAATCCGGCAATCGGTTTCTGCTCGGACTCGGCGTCTCCCACGCGCCGCTCGTCGAGGGTCTGAGGGGACTGACCTACGGCAAGCCGGTGGCGACGATGCGGACGTACCTCGAGAGGATGGTCGCATCGCCCTATTCGGGTATCGAACCGGACGCAACGCCGCCGATCGTCATCGCCGCACTCGGCCCGAAGATGCTGGAACTCGCGCGGGACGCCGCCGATGGCGCGCACCCCTACTTCACCTCGCCGGCGCACACGCGCATGGCGAGGGAGATACTCGGCCCGGACAAGTGGCTCTGCGTCGAGCAGAAGGTGGTCATGGAAACCGATTCCGCGAAGGCCCGCACACTGGCACGCACCACGGCGCGGACGTACCAGGCATTGCCCAACTACCGGAACAACTGGCTGCGCATGGGGCTCGCCGAAGCGGACATCGCCGGCGACGGCTCGGATGCATTCATTGACGCGACCTTCGCGTGGGGGGATGCCGCAGCCATCCGGCAGCGGATCGACGAGCACCTTGACGCCGGCGCCAGCCACGTCTGCATTCAGCCCGTCCATCGAGAGGGACGCTTCGGCGAGGTCGATTGGGAAACCCTGGAGGCATTGGCACCATGAGCGAATTCAAGAACAAACGCGCGGTCGTTACCGGTTGCGCGGGCGCGGTCGGGCGGGTCGTGGCCCAGGCGTTGCTCGATGCAGGCGCGACCGTGACCGGCATCGACATCGTCGAGACCGACGCGGACTACCGGACCCTCGTCGCGGATCTCATCGATCCCGAAGGTGCCCGCGATGCGGTCGGCGAGATCGGCGAGATCGACATTCTCGCCAATATCGCCGGCGGCTTCGCCATGGGCGACACCATCGCCGAGACATCGGACGACACCTGGGATTTCATGATGAACCTGAACGCGCGGACGGTACTCAACATGACCCGCGCGGTCGTGCCCGGCATGCAAGCCCGGGGCTCGGGGAAGATCGTCAACATCGGTGCCCGTGCCGCACTCCGAGGGAGCGCGGCCATGGGTGCCTACGTGGCCTCGAAGAGCGTGGTTATCCGCCTGACCGAGACCTTGGCCGATGAACTCAAGAGCAAGGGCATCAACGTCAACTGCATCCTGCCGAGCATCATCGACACGCCCACGAACCGCGCGGACATGCCCAAGGCCAAGTTCGCGAACTGGGTGCCGCCGGAACATATCGCCAATGTCGTGCTGTTTCTCGCGTCCCCCGCCGCCGACTCCGTCCACGGCGCGTCGATCCCGGTGGAGGCATTGGCGTAGGGACAAGCCAGTCGGCCCTCGCCCGCCTGTTTAGGTTCCGTTCAGGTAACCAAAGGTATGGTAGTCGCGTCTTTTGACGATGATCGCTCGCAGTCATGTGTCCGGGGTCATGGGTAAAGGCTCAAGAAGGGACAAGGCAAGGGGAGAACGGGAATGGACGCTACAACGACTTTGGTCCGCGCCGCCGGCGCGTTCGGGCTTGGCTTGGTGCTGACCGGCTGCATGGTGCCGCAGAGCCAACCGGTGACCGAACGCGACGCCGCGCTTACCCAAGGCAATGTGCAGATGAACCTCCAGGTTGGCATGACCACGAAGGCCGAGGTGATCGAAACGTTCGGTGCGCCGAACGTGACCACCCGCGACGGCGAGGGTAGGGAGGTCTGGTCGTACCAGCGGGCGGCGCGGGTGTCGCAGTCGTCGAGCCGGTCGGGCCTGTGGAACATCCTGCTCATCCCCGGAACGCGTGGTGCCGGTGGTGCGCTCGGCACCTCCTCGTCGACCGGATTCGAGACTGCGTCGCGCATGATCACGCTGATCGTCAAGTTCGATGCCAACGATGTGGTCGCGGACTTCAATAGCCGCTCTGCGACGTTCTAACGCGTGTCGCGAGTACCCGTGCGCGTCTCGCGATGCGAGCGCGTTCTCGCGATGCGAGCCGATCAAGAGCATGTCGACCGATGTTCCAATGCAGCCTGCCCGTGAACATCAAGAGCGCTCAAGGAGTCCAGGGGCGCACGAGAGGAGAAGCCGATGATCCGCCATCCCTACCCCGTGGTCCTCGTCTTGGCTACCGCGCTGTTGGCGGGCGGCTGCGTCAACATGATGCCGCCGGAACCGACGCCGCTTGAACTCAAGACGTTGCAGACCCGGGAATACGCCGAGGACAAGCAGCTAGTGTTTTCCAGCGTGATGTCCGTGTTCCAGGACATGGGCTACACGCCCACCGGCGCGGATCTCGAAACCGGCTTCATCAGCGCCGAAAGCGCTGCGCAGGGCGGGTTCAGCCTTCTCGATCTACTTATCGACGACGCCACCGTGGTACAGACGCGGGCCACCGCCTACATCGAACGGATTGACGAGACCACCCACGTGCGGCTCAGCTTCGTGGAGGTCCGAAGCACATCGTCCGTTGGCGGCCAATCCGACCGGCGCGATGTGCAGGTGCTTGACCCGATGGTCTACCAGAACGCCTTCGAACGCATCGAACAGGCCATCTTCGTGCGATCCGCGAACTGACGCTGGTCTTCGCCCGTTCCGTCCCGGCGGCAAGGGGTCTCACAGGCGGGACACCACGAGGGTGCCCCCCTACACGCCGTATTCTCCCCGGAAGTAGATCAACGGGCGGGTGGCGGGCCGTAGGGTCTTGAAAGCTAGGACTCGGCCGACCGCGACCGTGTGGTCGCCGGCATCGTGCTCCGCATCGACCGCGCATTCGACGTAGGCGATTGCCCCCGCCAGGATGGGGGCCGACGTCGCATTCGTGGTCCACGGCACGTCTGCGGCGCGTCCGGATTGGGCGAACGCTTCGCTGACCGCTTCCTGGTCGTGGGCCAGCACGTTGATGCAGAAACTGCCCGTGGCGCGGATGCGCGGCCAGCTCGTACTGGTCTTGGCGGGGCAAACGGCGATGAGCGGCGGGTCCAGCGACAGCGACACGAAGGATTGGGCGGCGAATCCGACCAGGGTGCCGTCCTCGTTGCCGGTGACGATCACGACGCCGGTGCAGTATTGGCCCATCGTGTCGCGATAGGCGCGGCTGTCGAAATCGTTCATCGTTCCAATCCCTGATCCCACCCGTCGGATTATCGCCAAATCCGCCAGCCGACGCGTGGCCGGCGGGAATCTCGCTCCGGGCTCGTCCCCGCCCGCACCACGCTACGCCAAGGTACATCGGCCGATGGGGAACGGGCCAAGCTTGCGGGACGGGACAAGCCCGTCCCCGGTAGAATGGCCCGCGTGGCGGAGCATTACGACATCGCCCCGGGAGGCAGGGAAGCCGAACAACCCTATGCCGCGCTCGACCTAGGCTCCAATAGCTTCCACTTGATCGTCGCCTACGACCACGGCGACCGCTTGCAGGTGGTGGACCGGCACAAGGAGATGGTGCGACTCGCGGAGGGGCTGAAGGTGGACAACACCCTCGCTGCGCCGGTTGGCGACCGGGCCATTGCCTGCCTCAAACGGCTTGGCCAGCGGATCCGCGACCTTCCACCGGGCAATGTCCGCGTCGTCGGCACCAACACCCTGCGCAAGGCACGCAACAGTCAGGATTTCATCGAGGCCGCCGAACGCGCGCTCGGGCATCGCGTCGAGATCATCAGCGGTCGTGAGGAGGCGCGCCTAATCTACCTCGGCGTTTCGCACTCCCTCGAACCCATCGAAGACAGTGCCGAGACCCGCTTGGTGGTGGACATCGGCGGCGGCAGCACGGAGCTCATCCTTGGCCGCCAGTTCCAACCGCACTTGATGGAAAGCCTCTACATGGGCTGCGTGTCGATGTCCGAGGCGTTCTTCGGCGACGGCAAGCTTCTTGGACACCGGTTCCGGGACGCGGAGAACGCCGCCCGCCAGGAACTCGAGGTGCTCGAAGCGATCTACCGGGCGCGCGGGTGGGACACGGCTATCGGCGCGTCCGGCTCGATCCTCGCCATCCACGACGCCATCCTCGAGTTGACGGGCGAACGAGGTATCACGCACGACGGTCTCGCGACATTGAAGGACCACTTGCTGGACAAGGGCCACAGCAACGACATCGGGCTCGACGCCGTGGACGCCGACCGGGCGCCGGTCTTCGCGGGTGGTCTGGCGATTACCGCCGCCGTCGTGGAGGCGCTGGGCATCGACACCATGACGGTGTCGGACGGCGCGCTGCGCGAGGGGCTGCTGCACGATCTCCTAGGCCGGGTCCACGCCCACGACATCCGTGAGACGACCGTGGCCGATCTCATGCAGCGATACCACGTCAATGCGGCCCATGCGCGGCGGGTCGCCGGCACCGTGGCCCGAATACTCGAACAGGTCTCATGGGATCTCGCGGAGAATCTGGCCGGCACGGCGGGTGTCCCGAACGGCTTGGACGTTTCCTCCCGCAATGCCGGCCTAGACGGCGTGTCGGGTTCCCTCTCCGGGGCCGCCGCCGCGCGGCTCTTGCGTTGGGCTTCCCTGCTGCACGAGATCGGCATGGACATCGCCCACAGCCAGTACCACAAGCACGGTGGCTATCTGCTCGACAACATGGACCTGCCCGGGTTTTCTCGTTCGGAACAGCACAACCTGTCCATGCTCGTCCGTTCCCACCGCCGCAAGTTTCCTATCGAGGAACTGGAAGGGTCCCCGGGCCTGGTCGCCCTATGCGTGTTGCTGCGCCTCGCGGTGGTGCTGCACCGGGGCCGAACGGAGAACGCTTTACCGGCGTTCTGGGTTGCGCCGACCGGCGCGGGGGAGATCCGGATCACGTTTCCCCGCAAGTGGCTTGCCGCGCACCCTTTGACCAAACTCGATCTGGAGCAGGAATCCGAATACCTCTCAGTCGTTCCCTTGAAGCTCTCCGTAACCGCAGTGTAGGGGAAACGCCCTTGTGGCGTCCCGTGCCCGATGAACCGATGGCGCTAGAGTCGGATTCCGGACACTCGAGTCGGATTCCGGACACTCGCGCCGGTGGTCCCACACGGGGCCGGGCGGATGTCCCACGGCCTTTG
>CAZJRX010000022.1:19498-20260 GCA_964548145.1 uncultured Pseudomonadales bacterium | reverse complement strand
GGTCTTTTGGTCCCGTGCGCGCACATGCGACCTCAAACGTAGTCCCCGCTATGCTCTCGGTCGCGAGCACGCGCACGGAACCAAAATCCTCGGCGATCATCGCGGCCACTGGTGAGAAATGCGGGCTAGCGAGGCTAGCCTGGCTAGCCCCACCAGACACGTGGTCCCAAGGGCACCCCGAGCGGCGTCGGTTCGTCACGACGGGACGCCACAAGGGCGTTCCCCACGGCCGCGTGGTCAGGACAGGACGTGACATGAACGGTGCCGAAGTCGTGGTCGTCCTCCACTTGGCGTTCATCGCCTTCGTCGCCGGCGGCGGCTTGTTGGCACTGCGTTGGCCACGAATCGCGTGGATTCACATCCCCGCAGTCGCATGGGGTGCCTGGGTGCAGTTCGCCGACTGGATGTGTCCGCTCACCTATCTGGAGGACGCCTTGCGTGGCGACGATCCAAGGCCCGGTGGCTTCGTCGCCCGCTACCTGATGCCCATCGTCTATCCCGAGATGGTCCAGGAGGGGATACTGACGCCCATGACCCGAATCGTTTTGGGCTGCATCGCCATCGGCATCAACGTCTTGGTCTACGCCTGGGTGCTTCGGCGGCACCGAAGACGGCGACTGGAAGCGAAGTAGTCCAGCGATCTTTGTCGCATCGATTGCCCCCAGCGGGCTAGCCGCTATCGAAGATCACCTTCGCCCAAAGCCCCAGGACTCCCAACGAGACGGCGACCGCGATCGTAACGACCAGTCTCAGGTGGCGGAG
>CAZJRX010000022.1:11935-19488 GCA_964548145.1 uncultured Pseudomonadales bacterium | reverse complement strand
GGCCACGAGCGCTTCAAGAGAACGATGTCGGTGTTCGCGTTCATTTCCATGTGAGCTTGCATCGGAGTTTGTCTTCGGTCGCCTTGATCTCAGATTGGCACCGCCTTTCCTGTTCCAGCATTTCAGCCTGCAAGTCTCACCTGCCCACGCGCATCCCGGCATCGTTCTCTTGAAGCGCTCGTGGCCAGCACGATGGATGTTCCTGTCCAACGAGTGGCCCGACAATAATGATCGCCGACACCTTCGGTCAAGTGTTATGAAATCGCCGAAACCCTTTAATGTGTATGGTTTTCGGGAATGTACGACTAGCTCGCACGGAGGCGTACGACAAGGTCGTATGGCAAGGTAAAGACGATCCAAACGAAATCAATCGGACGCGAGTTCAACGCGGTCTCGAAAAGCATCCAAAACCTCGGGGTTCGCAAGGGCGGTGGTGTTGCGGACCTCGCGCCCGTGAACCACCTCCCGCACCGCCAGTTCGGCGACCTTGCCGCTCAGTGTGCGCGGCACGTCGGGCACGGCGGCGATCACCGCCGGTACGTGGCGCGGGCTGGCGTGTCGGCGGATGCGGTACCTGATGGTCTCGCGCATCCCGTCGTCGAGGTCGAGGCCGTCGCGCATGACGACGAACAGGACGATGCGCGTGTCGTTCTCCCACTCCTGGCCGATGGCGAGATAGTCGACGACGCCGTCGATGCCCTCGAGAAGCCGGTAGATCTCGGCGGTGCCGATGCGCACGCCGCCGGGGTTGAGCACGGCATCGGACCGGCCGTGGATGATCATACCGCCGTTCGCCGTGAACTCGGCGAGGTCGCCGTGCGCCCACACGCCCTCGTGCTTCGCAAAGTACGCGTCCCGGTACCTGGCATCGCCGGGATCGTCCCAGAAACCCACGGGAGCGCTCGGAAACGACTTGGTACACACCAGTTCGCCCTTGCCCGAGGGCATCGGCTGTCCCGCTTGGTCGAATACGTCCACCGCCATACCGAGCCCCTTCGCCTGCAATTCGCCCTCATGGACCGGCAGCCAGGGGCAACCCAATGCGAAGCAGGAGATCAGGTCGGTGCCGCCGGATATCGACTGCAGCGCGAGGTCGTCCTTGAACTCCCTGTAAACGTAGCGGAAGCCCTCGTGGGTGAGCGGTGAACCAGTGGACAGCACGGATCGCAGAGCCGGTAGGTCGTGGGTTTCTCGGGGTCGAACGCCGGCCTTCTCGATGGCGGACAGGTACTTGGCGCTGACGCCGAACACCGTGACCTGCTCGTCCTGCGCAAGATCCAGCAGCGCGTCCGGTCCGGGGTGGAACGGCGAGCCGTCGTAGAGCACCACGCGGCAGCCGGTGGCGAGGGCGGAGACCAGCCAGTTCCACATCATCCAGCCGCATGTGGTGAAGAAGAACAGCGTATCGCGACGGGTCAGATCGACGTGCAGTTGGTGTTCCTTCAGGTGCTGCAGGAGTGTGCCGCCGGCACCGTGTACGATGCACTTCGGTTTGCCCGTGGTGCCCGAGGAATACATCACGTAGAGCGGGTGTTCGAAGGGCAGGCGGGCGAACGCCAAGGGGGCTTCGGGATGCTCGCGGCATGCCGTGCTGACGGCGTCCTCGACGGCGCCTAGCAGGGACACCCACAGGAGGTGCTCGATGGAGCTGACCGCGCGTTGTACGGCATGCGCCCGGTCGCGGACATCGAACCGCTTGCCCCCGTACTCGTAGCCGTCGCAGGCGATGAGCACCATCGGCTCGATCTGACCGAACCGGTCGAGAGCGCCCTCGACGCCGAAGTCCGGTGAGCAGGATGACCACACGGCCCCGACGCTGGCCGTCGCCAGCATCGCGATGACCGTCTCCGGGACATTGGGAAGCCAGCCCGCCACGCGGTCCCCGGGCGAAACCCCGAGGTCGAGGAGCGTTTGCCGGAAGGCGGCGGTCGCGGCGGCCAGTTCCCGGTAGGTAAACGTCCGGCGCTGGCCGTTCTCGAGGACCGAGACGATGGCGACTGCGTCGTCGCGGTAGCGAAGCAGGTTCTCGGCGAAGTTCAGCCGGGTCTCGGGAAACCAGCGGCTACCCGGGAACTGATCCCCGTCGTGAAGCACCGCCGTGCCGCGTTCGCCCACCACGTCGCAGAAGTCCCAGACCGCTTGCCAGAATTCGTCCCGGTGATCGATGGAATAGCGGTGCAGTGGCGCGTAGTCGGGCGGCGCAAAGCCCAATCTCCCGGCAAACCGCGTCAGGTTCGCGTCGGCGATGGCGGCTGAACCTGGCCGCCACAATTCCGTCGTCACCGCAATCCGTTCCAGTTTGCTTGCTTCCCCGTCCGGCGCGGATTATTGGGTCGGCATGGTGAAAACGCCAGTGCAGCCGATAGGATAGTCTCGGACGATGAACATCTATTCGTGCTTCGAGCCGGCGTTTCGCCGTGCCGGGGACGCCCCGGCCCTGATCTGCCCGGGTGGCGAGGATTGGACCTATGCTCGACTGCTCGCCGAAGTCGACCGGGCCGGGGCGGCGCTCGCCGCGTGGGGTGTGGGTGTCGGCGACCGCGTCCTCGTGCAGGTGGAAAAGACGCCCCAGGCGGTTGCGCTCTACCTCGCGTGTGCGAGAGCCGGTGCGGTCTACGTGCCGATCAACACGGCATACACCAAACCGGAGGTCGAGTACTTCATCGCCGATTGCCAGCCGGCGTTGCTGGTCGCCGGCGATCGTTTCGAAGCCGACGTGCCAGTGGCCGTTCTCGACGATGACGGATCCGGTTCGTTTTGGAAGGAGGCGGCACCGGCGCCAGCGACAGCGGAGCGGGCGGCGGACGATCTCGCCGCGATCATCTACACCTCGGGCACGACGGGTCGGTCCAAGGGTGCGATGCTGACCCACGCGAACCTCGTCTCCAACGCCGAGACGCTTTGCAAAGCCTGGGGTTGGCGCGACGACGATGTGCTGCTGCACGCGTTGCCGATCTTTCACGTGCATGGCCTGTTCGTCGCCCTGCATTGCGCCTTCTTCAACGCCACGCCGGTGATTCTGCTGAAGCGTTTCGATGTCGCGGCGCTCCTCGGGGAGCTCTCCCGTTCCACCGTCCTGATGGGTGTCCCAACGTTCTACACACGGCTGCTGGCCGACGCCTCCTTCGACGCCGCCTCGTGCAGCAACATGCGCCTTTTCATCTCGGGTTCGGCGCCGCTCACCGAGCAGACCTTCGCGGCGTTCGAACGACGCACGGGCTTTCGGATCCTCGAACGGTACGGCATGAGCGAAACCCTCATGAACACGTCCAACCCCTTGGCGGGCGAACGGGTTGCCGGAACGGTGGGGTTCGCGCTGCCGGGAATTGCCGTCCGGGTCACGGACGACGACGGGAATGAACTTCCGCGCGGCGAGGTCGGCAACATCGAACTACGCGGGCCGAACGTCTTCAAGGGCTACTGGCGACAGCCCGAACGGACGGCGGCGGAGTTTCGCGCCGACGGGTTCTTCGTGACCGGCGACCTGGGCACCATGGACGGGGAAGGCAGGTTGACCATCGTCGGCCGCTCCAAGGATCTCGTCATCTCCGGCGGCTACAACGTCTACCCCAAGGAGGTCGAGGACCTGCTCGACGCGATGCCGGAGGTGGCCGAGTCGGCGGTGATCGGCGTTCCGCACCCGGACTTCGGCGAAGCGGTGGTCGCCGTGGTGGTCTCGGAGGGCGGCGTCGACCAGACCCGCGTGGATCGGTTCCTGGGGAGAAGGCTCGCCCGCTACAAGCACCCGAAGGCGGTGATCCGGGTTGACGAATTGCCGCGCAACGCCATGGGCAAGGTTCAGAAGAACGTCCTGAGAGAGACCTACGTCGATTGGCTCGCGCGGTGACACCCCGCCGCAAGAGCCGGACGGGCTGATAGACTCGTACGCTTGCATCGACGGAATGCGGGGAGACGCATGGACAAGTGCATGAGTGTGTTGGCAGCGGTGCTGCTTGGCGGATTGGCGGGCTGTGTCGAGGTTTCGGACGTCCAGGTCACCGCGCCCGAGGCCGTCGAAGCCCCGGTGCAGACCGGGCTCGTCGACGCCTTGGCAGCCGACGCCGGCATGTCCGCCGAACGCCTCGGCCGCATCACGGCGACGACCCAGCGCTACGTCGACGAGGGCAAGCTTGCGGGGGTGGTCACGCTGGTGGCCAGAGACGGCAAGATCGTGCACTTCGAGGCGGTGGGACAGCGTGGCGCGGACGACGACCGGCCGATGACCCAGGACGCCTTGTTCCGCATCTACTCCATGAGCAAGCCCATCACAGCCGTCGCGGCGATGATGCTCTACGAGGAAGGCAAGTTCGCGCTTTCCGATCCGGTCGAGAAGTTCGTGCCTGAACTCGCCGACCTCGACATCCTCGTCGACGGCGAATTGGTGCCCGCCCAGCGGACGATGACGATGCGCCACCTGCTGACCCACACCACCGGCCTTTCCTACGGCTTCAACCCGGGCGGGAATCCGGTGGACGCGAAATACGGGGAGGTGGAGCCCCTCGCCGGCAAGGACCTGGACGAGTTCGCCGAACGGCTCGGAACCCTGCCGTTGATGTTCGAGCCGGGCGAGCGGTGGCACTACAGCGTAGCCGTCGACGTCACCGGGCTGGTGGTGCAGCGTTTGAGCGGGCTGTCCTTCGATGTCTTCCTCAAGGAACGCCTGTTCGATCCCCTAGGCATGGCGGACACGTTCTTCAACGTCCCGGCGGACAAGCTTGATCGACTCTTGCCCAATCATGCCTGGAACCGCGAGGAGGAGCGGTTGGTTCAGTTCGACGCGCCGTACGAGGAAACGCAGATGTTCTCCGGCGGCGGCGGGCTCGTCTCGTCGACCATGGACTACCTGCGCTTCGCCGAGATGGTGCGCCGGGGCGGCGAACTCGATGGCGTGCGCATACTGAGCCCCAAGACGGTCGAGTTCATGACCGCCAACCACCTGCCGGCAACGGTCACGGGGGCCGGTAGCGGGGAGAGGCCGCTCTCGGGTGCCGAAACGCGGGGCTTCGGCTTCGGGCTCGGGTTCGGCGTCAACACCAATCCGGTCGGATCCGGCATCATCGGATCCCTCGGCGAATACAGTTGGGGTGGCGCGGCCGGGACGGTGTTCTGGGTCGATCCAGTAGAGGAGATGGTGGTGATCGGCATGATCCAGCTCATGGGTTCGCCTTGGCCGTTCCGACAGGAACTGCGGGTGCTGGCAAACCAGGCGATCACGGAGTCCCATTCGAGCTGACGAGAGCGTCGCGGTGGACGAATCCTGCCTTGCCCATCGGCTGAGCGACAGCGAGCGCAAGCAGTTCGAGGACTGGGGCTACCTGGTGGTTCCGGATGTCCTGCCGCCCGACACGGTGAACCGCCTCGCGACTGCCGCCGGGCGTCTGGATGCCGAGTGGCGTCCGAAGAACAGCCGCCTCAAACCCCACCAACCCATGAACCTGCTCGACGCCATCGGCAAGGACGATGCCTTCCTCGAGCTGTTGGACCTGCCGCAGACCTTCATGAAGGTGGTGGACATCCTGGGCTGGAACATCCAGCTCTACCACTCGCACCTGATCATCACGCCGCCGCTGCCCAAGGACCATGTGTCGCGACGGTTCCGGCTTGGCTGGCACCAGGACAGCGGGCGGCTGAACCTCGAACTTGAAGGGGAACCCCGACCCCGGGTGTCCCTGAAAGTGGGGTTCTTCTTCACGAGCACGATGGACACCGACCGCGGCAACTTCCACGTCGTCCCGGGCAGCCACCGCCTGAACCGGCTCGACCTGCCCGAAGACGACCAGCTCGACCACCCGGACGCAACCCCGGTGCGCGTGGATGCCGGCGATACGGTGTTCTTCGACCGGCGCCTTTGGCATTCCCCGGGCTACAACCGCTCGGATGTGACCCGCAAGGTGCTCTTTCTCGGCTACAGCTACCGCTGGCTAAGGCCCCGGGACGACATGACGGTGGCGCACTACCTCGACGGTGCCGACCCGATCCGGCGGCAGTTGCTGGGCATTAGTCCCAACGGCGGCTTCGGCTACACGTCGCCGACCGACGAGGACGTTCCGCTCAAAACCTGGCTTGAAGAGCGCCTCGGCGCCGACGCGCTGGTTCCCTGAACTGCCATGGAATCGCCCGCCAAGAACCGCATTCTCGTGCTCATGATGTGCCTGGGCGTGGTTTGGGGTGTTTCGGGATTCGCGCTGGTGTTCCACAGCGACTACCTGCTCTATCACCTTGCCGTGATCCCCCGCGATATCCGCTCGCTCCCCGGCATTGTCGGCATGCCGTTCGTGCATGGCTCGTGGTGGCACCTGATCAGCAATACCATGCCGCTTCTCATACTCGGCGGGATGGTGATGTTCCGGGGCATCCGCTACTTCGGCGCCGTGACGTTCATGATCATGCTGCTCGGCGGCGTGTTGCTGTGGTGTTTCGGGAGGAATGCCGCCCACATCGGCGCCAGCGGCCTGGCGTTCGGCTATCTCGGCTTCCTCGTCACGCGCGGGTTCTACGAGCGGAGCTGGCAGTCCATCGGCGTCGCGGCCCTGGTGGTCTTCCTATACGGCGGCATGATCTTCGGTGTGGTGCCCCGGGACGACGGCGTGTCCTGGGAGGCCCACCTGTTCGGCCTGCTTGCCGGGATGGTGGTCGCCCGCGTGGCCTTCGGCCTGGAACGCAAACGGCAACAGGCGTTGGCCGACGAAGACCCAATGGAGGCGAAACCGGCCCGAACCGCCAATGACTTCGAGAGGTATTCGTGAAAAACATCATCCTGCTCATTACCGACACCTTCCGCTTCGACAATCTCGGCGACCGCGCCAAGCGTCCCGTGAGGACACCGGAACTGGACGCGTTCGCGGCGCAACGCGCCACCGAGATCGAGGGTTTCTACACCGGCAGTTTCCCGACGATTCCGCACCGTACGGACGTGGCGACCGGACGGCTGGGCTGGCCGCACTACCCCTGGCAGCCGATCGACCTGTCGGGACGCAACCACATTGCACGCGGTCTGGCGCGGGACGGCTACGCGACGCAATTGCTGTGCGACTGTCCGCACCTGTTCAACGCCCGGTTCAACCAGGGCTTCCAGGCCGCCTACCAGCATCGCGGTCAGGAGGGCGACCGACACCTCTTGCACTTGAACGACGACATCACCGAGGTGATGCCAGCGACGAAGACCCGCTCCACGCCCAGTTTCCAGGGCAGGACGCTGGCCGACATGCACCGCTGGATCAACCGCTACGCGAGCCGGGAAGACGAGACGTTCTGCGCCAAGACCGCCGCCACGGCCGTGCAGTGGCTGGAGGAGAACCATCTCGCCGCGCCGTTCTTCCTGTGGGTGGACTTCTTCGATCCCCACGAACCCTGGGATCCGCCGGAGTATCTCGTGCGCAAATACGATCCCGACTACGACGGCGAGCCCATGCTGCACTGCAACTACGGCCCGGCGACGGACTATTCCCCCGAGGAACTCTTGAACCTTTGGGCGCACTACGCCGCCGAGACCGAACTCGTCGACCGGCACTTGGGGCGGATTCTGCAGAAGATCGACGACCTCGCACTCTGGG
>CAZJRX010000022.1:0-11925 GCA_964548145.1 uncultured Pseudomonadales bacterium | reverse complement strand
CATCGTCGTCGTCACCAGCGACCACGGCACCAGCCTCGGCGAACACAACCGCACCGGCAAGAGCAATATCTGCGACCACGACGACCGCTATTGGCCCATCTACCCCGAGGTGGGTCATGTGCCGTTCCTCATCGCCGGCGGCGACATCCCGCGCGGCAAGCGCCTAGACATGCTGGCGCAACCCGTCGATATCCAGCCGACGTTGAGCGATTTGGCGGGGGTCGGTCTTGAACCGCCGGAAGCCTTCGAGGGCCGGAGTTTCGCGACGGCGTTGCTCGACAGCCGGCCGAATCACCGCAACCTTGCCGTCACCGGGACGTTTGTGCGCCCCCGGGACGACGGTCGTCTGCCGCCGAAGTGCGTCACGCCGTGGGTGACCGATGGTCGCTGGGGCCTTGCGCCGGTCGGGGCGTCGGGCCCGCCCGAGTTGTACGACATCGTCGCGGATCCCTTCGCCGAGAACGATGTGGCTGCGGCGAACCCGGGCGTGGTCCGCGACCTGCGTGAAGGTTTGGCAGCGCACCTTGGCGACCACGAAGCGCCCGGCCAGTTGATCGACAGCCTCGTCGGGGACGACTAGGGCTCCGGCTCCAAGTCACCCACGCAACCGGAAAGCGACCCGAAAGCCATGGTCGGACTGATCTTCGAAGGGCAGGTCCTGCTGTTCGCGCTGCTCTTGACTGCCTTGGTGCTGTCGTTGTCGTGTCACGAGTTTGGCCACGCCTACGTGGCGAAGCTGTCCGGAGACGACACGGCGGAGCGGGCCGGGCGCCTAACCCTCAACCCGGTGGCGCACATCGACCCCATGGGGTTGTTGATGGTCGTGCTGGTGGGATTCGGCTACGCCAAGCCGGTGCCGACGGACCCCCGTTATTTCCGTTCCAAGTGGGCGGATCTCTGGGTCGCGGCGGCGGGACCGGGGATGAACCTGATCCTTGCTGCCGTCGCCTGGAACTTCTTTATCTCGATGCGCATGACGGGCGTGGAGTTCTTCTTCGGCGCGAACGTGGTCACCTTCTTCAGCCTGCTGGTCCAAGTGAACCTGTTGCTGATGGTTTTCAACCTGATTCCGCTGGGACCCTTGGACGGCCACTACATCCTGCCGTACTTCCTTCCGGAGCGCCTGGCGCGGCTCTACAGGTACTACAACGCCCGCTATGGCGTGTTCGCGCTCTTGGCCCTGATCGTCGCGGGGTTGTTGGGTGTGCCGGTGTTCACCGGGTTGATGTCGTTCGCGGCCAGCCTGCTGCCTTTCATCACGTTCGTGGCGTAGTAGGAGCAGGGAACGCCGTCATTCGTGGACGTGGTCGTCCGGCTCGTCGGCGACTTCGTCCTCGAGAATCCACAGGAACCGCTGCATGTTGCGGAAGTCCTCCGTGTCGGCCGCCACCTGCTGGCCGCCCCCGTGACCTTGATTGCCTTGAATCTTGTCGAGAATCACGCCGACGGGTCGGTCGTCTTCGTGGTCGTGGTCGTCGTGGCTGTCAGCCACGTAGTCCTTGAACACGTCGAAGTTGGTGTGTTCGTGGTCGTCGGTGGTCGAACCGACGAACACCAAGGGCGTGTGGCCCGACTGGCCGCCCTCGACGTGGCAGTTGACGCACTTTGTTTGAACAATCGACGGGCTGACGTCTGAGTCGAACACCTCGCGGGCGGTTTCGAACTCGGTCATCGGTGCCGTGGAGAGATTGGTCAACTGATTGGTCATGGTGCTCTCCATGAGGCTCATCACCATGATCGGCTGCGAGGCGACGATATTCAGTTGCCACTTGCCCGAACCGTCGCCGAGCATGCCCGCGAAGTCGCTGCTCCCATCCTCCAGGACCTCGGCGGATAGCGTCAGGGACTGACCTGCACCGACGCTCACGCCCACGGTTTCGCCCGGCGACTCCGACCCGTCATCGATACCCACGATGTTGACTTGCGCACTTTCGTCGCCGGGGTTGATCAGACGCAGGTGGCTCACCTGGTTGCGGTTGCTGCCCGGGTTGAACACGGCCACCCGGTGACGGGGACCGTGGGCCGGCGCGGTATCGGTCATCGACGTCAGGAACCCGTCTTTATGCCGAACGTAGGCCAGCACCTCGATGTCGAGGCTGCTGGTCAGCTTGAGCCGCCAGTCGCCCCCCATGGGGGAACCGGTGCGGCCCGCAAGTCCCTTGTCCTCGGCTGCTGTGCCGCCGTCTTCAAGGTCGTCCGAGTTGAAGTGCACGGTGTCGTTTTCTTCGATCGTCAACGTAACCTCGTCCGCCTCGTGGCCGGTGTCGTCGATCGCTTGGATGTGTACTTCGCCGTGATGGTCATCGTGGTTGATGATGCGCACGAAGCCCTGCCGGTATTCGTTCCCTGCGGTCGGGAACAGGGGCACATGGTGTTCAATCTCGTCGGCGTGGTCATGGTCGTGATCGTGGTCGTCCTGCGCCCATCCGGACGCGGCGACTCCGGCCACGAAGAACGTCACCAATCTGGTCAAAGCCGTGCTCCGGGCCGAACAACGGTAGTGCCTGTTTGCGGTGTCCACGATCATGTTCCTCCAATGTTGCATGCGCGGCGCCTCTACATACACGATCCTTAGAAATTCGACGTAGTAGTCGATCGTGCGCGGGCCAGAGTTCGAGTGTGGCACAACGCTTGGGCGTGCGCGACAATCCGGGTATCGCCCCAACTCCCCAGACCATGTTCGAGAGCTTAAGCGAACGTTTGACGAAGACCCTGCGCGCGGTGTCCGGGCGCGGGCGTCTCACCGAAGACAACATCCGTGACTCCGTGCGCCAGGTGCGTCTCGCCCTGCTCGAGGCCGATGTCGCGCTCTCGGTGGTGCGATCGTTCACCGCCGACGTTCAGCAACGAGCGAGTGGCAGCGACGTGGCGGCGGCGCTTGATGCCGGCCAGGCGTTCATCAAGGTCGTCCAGGAGGAGTTGATCCGGTTGATGGGCGAAGCCAACGACGCCCTCGACCTGTCGACGACGCCCCCCGCCGTGATCCTGCTAGCTGGCTTGCAAGGCGCTGGCAAGACAGCAACCGTGGCCAAGCTTGCGCGTTACCTGAAGGAGCGGGAGCGCAAACGCGTGGCGGTGGTGAGCGCCGATGTCTACCGTCCGGCAGCCATCGAGCAACTGGAGACACTGGCCGCCGAAGCCGGCGCCCGGTTCATCCCAAGCAGCACGGACTTAAAACCCGTGGCGATCGCGAAGGGTGCGCTTGCAGACGCCAAGAAGGGACTCGACGATGTGCTGATCGTCGACACGGCCGGCCGGCTCGCCATCGACGAGGAAATGATGGCGGAAGTGGCGGCGATTCACCGGACGCTCGATCCGGTGGAGACTCTCTTCGTGGTCGATGCGATGACCGGCCAGGATGCCGCGGTGACGGCCAAGGCATTCCACGAGACGCTGCCGCTGACCGGCGTGGTGCTTGCCAAGGCCGATGGCGATGCCCGGGGCGGCGCGGCGTTGTCGGTACGCGCGGTGACCGGCAAGCCGATCAAGTTCCTCGCCGTCGGCGAAAAGACCGACGCCTTGGAAGCATTCCATCCAGACCGGATCGCGTCGCGCATTCTCGGCATGGGCGACGTCGTCGGCCTGATCGAGGAGGCGGAACGCCGGGTCGACAAGAAGAAGGCAGACCGTCTGGCGCGCAAGATCCAGAAAGGCAGGAAGTTCGACCTCGTGGACTTCCGGGACCAACTTCAGCAGATGGGCAACATGGGCGGCATGGAGGCACTCATGGACCGCCTGCCCGGCATGGGTCAGCTGCCGCCGCGTGCCCAGGCGCAGTTGGACGGGGCGCTGTATCGGCGAATGGAGGTAATCATCGACTCCATGACGCGCCAGGAACGCCACTTCCCCGACATCATCAACGGTTCGCGCAAGCGCCGCATCGCCCGCGGCAGCGGCACGCGGATCCAGGACGTAAACCAGCTCCTGAAGCAGCACAAGCAAATGCAGAAAGTCATGCGAAAGGTCACCCGCAAGGGTGGCATGGATCGGATGATGCGGGGTTTGGCCGCCGCCGATAACGCGTCCCGGGGTGCGACGCGGGGTGGGCAACCGATGCCGCGGCGGCGGCGACGCTAGACTCGCGACGCGCCCGATCGAATCTCGTCAGTCTGGGGCGCGCTCCCGTACTCGGGAGACGCGTTAGCGTTGCCAGTACCCAAGCCCATCGCCTTCGGGCGAACCGCCTGATAGAATCGCGCGCCTTTGATCTTGAGGGCCAAACGTGGTCACTATCCGGCTGGCTCGCCACGGGGGCAAGAAGAGGCCCTTCTATCACGTTACGGTCGCCGAACGGGCCGCCAAGCGTGACGGTCGCTTTATCGAGCGAATTGGCTTCTACAACCCCGTCGCACGGGGACGCGAAGAGGAACTCCGGATCGACCTGGATCGGGTTGACTACTGGCTGGCGTCTGGCGCGCAACCCACCGACCGGGTAAAGCAGCTTCTTTCCCGCTGGCGCAAGTCGGTGGCGGAGCAGGCGATGGCCCAAGCCGCCGCCGACGCGGAAGCTGCCGCCGAAGCATCCGCCGCCGAGGAATCCGAAACCGCCGGCATCGAGCCTGACGCTGGGCAGGCCGAGCCCGCTGACGACGTCGAGTCTTCTTCCGAACCGGGCTAGCCCAGCTAGCCCGCATCGTCGCGTTTGCCGGGTCGTGCGGCGATCCTGCACCGGCCTCCGACCAAGCCTGAAGAATGTCACCGGATACCCCCAGGCCCCGAAGCATGATCGACGACGAGGCCATCGTCCTGGTGGGGCTGGTTGGTGCGCCGTTCGGGGTCAATGGATGGGCGCATGTCCGATCCTACACGGATCCGCCCGAAAACCTGCTGGGGTACCTGCCATGGCAGCTCAGCCGCGATGCCGCAACGAACGCCGGATGGACGCCACTCGACGTTGAGGCCGCCCGTCATGGCGACGGTTTGATTGCCCGGTTTTCGGGCGCGGGGAGCCGCGAGGAAGCCGTAGAACTGCGCGGCTGCGGGATCGGTGTGCCCGCGAGCGTGCTGCCACCCCCCGACGAGGGCGAGTACTACTGGCGCGACTTGATCGGTGCCGACGTCGTCAACAGGACGGGGGAATCCTTGGGCCAGGTGAGCCGACTGATGGCCACGCCTGCTCACGACGTGCTGGTGGTTCTCGACGACCTGGGGGAACGGCTGATCCCCTTCGTGGATGAATGGGTGCTAGCCGTGGTCCCGGAATCGCGCCGCGTGGTCGTCGACTGGGAATCGGACTGGCGGTAAGGCGATGGACGCGTATGCCACGGCGCTCGTCGGTCTGTTCCCCGAATTGGCCGATGCGTTTCTCAAGGTCGGCGTGATCGGTCGGGCGACGCGCGACAAACGGCTCGCCTACAGCCACTTCAATCCCCGCGCCTATGCCACCGATGCCCGCAGGACCGTGGACGACCGCCCGTTCGGGGGAGGGCCGGGAATGGTGATGATGGTGGAACCGCTGCGGGCGGCCGTACGGGAGGCGCAGAAGGCAGTACCGCACGATTCTCCCGTCGTGTTGCTGAGTCCGCAGGGCAGGCAGTTCGATCAGCGTCTGGCCAAGGAACTGGCGACGCTGCCGGGCCTGGTTCTGGTCGCCGCCCGATACGAAGGTGTCGACGAGCGATTCGCGGCGGATGTCGATCTCGAAGTGTCGATCGGCGACTACGTGCTGTCCGGGGGTGAGTTGGCCGCCCTGGTCGTATTGGACGCCGTGGCTCGGCTGCTACCGGGGGTGCTCGGAAACCCGGATTCCGTGGTTGCAGAATCGCATATGGACGGATTGCTCGACTACCCTCAATATACGCGTCCCGAGATGGACGGCGACAACCGCGTGCCGAAGGTACTGCTATCCGGCGACCATGCGGCCGTGGCGAGTTGGCGTCGCCGCGAAGCGCTGGGGAGAACCTGGCGGCGCCGCCCTGGAGCGCTTCTGGACCGGGATCTGAATGCCGACGACAGGGAGCTTCTCGCAAGCTACATCGGCGCAAGCCACGCAAGTCATGGCGAGTAAATGTAAATAGATGAGTGCCGGTCAAGAACGCTAGCGCGTCTCGCCTCACGAGCCGTCCAAGAGCGACCCTGACCGCTACACCAATGCAACCCGCGTGTGAACATCGCGGGCTGCGCAGGGACTCGAGCCCCACCGATTCGAAGGAGAGAGGCATGCATCGCAACAAGATCATCGAGGAACTGGAATCCGCACAGTTGAACGCGGACATCCCGGCGTTCGCTCCCGGCGACACCGTCGTGGTGCAGGTACGCGTCAGGGAGGGTTCCCGCGAGCGTTTGCAGGCGTTCGAAGGCGTGGTGATCAGCAAGCGCAACCGGGGCCTCAACTCGGCCTTCACGGTACGCAAGATATCCCACGGCGTCGGTGTCGAGCGCACCTTCCAGACGCACAGCCCGCTGATCGCGTCGATTGGCGTCAAACGCCGGGGCGATGTGCGCAAGGCGAAGCTCTACTACCTGCGCGAGCGACGTGGTCGCGCGGCGAGGATTCGCGAAAAGGTCTGATCGATCCGACCGTATCACGGCAAGGTCGAAAAAAGATGACCAGCTTGACGCGGGGTGGGTTCGAAGGGGAGAACCACCCGCCCGGCAAGCTGGTCCAGGTTCGGCGACCGGAGAGGCGCCGGATCGCCGAACGGTTCGCGAAAGCCCCTCGCCACGAGGGCCAGAAAGGACACGTCGCGAACCGGCACTGAATTCAACAGCAGGGATCGTGCCAAGCCGCCTCTTATGGCGGCGTAATTGCCGGTTCCCCTTGTTTTTTCAAGCAGTTGTATACTTCGCGGCGCCTCGTGTCCCGTGTCCGATGGCGGACGATGCCGGAAACCCCCGCTTTGTCAGCGAACCAAAGTGGTGCAATCGATGCACATTTGGATCACCTTTGGCTTGAACGGGGGTTGAGTCGGGCGACGTTGGCAGGCTATCGGCGCGATCTCGAGGGTTTCGCCATATGGCTCGGCCGCGATCTGGCGACAGCGGTCGAGGGCGATCTCGAGGACTACCTGGCGGCGCGGCTCGCCGATCGGCGCTCGCCGCGAAGCGTCGCCCGTTTCCTCTCCGCGGTGCGAGGGTTCTACCAGCGTGCAGTGGATACCGGCGCAATCGCCGTCGATCCCACCGCGAAACTCCGCCGACCACTCATGGGGCGGCCGTTGCCGGGATCGCTCTCCGAACACGAGGTGGAACGTCTGCTCGCGGCGCCGAAAGTCCAGGACCCCGACGGCAACCCGGGCGGGTACCGGGATCGCGCCATGCTGGAGACCCTGTATGCGAGTGGCTTGCGCGTGACGGAACTGGTGTCGCTGACCGTCGCCGCCTTGAACCTGCGTCGCGGGACGGTCCAGGTCGTGGGCAAGGGCGGCAGGGAACGCCTGGTTCCCTTAGGAGAGAACGCCATCGATTGGATCGACCGCTACATTGACCGCGCCCGCCCGGTGATCCTCAAGGGCCGCGCCAGTCCGGCGTTGTTCGTATCCAACCGGGGCCGGGCCATGACCCGGCAGACGTTCTGGCACATCGTCAAGCGCTATGCGGCGGCGGCCGGAATCGACCGTGAGATCTCGCCGCACACCCTGCGGCACGCCTTCGCGACCCACCTGGTCAACAACGGCGCGGATCTGCGCGCGGTGCAGATGATGCTCGGCCATAGAGACTTGTCGACCACGCAGATTTATACTCACGTCGCGCGTGATCGCCTCAAGCGGTTGCACGCGGAACATCATCCCCGCGGTTGATGTCCAACTGTTAGTTTCTTCGACCGAAGACGAAGGGGTTGTCTCTTGTGTTGTCCGAAGCCAGCAAGCGGCTGTTCGTCATGACCACCGGGATGCCGTTGATCGGGGTGTTGTGCGTCGCGGCCCTGACCTGGGTTCCGGCTGCCGGCGAGGAGGGCGTGAAGGCAGCGGATCTCGCATCGCGCCTCGCGAAAATGGACCTGGGCCTGGCGATCAAGGGGGTCAACCCATCGGAGGTGCCGGGGTTGTTCGAGGTCCTGACCGACGGTGGCTTGCTCTATGTCACCGGTGATGCCCGCCACCTGATTGCCGGCAGCATCTACGAGATTCGCGATGGCGATCTGGTCAACCTGACGGAGCGAAGACGCGCCTACGAACGGCGGGAACTGCTCGCGGGCATCGACCCGGCGGATTTCATCACGTTCACGCCCGAGGATGGCGCCCAGGCGACGGTGACGGTGTTCACGGACACGGATTGCGGCTATTGCCGGCGATTGCACGGCAAGATGCCGGAGTACCACGCCAACGGGATCGAGGTGCGCTACCTCGCGTACCCTCGTACCGGGGTGGGATCACCGACCTACGACAAGATGGTGGCGGCGTGGTGCTCGGACGACGCCCGCGGCGCGATGGACGCACTCAAACGGGGCGAAGGCATTCCCGAGGGGTACTGCGAGACCCATCCGGTGAGCGAGCAGTTCGAGTTGGGGCAGCTCATGGGCATCACGGGAACCCCGGCGATCCTACTGCCTAGCGGTCAGATGCTCCCGGGCTATGTACCGCCGGACGATCTCGCCGAATTGCTCGGCCTGTAGCTTGACCCCGTTGAGAGTTGGCCTGGCGGGCCTCGGCACCGTCGGCGGCACCGTTGTCGGTTTGCTCATCGAGAACGCGGCCGCCATCGAGCGCCGGGCCGGAAGGCCGGTCGAGCTGGTACGGGTTGCCAGCAGGACGCCCAAGCCGGACATCGACTTAGGATCGGCATCCTTCGCTGCGGATCTCGGCACGCTGCAAACCGACGAGGTCGATGTCGTGGTCGAGCTGATCGGCGGCGACACAACGGCCAGGGAGGTGGTTGCCGCGGCGATCGGTGCCGGCCGTCACGTGGTCACCGCCAACAAGGCGTTACTCGCGTCCTGCGGCGACGAACTCTTCGCAGCGGCGGCCAAGGCCGGTGTCATGCTCGGCTTCGAGGCGTCGGTGGCGGGCGGCATTCCCATCGTCAACGCTCTGCGTACCGGGCTGACCGCCAATCGTATCGACGCCATAGCCGGCATCGTCAACGGGACATGCAACTACATCCTGACGGCGATGGAGGAGGACGGTCGGGACTTCAGTGCGGCGCTGGCCGACGCCCAACGACTGGGCTACGCGGAAGCCGATCCGACTTTCGACGTGGAAGGGATTGATGCGGCGCAAAAGCTCGCCATACTCGCGGCGCTCGCTTTCGACGCCGACATCGATTTTCGCGGCGTGCACGTCGAAGGCATCTCCGGAATCGACATCGACGACATCCGATATGCCCGGGAGCTCGGTTTCTCGATCAAGCACCTGGGAATCGCCCGCCTGCGCGAGGATGGGATCGAGGCCCGTGTCCACCCCACGCTGGTACCGGAATCACTCCTGATCGCCAAGGTCTCGGGCGTCATGAATGCGGTCATGACGCACGGCAACGCGGTGGGCCCCACCCTTTACGTGGGTCCCGGGGCGGGAGGGCGGCCGACGGCTTCCGCGGTGATCGCCGACCTCGTTGAAGTGGCGCGTCGCACGTTGCCGGCGCAGCGTCCCGCCGAGCGCCGACTATCCTCGCTCGGTCTGGGGCGGGTGGTCTGTCCACACTACCTGCGGATTCCGGCCATCGATCAACCGGGCGTGTTCGCGAACGTGGCAGAGGTGCTGAGTCGCCACGAAATCTCCATCGAGGCGGTGATCCAGCGCCCGCAGGCAATCCGTTCGGGTGCCGAACCCTGGGTGCCGATCATTATCCTCACCGACGAAGCGCCGGAGGCGGTGGCAGCGGATTGCGTGACGGAACTGCGTGGCGTGGCGGGCATTGTCGGGGACATCGTCCGCATTCGTGTTGCCGATCTAGCCGCCTCGGATGCCGTGTAGGCGTTCGGGCGCCGCCTTCGCAATAGGGTAGGCCGCTTCCACGACGTGGTCCGGGGAGTGCGTCGGCGTGCCTCCCGGGACGCCCCTCAAGCCTGACCGACTTCGCGGAGCTGGATTGCGTCCACGGCCGTCTCGGCGAGTACGTCGGAGATGACCACGACGGATTCCTCGGGATCGATTCCCTCCCGCTCCCGGAGCACGGCGAAGGCGGTTTGAATGGTCTTTTCCGGGTCGTTGCTGAACGGTGTGCGGTAGGCGAATACGCCCCGGTTCAGCATCAGGCGGCGGCGTGTCTGGCTGGTATTCGTGAACGCGAAGATCGGCACCCCGGGGTGACAGTTGGTGACCAGGTCCGCGGTAATGCCCCGCCGCGTGATGACCACGATTCCGGCGGCGTGAATGGCCTCGGCGAGCTGCGCGGCGGAGGTCGCGAGGTGCTGTTTCGCGGTGTCGTTGGCAAGCAGCTCGTCCAGGGAGAAGCCTTTCTGCCGTTCGCTCGCCTCGGCGATGTTGGCGAGCTGCTCGACGCACCGGAAGGGATACGCGCCGATGCTGGTTTCCCCGGAGAGCATGATCGCGTCGGCACCTTCGTAGACCGCGTTCGCGACATCGGTGACCTCGGCCCGGGTCGGTATTGGGTTCTCGATCATCGACTCCATGAGATGCGTGGCGACGATGCAGCGCTTGCCCAAGCGCGCGCACGTTTCCGCAAGTCGGCGTTGGACGATCGGCAGCGTCGCGATGTCGGTTTCGATGCCAAGGTCGCCGCGCGCCACCATGACGGCGTCGGCGGCCCGGGCTATCGCCTCGGCATTGCGCACGCCCTCGGTGTTTTCGATCTTGGCGATGATCTGGATGGCGCGGCCTGCCCTCGGACCGAGAAGTTCGCGAAGCTCGGCGACATCTTCCGCGGACCGAACGAAGGACAACGCGATGAAGTCGATCTCCTCGGCAATGCCGAAGGTGATGTCGTCTCGATCCTTGGCCGTGATCGATGCGAGGTTGACGGCGATGCCGGGTAGATTGACGTGCTTGCGGCTGCCGAGCATGCCGCCATCGGCGACCTCGCATTCGAGCCGGTCGTCGATGCGGGAGACGACCCGGACGTTGATAAGCCCGTTGTCGAGGCGCACCCGATCACCGACCGAGACGGCGTTGGCGAGCCCCGGGTAGTTCACCTCGATGGACGGCGCGGCGCCGGTGGGTTGCGGTACGACATCCAGGAACACCTTCTGGCCGGTACGTAGCGCCAGCGGTTCGTCGAGGGGCCCGGTTCGGATCTCGGGACCCTGGGTATCCAGCATGATGGGCATCGGGTAGCGCACCTTGCGGTTCAGGGTCTTCACCCAGTGAATGAACTCGGCGGCCTGGTCCTGGCTGGCGTGGGACATATTCAGGCGCACGACCGACATGCCGGCCCGGTAGAGGCGCTCGATACCCTCGTAGGAGGCCGTGGCGGGCCCGACCGTGCAGATGATCTTGGTCTTGCGGCGCGTGGCGGCCACGGCTAGATCCCCATAACGCGGCGAAAGGCCCGTGCTCGGGCCAGGTTTCGATGCCGCACCATCATCGCCGTTTCGTCGGGCCGGGTGCCGCCGCGAGCTGCGCTGCTCAAGTCTTGGGTGCCCCGGACCAGTAACCTGGGGGACGCCCTCGATCCCAGACGTGTTCACGGGCGACCTCCTCGTTGAGATCCGCGCCCCAGCCGGGCCGGTCGGGAATCAACACGCGGCCCTGATCGAACTCGAGCCGCTCGGTCACGAGGTCGTCCTTCCACGGCACGTCGTCGATGTCGATCTCGCATATGCGGACGTTGGGTATAACCGCGCACAGATGAAGTGAGTGCAGGGTGGATAGATGGCTGTAGTAGTTGTGCGGCGCGCAGTTGATCTCGAAGGTCTCCGCCATGTCCGCCACCCGCCTCGAGTTGGCGAAGCCGTTCCAGGGCACGTCCACCATGCAGACGTCCATGGCGCGCGCCTCGAAGTAGCGCCGGTAGTCTCTCGACGTGAACAGGTTCTCGCCGGAGCAGATCGTCACGCTGGTCGACTCGCGGATCTCCCGCAGCCCCTCG
>CAZJRX010000021.1:18393-20511 GCA_964548145.1 uncultured Pseudomonadales bacterium | reverse complement strand
CGGAGGCGGCGGACTTCATGATCGGAATGGCCGCCAAGGACTCGGAGGAGAAGTCCGTCGAGGGTGCCCAGAGGCGCACCTACAAGCTGCGGTATGCCTTCTGGACACAGGTGCTGGAGGCGTTAAGCGAGCGGAACGTGTCGTTGTTCGAGAACGTGAGTCCTTCGAGGGACCACTGGCTGAACTGCGGCGCCGGAGTGTCCGGTTGTGCCTACGCGCTCATCTTCGCGAGGAATCAGGCACGCGTGGAATTGAGTCTCCAGCGGTCGGAGAAGAGCGAGAACAAGTGGCTCTTCGACCGGCTGGAACAACAGCGCGCGCGGAAGTCGAGGCCCGGTTCGGCGACGGTTTCGAATGGCGGCGCATGGAGGACAAGAAGGCTAGCCGGATTGTGTATTCGAGTCCCTTTGATGGATTCAACGAGTCGGTCTGGGCTGAAATGGTGAGCTGGTTGTGCGATCACATCGTGCGGCTTGAGGCCGCGTTCTCGGAGCCGCTAGCGCGGCTGAATGCGCAGCTCAAGTCCGGAATTGGCTCCGCAACTGCGGATGGGGCTCCAAAACAAGACCTCGCTGCAGCGGACTGACCCTCAAGGAACAAGACCCATGTCCGACTCAAGCGTGTTCGCCCATGTGATCCTACGAAACAGCGCCCCAGAGCCCGCCGCGACGCTGGCCTTGGAGTACCTCCTCAACAACGAAAGCGCCTTGGCCAAGTTTGCGGAGTTATGGCCGGAAGAAATCCGGCGAAAAGTCACGGTGCGTCGAGTCAAGAGTGAGACAGCTCACGGCGACTATGACGCCCGACCCGACCTTTCGATTTACGACGAGTCGGACACGTGTCGCGTGCTTGTGGAGAACAAATTCTGGGCCGGTCTCACGGACCGCCAGCCCGTTAAGTACCTCGAGGAACTACCCAAGGACGGTCACGGTGCACTGCTGCTCTTCATAACTCCGAGGGACCGCGTTTCGACCGTATGGCGGGAGCTCACCGAGCGCTGCCGCAATAACGGATGGTCCATCACGAACGAACACGAAACGCCCGGACCTACCGCCACACTGCCGCACGGGCGAATCCTCGCGGTGACGAGTTGGCGTCGCGTTCTGCAACAGCTTGCGACCGTTGCGGAAATCGAGCCGGACGTGGCCCAGTTGCGGGCGCTTACGGACAAAATGAACGATAGCGCGTTCCTCCCCCTGCGGTTGGAGGAACTCACAGACGTGTACATGCCTTCCCGAATGATCAACTACGGCGACTTGGTTGGGCAGATTGTTCAGGAACTCAGGAATCGGGGCGTGGCGAGCACCAAAGGCCTGCGACCGTCGCACGGCTTCCACCAGACCGGACGATATCTGTTGTTGAAGGATCAGATTGGGATCTGGCTAGGCGTGGATCTGGAGTTGTGGCGACGGGAGCAGACGACTCCGCTTTGGTGGATTTCTAACCAAGGTGAGTGGGGTGGTGTAGACCCGATCTGGACGCAGTTCGAGCATTTGTTCGGCGATGCGGTAGTTGCCGATGAAGAGTGGCGGCGCAGTTTCCCGATTCACCTCAGAGTCGGGGTAGAGCGCGACGCAGTGATCCGCGCCGCAGCCAATCAAGTCTCGCAAATCGCGGACAGGTTGGTCGAAGCGCTGAACTGATCCGAGAGGCACAACGTCGCCGATGGGAGTCGGTGACAAGCGGACTGCCCGCGACTGTCAGAAGTTTCGTGTTCGTAAGCCTCTGAGCCTTGTGGGTGTTTGGCGCGTCGCGGATCGTCTAGGCGGAGTCTCGGTACCTCAACAGGTCGGCTTGGGTCACTTCGGAAGCCGGGACGAGGCGGTAGTGCTTTTCTTGCACAACCTTGAGTTGATCGTCTTCCAGCGCAACCTCGAACATGGCGATCAGGTCGTCTTGCGCGAACTGGGTGAGGATGGGACGACAGATCAGGTCCGGTAGTCGCTCACGGCACCAGAGCAAATCCTGCTCCGACTGAACGACGGACAACTGATCGCTCCCGCCCTTCGCCTGGACGGGCAACACGAACTGCCTGCCGGTGCTGTCCACGGCGACATAGATTTCGTCAACCTCGATCTGCCCGATATGACGGACGGTTGTCCGCAGGTGATTCTGAAG
>CAZJRX010000021.1:15732-18377 GCA_964548145.1 uncultured Pseudomonadales bacterium | reverse complement strand
TATGCGGAGACGCCCAGAAACACGTCCAAGAGGCGGTTGTACCGGATCTTAGCCAAGAGCGCTTGCTCATCGGACATCGCATGAGCGGAGACGATCTCCGGGGTGGCGTCCGGAATCTTGATCGTCATCAGGGCGGGATTTGGAACTATGCGGTTGACGTTAACGAGTCGAAACGTGTACGCGGCCTGTCCGGCACCGCGGATCGTCCACTCTTGGCCAGTGGGAGCCGTTTCCACGATGGCTTTGGGGAGCGGACGACGATAACGAAACGTGTAGAGCACATCGCCGAGGTTCCTGGGAACTGCGACGCCGAGGTCTGTTGCCGCATCAACCAAGTCTTCCCGAACGAATCCGACTTCGATGTCGCCGGGACGGTACCGGTCGAGGAAGACGCGCTCGATGATGCTGTTGTAGCTCATGCGGTGGCGCGGGCGAGGTCGCGCTCGACATCCTCCTGCTTGCGCTTGGTGGCGCCGCTCTTGCGGTCTCGCTTGGCGATGGGTACCTCCACGCTCCAGTAAGCGGCCGCCTCCGTCATGTCCATGCTGAGAAGGTTGGTCGGGCCAAGCGGAGTCGAACCCGTCGGGTGGGTGGGTGCGACCCCAAGCGAATCGAGAACCGACGCGGCGACTGCTCTCGCCAAAGGCGGAGGAACCGAATTGCCGATCTGCCTCGCTCCGTGCCACTTCGTGACGTGAAACCGGAACCAGTCCGGGAATCCGTGGAGACGCGCCATTTCCCGCACGGTGACGCAGCGGTCGTAGCGATAGTGGATCGGCCTGGGGCTCGTGAACGCGCCCCGTGCGGAGTCCGTGCCTGCCCGGAGAGTGTTCGAGACGCCGTTGGCGGCCAGCTTGTAGAACCGGGATATGGGCTCGACGGCGTCCGGTCGGGTTTCGCGGAACCGTCGCCGCGAAACGTCGGTATGCGCCGTTCGCAAGCTTGCAGTGAAGAGTTGCGGATCCCACTCGCGAACGTGGCCGAAGTGCCAAGCGTCGTTGCTCAAACACCTCATCTCTCTCGCGTAGGCGCTCAGATTCGAGACCGGCGTATCGATGCGTACGGTATCGGTGCAAATGAGCTCGTCGTAGTCCTCTGCGTCGGGTAGGTCTTGCAGCGCGTCACGGCACGTCGTGGGAGGAGAGAGGATCTCAGGCATCGGGTAACCGGCCGTCGCGCTGCCTTTGGTCCCCAAGAGGAAGAGGCGTTGCCGATCCTGGGGCACTCCGTAGTGGCGCGCGTTGAGAACCTGCCAAGGGAGTGTCACTGAATAGCCGGCTGCCTGGAACTCGCCGGTCAACTCGTCCAGAAGCTGGCGGTGCTTGCCAACCGTGAGTCCTCGGACGTTCTCTAGTACGAAGACGGAAGGCTTGAGTTCGACGACGAGACGGAGGAAGTGCTTGATGAGTTGGTTCCTCGGATCGTCGAGAGCCCGCTTGCCGATCATGGAGAATCCCTGACAGGGTGCGCCTCCGACGATGACGTCTATGGGATTCGATAGTCCGCGGCGGATGTCGTGACCGCTGACCTCGGTCGCATCGGCACACAGCGTCCGGCAATGCGGGAAATTGAAGGCGTGTGTAGCCGCATGGACGGGATCGATCTCGATTGCCGCAACAACATCGAATCCAGCCTGCTCGAAACCGAGCCCCAGTCCGCCGACACCGGCGAACACATCCAGCACGGTCGGGCGGGTCACGTGGAGCCTCCGTCGAGAGTCTGGCCGAGGCGTTGTCCGAGGGAGTCTGGGTCCACTGTTTCGCCTTCCGCGACGACGCACACCTTCCGGCATTGGTCCGCTAGGTCGCGGATGTTTCCCGGGTCTCTGGCATTGTTCTTGTTGACATGGCAACTCCAGAATCCGAGCCGGCTGACGGAAATCCGGTCGATGCGGCGCTTGTGTCCGTGCGAAAAGCGACCGTGGGCGAAGATTACCTTGTGTCGCAGCCCGAATACGAGGCCGGATCGGGCAGGTAGGTTGCGCCGATTGAGGTTGTAGCTCGAGTCCTTGCTGTGGAGCGGCTGCCTGACGGTCATTTTTGGGGGCCGGTTTTGTTCTGTCGAACCGAACCGACGATTCTCGATCAGATCTCACGTGCGTGATCGTCTACGGATTCGGGTACTGTATATCCCTACAGACGATTTCGCAATGGAGACGAGAGCTGGCAGCGGGGGTTGCTGCGGCTCGTCCAGAGACGGTGGAGATCCTATGACTGCTGCGCTCGACGAGCTGGCCGCCGACCCCCAGGATCTCGACATGGGCAATTGACCGTTGCCGGTCGCAGTCGCGTTTCTCGACGCCTCGGTCCTGTACCCCGCACCGCTGCGCGATCTCCTGCTCGAACTCGCGGTATCGGACCTCGATTGCGCCAAGTGGTCCGATGCCGTCCAAGATGAGTGGATCGGCGCGTTGGCACGGTGTTTGCTGATAGGCCCTGTCCTCGACGGGTAGGGCGTTGTTTGCGTCTTGGCTTCACCGGCGCAGTTTTTCACAGCAAATGCGGGCTAGCCGTTGTCGAGGTCGGCAGAACTCCGCGACCTCAACTGGTTCAAGAGCTCCGGCGAGATGCGGTACCCCACCGTTGCCATCCGGCGCAGCAGCCGACCGGCGTCGTCAACGACGGATCGCTGCTCGGCAAGGTGTA
>CAZJRX010000021.1:8874-15722 GCA_964548145.1 uncultured Pseudomonadales bacterium | reverse complement strand
CGACGCATGGCCTCGCGCCGTGCGAGACGGTCGTCCATGATCAACAGCGCGGACTCGGCATCGAGCGCCAGCTGGATTGCCTCGACTCGCCTCGACCCAGGCTTCGCGGAAAACGCTCCGTGACTTGCGCTGCGGCCACGCTCAGCTAACCGTCCGCTACGGCATCCTCGATACGGCGGCTGTCGATTCCCTCTCTTGCAACGCACTCGCGCTGTACCGCGTCGGGAACCACCACACGAGAACAGACGCCTCAGAACGTACAGGGAGTCCGTCTTCGCCAATGCGATGAGCGGTCCCGCATCGCTTACGACGACAGCCAAGGCGATGCATCCGAGACTTCGCCGTCCGTCGTTTCGTCGGCGCCGACGATCTCGACGCCCAAGGCCCCCAGATGCGCGATGAACTCGCCGAGCGGCAGGCCGCTGATCTTCGCTGCCAGGCCCAGCGACACGCACCCGTTCTTGTAGACATCCGCGGCGAGCGCCGGTCGCACCGCTGGCGCGTCGAGAACGGACGGATCCAGATGGACCAGCAGCGCGGCAGGTTGATTCCCGCCGAGAATCAGCACCGGCTGATCCTTGGCTCGGCGGAGGGCAGCGGACGGGTTCCGCCCGAGTTCCCCGAGGTCTGTGGTGTGCATTGCGGCAACTCCGTGGTCGTGGGTCGAGTGTAGGGCGTCCGCAGCGTTCGTGGAAGACTGACTGACACCGCGTGCGAGCGACGGCGAGTGCCGGCACCGCGCGGTGGCCAACGCATAGTGTAAGCGACACCTGCGGCAAATGGTGTGACGGCAGCGAGTTTTCGCGGCCTTGCTCCGTCCGGCGGGGCGGCACGATTGCGCGATAGGCGAGGCAGCGCCGGAAGGCGAGAGACCTCTTTGAAGAGCGACAACGCCAAAGAGTAATCTGTTCGTATGGTTGCCGATACCGACAGCATTCGGGCCCAACTCGAGGGGCTGTCTAACCTCCCCACACCGGTGCGCTCTTGGCTTGTTGTGGAGGGTCTCGACGCGACGGATGATCCCGCCGTGTGGGTGTGGGCGTTGGTCGAGCAGGGCGACGCAGACGTGGACACGTTCCGCCGCCTCAAGGCGATGGTGCGAAAGATCGTCCGCGACACAACGGGGCTTTGGGCGTACGTCCTCATTCGTGGTGCCGACGAAACCGAAGTGATGGCGTGAGCCTGCCTCGCGATCTACTTGCGCAGGCCAGGCTTCCGTGTAGTCGCGGAATTTGGGGTGTGGGATTCTCTTCGGTGGAGTCCCTTGCGTTCTCGAAGGCTGGCGGAACAGATTGAAGCAACGGCGTCGGAGATGCTCCACACGCTCGACTTGGTGGCCGGCCAACGTAAGGGCTGAGCGGTCAGGATCGTTGCTGGACGAGGCGATGCGCGAGGAAGTGTGCCGCGTGATGGAAGGTGGGCGGGAGGGGTTGGAGCGTCGGTCTTGCCGCCTTGGACGAGAGCCAGCGTGATGTTCGACAGCCAAAAGGAACTGCTGCAAGAAATCGCGCTCGGCGAGAGTGCTTTCTTGGACTTCAAGGAGGTCCGGTTCCGCGGGAACAAGGTGTCCGGGCCAGATCGGGACAAGCTTGCGGACGGTCTCGCGGCCTTCGCGAACAGCCGCGGCGGGGTCTTCGTCCTCGGCGTGGAGGACGAGACCCAAGAAGTCGTCGGAATCCCGCTCGAACGCCTCGATAGGGTCGTCCAATACGCCCGCGAAGTGCTCTCTGAGTCCGTTCATCCGCCGATCGAGGATGCCGTCGTTGATCGATTGACGTTGCCGGCGAGCACGGGGGAAGAGTTGGCCATAGTCAAGGTGGAAGTGCCGCGGAGCCTGTTCGTACACCGCAGCCCCGGTGGCTACCTGCATCGGGTTGCCGATAGCAAACGGCTGATGTCGTCCGAGTATCTGACCCGTCTGTTCCAACAGCGGAGTCAAACCCGACTCATCCGCTTCGACGAACAACCCGTGGCGAGTGCCCGTCTTGAGGATCTAGCCCCGGATCTCACCGATCGGCTGCGCACGCCGAGGTCCGACGAGGACGGCGTAACTTTCCTAAGCAAGCTCGGCATGGCGGTTCTGGACGAAGACGACGTGGTCAGACTGACCGTCGCTGGGGTGCTCATAGGCACGGCGGACCCGTGCAGATGGCTTCCCAGCGCGTACATCCAGGCCGTCGCGTATCGGGGCAATGAGATACGACCCGATACTGGGGGCGCGACCTATCAGCTCGACGCCCAAGATGTGGTCGGGCCATTGGACCGCCAGATCACCGAGGCCTGCCGCTTCGTCGCTCGGAACATGCGCATCGAGGCGTTCAAGGACCAAGGTCGCGAAGATCGACCGCAATACGACATGGCCGCCGTGTTCGAGGCCGTCGTGAACGCCGTGGCGCATCGTGACTACTCGATTCGCGAGTCGAAGATACGCCTGCGCCTGTTCGCAAACCGGCTCGAGATCTATTCCCCTGGCGGTATCGTGAACTCGTTGAGTCTGGACAGCCTCCGCCACCGTCAGGCGACCCGAAACGACGCGATCACCAGCCTCTTGCTGAAGTGTCCGGCACCGGACGAGACATGGCTGAAGGTTGATCGTTCGAACCTTCTTGAGCGGCGCGGGGAAGGGGTTCCCATCATCCTGGACAGGAGCGAACAACTGTCCGGACGCGTGCCCGTCTACCGCCTGATCGACGATGCCGAGCTGCTGTTGACGATCTTCGCGGCTGGCGGCGACGGTGTCTGGACTCGCGGGCCGAACCTGTAACACGGTGCTTCCGCTATTCATGCGAGTTGCCGGCCACCGGCAGTCCCGACTATTGGTACGCTGATGACGCCATTTGGCAAACGTAGAGTTGGACAAATATGACCATTCAGTACGCAGGTTTGCGCAAGAAATGGAAGCAAGATCCTGAGTTTCAGAAAGAGTTCGAAGCCGTCCGTCCGGAGTTCAGACTGGCGAGACAGCTGATCGAGGCACGAACACGGTCGGGTCTCAGCCAACACGACTTGGCAGAACGCATGGGCACGAGCCATCCAGAAGTCGCTTGTCTCGAGGGCCGATCGCGGAGGCGATCCTGAACCACCCCCGATGGTCGCCGTCGTAACCGCGCCTATCGGACCGAAGCGCCGAGTGTTCTAATGCCGCACGGGCTTGGCAGCAGACGGCAACGGGCCCGTCTTCGGATGCATGATCGCCGAAGCCTTGGTGGCGTCCAGCCCCGCGTTTCCGGTGTTCGAAAAGACAGACGCTCAAGACGTCGGCTGGCACGAGGACGGTGGTCGACGGCGGCTACTGCGCGAACAGCCCGGCGCTATTCGCGCTGACCGACGGGAAGCCGACGTCCGGCGGTTGTTCGGGCGGAGTGGATAGATTCTACTATTGCATCGGGCGTCGGCAACGTTGGTGATGCCGGACGGGCACCAAGAGGAACAAGGGGATGTAGGCCCCGCGCAACGTCAGTGGGGCGTTCTAACGGCGGTCAAGAGGGGTTAGCGCGCCGGAGTATGGGCGCAAGTGCCCGCAGGGCGTCGTTGACGGACTTCGCATCTGGAAAGACATCGAGGAGATCCGGTGCGACGACGACCACGTTGGCACCCTGTGCGTAGCGCGCCGCGGTGACGCCTCGGACGGCGCTGGAGAAGTCGTACTCTGGACGCATGGCGTCCTGGTCCTCGGGGGGTGTGCTAGTTGCCTTGCTCATACTGTTTCCTTTCGTTCCGCGTCGCTGGACGTGCGTTGATGAGTCGGGTGCGTGGCGGCCGTTCGGCGTGGCTCACTACCAGCAGTCGTCCTGTAGACGATGTCCCAAGAACAAGATGGCGTTCCTCGCCGACGGAGTGATCTGGATCAGGCATCAACATGGCCAGTGGATCGGCGAACACAGTCGTTGCTTCATTGAAGGAGACCTCATGCTTGTGCAGATTGGCTTCCGCCTTGCGCACATCCCATTCGAACTCGTAGCTCACGGGTCAACGTTACGGCTTTCGCGGGCATATTTCCAACAATGGGCGGATCGCGGCTTGACGCGTTCGGACGACTCGCGACGACACTGCGACCATTCAGAGCGAAACCAGCTTCGCTTCCACAGGTCGTCGTTCGCCGCTTCCGGCACGCTGCCGTGTCGCCTATAGATCCGAACCGGCGGGTGTTCTAATGCCACGGTCATGGCAGGAGACCCTAGTGGGCCCTGAAGTCGAATACGCGACCAACGCGCCGCTAACGGAACTGCTTCGTTCGGTCGTCCGTCCAGGAGACTACTGCACCCACGGTCGGCTATTCCTTCCGATGCCGACCGTAGATGTCGCGGGCGTCGGACTACTCTCTTTTCCGGTTCCCGATTCCCAGGTCCGTGCCTTGACGGAGACCGCCGAGCGTGCGCCGTACGGAAAGGGAGAGGAGACCATCGTCGACACATCGGTACGCGATTGTTGGCAAATCGACGCGGCCCGATTGCGCATCGGCGGGCGTGCATGGGACGACACCTTCGAGACCATTCTGGACGCGGTCACGGAGGGACTGGGCTTCGGCAGTGGCGACCTCGAAGCGCGGCTCTACAAACTGCTGGTCTACCCCGTCGGGGGCTTCTTCGCGCCGCACCGGGACACCGAGAAGGTCGACCGCATGGTGGCGACGTTGACCATCTCGCTGCCCACGGCAGGTGCCGGCGGCGAGTTGGTCGTCCGCCACGGGGACCGCGAGGAGGTCGTCGACATGAACGCGGCGGAGCCTTCCGAGTTGGCCTTCGCCGCCTTCTACGCCGACTGTTCGCACGAGACGCGACCGGTTCGCGACGGTTACCGGCTGTCGCTCGTCTACAACCTCTGCGTCTTGCCGGGGGACACCGAGACGCCCCGCCACGCCCCGGACTACTCCGCCGAAGCAGAAGCGGTCGCCCGGCATCTGGCCGACTGGCGCGACCAAGGTACCGGCAAGCTGGTCTGGTTGCTCGAGCACGACTACACGGCGGCGGGTTTGTCCTTCGCGACTCTGAAGAACGCCGACAATGCGGTCGCGCGTGTGCTGGCGACGGCGGCCGAGTGCGCCGATTGCGCATTGCATGCCGCCATCGTCCATATCGAGGAAAACGGTAACGCGATGTACGCGGATGGCGACTACGTCATGAGCTGGGAATGGCGGGAGTCCGACATCGAGACAATGGAGATCGGCGACCTCTACGACAGTCGCCACTGGCTGGACGGCTGGATCGGCGCCGACGGTTCGCGTCCTCCATTCGACGAGATTCCGCTGCTCCCGGAGGAGTTGCTCCCGACGGGGGCGCTGGACGGGGCCGCACCCGACGAACGGCGGGTGCACGAAGCGTCCGGCAACGAAGGCGTCGATCTCGAGCGGAGCTATCGGCGAGCCGCCATGGTGATCTGGCCGAGGTCGAACACGCTGGATGTGATCGCCGGTGCAGGCATCCGCGCGGCCGTCGACTGGGTGGCGGGGCAATTGGGCGTGGTGCCGCGCGAGCGGATCGAGGAGCTCTCCGCTCGGCTCATCGGCATCTGGCGGCATGACCGGCATGAGCGGGAAGAGGAGGCCGCGGCGAGCCGGGTTCGAATGCTGGATCTGCTGAGATTGATTGGCGATGTCAGCTTAGCGCTTAGATTCCTTCGCGAAGTAGCGCTGTCTCACTACAGTGGCGGAGAAAACGCGGACCTGTTGGCGGCGCTGGCGATGGTCGGCGAGGACGCCGCCGGAGCGTATCTGCCGGATTTCGTCGCTGCGCACTTCGCCGATCTGCCCGAGCAGACGTTGGCGTTGTTGCGGCTGGCTGACGAGACCACCGGAATCCTGACGCGCAGCGCACTGGGCATGAGCATCGGGCAAGCCCTTGCCGCACTGCCCGATGCGCTGAACGCGGAACGTCCGGCCATCGACGTGCGGGCGTTAGTACGGCGCACGCCGATCAACGCGGCCTGCGTCCGCGACCTCTTCATCCTGGCGTGGCGTTGCAACTCCATGGACGACGCTCTCGCTGGGGCCTCGCTCCTATCGGATCATCCGCAGACCGTGACCCCCGACCGCATGGTTCCGGCGGTGCTGGAAGGGTTGCGGGGCGAGGGAGGACTGGCGGAAACGGAGGCCTACGTCATGCTGTGGCGCCATGCTGCGGATTTCCTGCTCAAACGCAGCGCGACTCCGCCCGAAGCGCCCAGGGACTGGGCGATGGCTACCGACATCTCCTGTTCGTGCGAAACCTGCGTCAAGCTCCGTGCGTTCTGCGCGGATCCGGTTGCCCGCGTGGCCCGTTACCCGCTGCGCAAGGAGTTGCGCAAGCACCTGCACCGCATCATCGACGGGCACGGGCTCGACCTGTCGCACGAGACGGAACGCCGGGGCAGGCCCTTTACGTTGGTGTGCACGAAGAACCGGGCCACCCACAAACGACGCCTCGCCGAATACGTGGAGGATCTCACGCACATGGGTTCATTGGTGGCGGTAGGACCGGGTGGGCGGCAGGCGGCGGCGTGCCGGGCGCAGATGGCGGCGTTGCACGAAGCGATGCGTGCCGGTGGCGAATGAGGAGGTATGCCGTCGCATCGGTGGAATACCTGCCGGCGGTTAGAGGCGACTGCAAGGTGGGGACGAGCAGGCCGGTGACAGGGATGCGGGGCGTTCGGCGCGACGGTGACTTCAGTCCGTTGCGCTGTTTTGATTATGACGAGCCAGAAAGCGGCCGACCTCCTCAATGTCTCGCGACCCTTCCTCGTCGGCCTCCTCGACGACGGCACCGTTCCCTTCCGCAAGGTCGGGACGCACCGCCGCGTACGTTTCGACGACGTCCTCCGCTACAAGAACGACACGAGCCATACCGACCTGCCCGCGAAACAAGCGCCACGGT
>CAZJRX010000021.1:0-8864 GCA_964548145.1 uncultured Pseudomonadales bacterium | reverse complement strand
CGAGGCTGGGTACCAACTCCCCGTCGTGGTTGTCCAGCACGATGTTTTCGATGCCGAGACGGCGGCCTGACTCTTGGGCCTCCGCCCGCCCCAGGCGTACCCGCAGCGTCCAGTTCAGTGCTCGGCCCATCCGGCACTGTGCCTCTTGCCGCCCGGGGACCGCGTGACGATCCGCGCCAGCATTGCAGGGCCGGCAGCGGTGCTCCATCATCGTTGGCATCTGGACAACGTCCCGAACCCGCGCCGACAGACCTCATCGGGGTCCGCGTTCAGGCCCATGTCCGTTTGGGATCAGACTCAGCGTCTGGAGATGACTATTTCCTACAACGGCATCGCGTTACCTGGCAAGTGGCCGCCTAGTCACATCGGCGTCGGCGACGATCCGTTGCCGGTTCCCTACCTGTCGAGTCCGCCGGCGGTCGTTCCCGTGGATGTGGGCCGACAGCTATTCGTCGACGACTTCCTGATCGAGCGCACGACCCTGAAACGCGTCTACCACGCTGCCAAGGTTCACGAGGCTGCGCCGGTGCTCTCGCCGGAGACCGAGTTGGAACTGAACCGCGGCGAATGCCCGGTGGCGGCGCCGTTCAACGACGGCGCCTGGTACGACCCGGCGGACGGCACCTTCAAGCTCTTCTACCAGGCCGGTTGGTACGACGGTGTGGCAATGGCAACGAGCGACGACGGCATCAACTGGCGACGCCCGAGACTAGCCGCCGTCCCGGGCACGAATGCCGTGATCCCCCGCCCGCCGGGCCATCTTCGAGACGGCGTCATGGTCTGGCTGGACCACGACGCCGCGCCGGAAGAGCGCTTCAAGATGTTCGTCTATTGGCGCTGGATCGGGCACCGCCAGGGCGGCAAGGTCTATACCTCGCCAGACGGTATTCGCTGGGCGGAACGTGGGATGGCCTCGCCCAGCGGCGACAACACCACGTTTTTTCACAACCCGTTTCGACGCAAGTTCGTGTTCAGCATCCGCCACAAGTGGCAACGTCGCGCCCGGTCCTACCACGAACACGATGATTTCCTGCGCGCGTCCCGCTGGCGCGATGACGAGCCGGTTCGTTGGGCTCGCACCGACCGCCTCGACCGGCCGGACCCGCTTGTCGGCATTGCGCCGCAACTCTATGACCTCAATGCCGTGGCCTACGAGAGTCTCATGCTGGGCGCGTTTGCGATCTTCCACGGGCCCGAGAACGACCGCGCCGCGCAGTTGGGCCGACCGAAGATCAACGACCTGCAACTGGCCTACAGCCGCGACGGGTTCCATTGGCATCGGCCCCACCGGGAAGCCTTTATCGGCGCTAGCCGCCGGTGGGGAAGCTGGAACTACGCGTATGTCCATGCGGCGGGTGGTGTCTGCCTGGTGGTTGGCGACGAACTGTGGTTCTACTACGGCGCGTTTTCCGGTCAGGGCTCCATCTTCAAGCCCGGTGAATCTGGGGAGTACCCCCACAACAACGCCATGTACGCCGGCGGGCACACGGGTCTTGCGACGCTGCGCCGCGACGGTTTTGCGTCCATGGAAACGGACGGGGAGGGCGAACTGGTGACGCGCCCCCTCAAGTTCTCGGGCAAGTGTCTGTTCGTGAACATCGACGCGGCGCTCGGCGAACTCCGGGTCGAAGTGGCTGATCGGCGCGGCATCGTCATCGAGCCGTTTTCGCTCGCCAATTGCCGACCGCTGCGCGCCGACAGCACACGCAAACGCGTCGAATGGAATGGCGGTGACTTGGCGGCGCTTGCCGGGCGTGAGGTCCGGTTCCGTTTCCACTTGGCTCGCGGCAGGTTGTACGCCTTCTGGGTGAGTCCGTCGGATCGCGGCGTCAGCCGGGGTTTCGTCGCCGCCGGCGGTCCGGGCTATTCGGGTCCGGTGGACGAATGACATACGACCCGCCGTGGCATTGTCGGGCGGCGGCGAGCGGGAAGCCGAGGTCCGGCGGTTATTCGAACGGAGCGGCTAGATCGACCTGCTCGCGGCCGAGCGTCAACGTCCGGCTCCGTCCCGACGTGAGAAAGATGCGTTTGACTGGTGCCTGCGTGGTCAGGCCCAGCACGTTGGCTGCCATCGCGCCGCTGTTCGCGTAGCGTGTAACCGTGGCTCGGACCTGCCTGCACCGCCAGGGTTCACTTCCCCAACGGGCCAAGCACCGTGTTTATCTCGGCTGCGGGCAAGGCGCGGATGCCCTTGGCGAGTTGGTAGCGTTGCGTGCCAGCATGGATCACGTCCAAGGCGTCCAGTTTCAAGGTCGCGAAGGACGAACGCATGGAGGATGTGAGTGTGGGTGCTTCTGCGCGTTTGACCTCGAATCCGAGTCGACGCGCGCCCGCGACGACGAGCAGATCCAACTCGGCGCCGCTGTGGGTGGCCCAGTGGAAACACTGTTCCGGTCGGGCGGCAAGGCGTTCGATCACCTGCGAGACGACAAAGCCCTCCCAGGAAGCCCCGACCTTGGGGTGCGAGATGACCGCGTCGCGCGAAGGAAGACCAAGCAGCGAGTGCAGAATACCCGAGTCGGCTACGTACACCTTTGGCGAGCGCACCTGGCGCTTGGAGATGTTCTCGAACCACGGCGGAAGTTGCCGGACGACGAAGAGCGACGTCATCAGATCGAGGTAACGTCGTACCGTTGTATGTGCGACGCCGAACGCCCGCCCGAACTCGGCGCCGTTCCATGTCTGCCCGTGCCAGTGCGCGAGCATGGTCCAGAACCGCCGCAATGTCGCAGGTGGCACCGAACCGCCCAGGTCCGGCACGTCCCGCGACAGGAACGTGTCGACGAAGTTGTATCGCCACCGAACGCTGGCGGCTTCGGAACGGGCTAGGTACGAGCGCGGGAAGCCGCCACGCACCCAAAGCCGATTGACGTCATCTACCTCGTTCGTAGTGAAACCGTCGAGTCGGCAGAAGGCAACGCGCCCGGCCAGAGTTTCGGACGTCTGGCGCAGAAGTTCGGGAGATGCGCTGCCGAGGACGAGGAAACGCGCAGGCGTGCCCGGCCGGTCTGCGAGCACGCGCAGCAGCGGGAAGATGTCCGGCAGCCGGTGGATCTCGTCAAGGACCACGAGACCTTTGAGCGGTCGCAGTTCAAGGCCGGGATCGTCCAGGCGAGCCAGATCGGCTGGATCCTCTAGGTCGAACCAGGTCGAGGTGGCTCGTTTTGCCGTGAATTGTCTCGCCAACGTGGTCTTGCCCACCTGCCGAGCGCCAAGCAACGCGACTACGGGATACTCCCGCAGCAACAGCCGCAAACGTTTCAGAGCGTCCGTTCGAATGATGTCCATAGGTTGAAATATGAGCGTTAGACGCTCAGATTTCAATATATTCAGTCAGGACTTGTAGTACGCCTGCATCAGTTTCGCATAGGCGGCTATCAGGGCCTCGAGGTCCAGTCCGATCGCCTGCTCGGCGGGCCAGAACAGGTTTGCGTCTTCGAAGGCCAGCTTCTGGAGCAGGCTGGCAGCGCGGTGCCAGGCGGCGATCACGCCGACGCAGTGCGTGCCGGTGCCGCCGGGCTGGGCCACATGCTCTGCGGTCGTCTCGCGCAGGCGCTCCGGTGCGCCCGCCGTTGCCGGCACCCGGTTCGTCAACCGGAACTCCGTGATCGGGCCCGCGTAGTTCGGAATGTCACGCCGGGCACGGGCGCTGCCGCTGGCGTCGTGGACTTCGAACCGGACGCTGCCGCCGTCTTCTACCGCCAGTTCCAACGCCTCGCCCGGATTCAATTCAGCGACAAGCCCCTGGGTGGGGATTCCCAAGTCGGCCTCCGGCAACCGGAACCGGCCGCCCGCACGGAACTCCCACTCGACGCCGAACAACCACTGCGAAGCCCGGTCCGTATCCGCTAGAAGGCCCCAAGCATCATCGAGGGTGCACGGAACGCGGCGGACGAACTGCGCGGTGCGGCGGTCCAGCATCGCGGCCGCGCCTTGGCAGAAGGCGCGCATGGCGTCGTCGTCCGGGAGCTTGAACCGGCGCGCGATCTGATCCGGGGTCTCGTAGTGCTTGCGTTGCGCGTCGAACCAGTTGAGGTTGGTGATCGCGCCCTTGAGCGGCACGACGTGTGCGTCGTCTGCGGCCATCGTTGCTGCCAATCCGGTGTCGCCGCCGTGAATACCAGCAACGCACGAGGTGCGCAACCGGGGAGACTGGGACCGCCGTAGGGGACGCCCTTGTGGCGTCCCGGCGCGCCCTTCGGGCACGTATCGAGAATGCTCCGCATTGTCGTGGCAGTCGATCGAAGCCGCCCCGGGGTCGCCCCTACGATGCTCGAAACCTCACTCTGTACGCGTAATGCAATGCGCGAGGTCCACGGTGTGGCACGCGCCCGCCATGACGTAGTCGTCCGGGTGGCAGGTCAGCACGATGATCTGGATGTCCGCCGAGGCTGTCCCGAGCAGGTCGCGCATCCAGGTCAGGCGGCCGCGGTCGGACTGGGTGAGTTGATCGTCCAGGATCACGAACGAATTGAGCGCTTCGGCGATGGAGAGCCGCAGTAGCAGCGCGATCTGTTCCCGGGTACCGGCGGACAGCGCCTCGAAGTCGCGTTCGTCGCCGCCGAGTTCGATGCCGCCGGGATTGAGCTGCGCATCGATGGCCACGTCGCCGTAGCGATTGCCGGTGAGCGCCGCCATGCGTTGGCTCACGGGCTTGACCAGTGCGCGGCCGAGGTGGGCGGTCTCCTCTTCCTCGGCTTCCTTGAGCACCTCGTGGAGCATCTGCCAGCCGCCGTAGTCGATTTCCAGCTCGCGTTCGCGGGAGTCCAGGATGGCCACTTCCTCGTCGACCTGCGCCGCCTGCTCTTCCAGGTATTGGCCGCCGACCTGTTCCAGGGCGCCTTCGGCCTTGTCCAGTTCGGAACGCAAGGCGTCCGTCCGGCGGTCGGCCGCGGTGGCGACGTCCGCCAGGTCGCCGATCTCGATGTCGCGGGCTTCGTCGGGAAGTGGCGCGAGGGCATCGACCGCTTGTCGCGCCGCATCCAGTGCCGCCTCGGCTTGGTCCTGATCTTCGTTCGCGGCAGCTTCTTGGAGCGGCTTCGACTCGCCCTCCAATTCCTTGAGGCGTTCACGGGCTCCTTGCAGCGCTTGGTAGACGTCGTCGAGTTCCGCCCGGGCCGCTTCGCATTGCCCCGTGAGGTCGGCGAGCGCAGCGCGTGCTTTCGCCACCTCGTCCGTGGCCTCTTGCCGAATTGCCTGCAACGCAGCGTCGGTCTCCGCCATCGAAGCTGCTGCGGCGTCGGCGCCAACTTTGGCGTTCGCAAGTTGACGTGGCCAGTCGGCGGGGTCGGTCTTCTCTCCAGTTCGTGTCCGCAGTTGTTTGAGCTCGGCAATCCCCACGGCGACTTCACGTTCGTCCCGGATCGCCTCGTCGCGCCATTCGTCGCGTTGTTCCGTCCTTTGTCGGATATCCTCGTCGACTTCCTCGATGCACGCCTGAATGACGGACTCGCTCGTCGTGTCGAGACTGGCCTGCCGATTGTCGATGCAGTCGTCGAAGGACTCGCCGTCCTGTAGGAACGCTCGGTTTTGGCATCGGCTTCGACTAGGTGCCGTTCGAGCGAGTCGAGCCGCTCGGAGCGGACCCGCGCCTCACTGGCCTGCGTATCCAACCCGTTGGCTTCGGCGAGCAGGTCGTGGACGCGCTGCCTGAGTTCCACCAGGTCCTCGACCGACTTGCCGCCGGTGCGGGCGAAGATCCGCTCGGCGGCTTGCGCCCACCGTGTTTCGGCATCCTCGGCTTCGCGAAGGAGCGCCCGCCCGCCGCCGCGAACGTCGATGCTGCCGATGTCGGGGATGGTGAGGCGTAGTTCGCGCTCGGCTTCGAACTCGGCGGTCTGCCCCGCTGCGAGCGCTCGACCGTGTGTTTCGCCATCGATCTCGACATCCGCACCGTGGGTCTCGGCGAGGGCGACCTGCACGACGATGCCGACCGCGAGTTTTTCCTTGGCGATCCGGAGGTCCGTCTGCCGCGTTCGCAGGCGTTCGATCTCCGCCTCGTTCGGCGCATCGAGCCTCGACGCCTCGGCGCGGAGCTCCTGGGCGCGCTTGTCGAACTCCTTGGCTTCGGCGACGTGTCCCCGCGCCTCGTCGAGCGCCGTTCGTTGCCGGTCGGATTCGGCTTGGGCAGCCAGATAGCGGATCACGCAACGGTTTAACTCCAGATCTCGCAGCTCGTCGCGTTGCCCAGCGGTGGCGGCGTCCGCCTCGTCGAGTGCCTTGCGTTTGCGCGCGAGTTCTGCCTCCAGGGCGGACACTTGATCGTTGAGCTCGATGGCGCTCGTGAGCGCCTCGACGAGGTCGCGGCAGCGATCCTGCTCCGCCTTGAGTTGCGCTTGCCTGTTTTCAAGTTCCTGCTCGCGCAGGCGCCGACCCTGTTCGGCGCTGCCGCTCTCGAGTTCGCGCACGCGCGCCTCGGCTTCTTCACGCTGGACGTCCCTTTCGTTGAGGAGCGAGAAGCGCTCTTTGCGTTCCCTTTCGAGTTGTTCCACTTCCGCGGTCGTCGTCGCCATGGCGGCTCGGTTGTCACGTACGCGGTCGAATACAACCGCCACCCGTTCCCGTTCGGCTTGGGCTTCGCGGAGGACCCGGTCGGCGTGCTCATGTTCTCGACGCAGTGCGAGAAGGACGTGCGCCGTCTCGGCTTCGTCACGAGCATCGGCAAGCGCCGCTTCGATGCCCGAGATCTTCTTCTGCGCCGCACGGCTCTCGTTCAACTGCTCGTCCACCGTCCGCTTCCGCTTTCCGGCGTTGTTGCGGTCCTGCAGTAGTTGGGTCCACGGCGAGTCTTTCCCCTTCTTTTTCAATCCCTTGGGGGTGAACGCTTCGTCGACCTTCTCCTGCACAACGTTCAGTACTGCCTTGAAGCGCGGATCTTCGGCAAGTGCCTGCAACGCCTCGGTCAGGTGTCGCCTGCCCGAGTCATCGGGATCCTCGGCTAGGCTGGCGTCGAGAATCGCCGACACTTCCTCCTGTTGCCCGATCAGCGCCGTTGTGATCAGCGACGACGGCATGCCCTTCTTGCCGCCTTTTCCGCCAGGCGGTTTGATGCCCCAGCGCAGGAGGTCTCGTAGGTTGCCGTCCACCTCACCCCCTTTCTTGTCCGGCGCGAAATCCCGCCCGTCGCGCGAAAAGTCGAGATAGGCGTATGCGCCTGGCGTACCGAAGCGCTTGCGAACGCGCCAGTTGCGTCCCGGTTCCTGCTCGAAGGCCAACGTCACCTCCGGGAGCGCGTCGACGTGCCAGTCCCGCAAAGGGTGTGCCGCGGAGGATTGCGGCTGAAGCAGCAGCGCGGCGCGAATCGCGGCAGCCAGGGTGGATTTGCCCAGTTCGTTCGGCCCGTGCAGCACGTTGAGGCCGGGCTCGAGGTCCACGCTGGCCGCGGCGATGCCGGCACAGTGGGCGACTTCCAGTTGCCGGATCCACATGGCGTCAGTCGGCCAACTTGCGCGACAGCCGATACAGGTGGTGCAGCGCTCGACCGGCCATTTCGGGTTCCGTCTCGGCGCGCAGCCGCAATCGCTCGGCGGTTACCCGCAGCACCTCGGGCAGGGAATCGTCGAGATCGACCGGGCCATCCGTCGCCAGCCGAAAGCGATCCCGGCGCACGTCGAGTACGCCAACGCGCGGCGTTGTCGCCTCCGAACCCGCGAGTTCTTCGAGGATGCGCTCCGCCTCGTCGTATTCGGCCATCGGCAATGCCATGTCCAGCGTCAGGCGCAGGACCGTGTGCTGCAGGTCCGGCTCGGCACGCAGCGCCTTGAGTTCGATGAGCGAGTCGCATCGAGCTTCCCGCCAGGTCCAGGTACCGACCTGCTCGGACACCACCCTGGCTCGGCGGCGGCGGTCGAGGGGGAAGAAGACCAACGCAACCTTGCCGGTGTCGCGCTCGCCGAAGTTGGTTGCCTCGGGTGCGCCGGGATAGACGGTCGGCGCAGGTGCGTCCGGCTCCACCTCTCGAAACGCGTGCGTGTCGCCGATGGCCAGGTAGTCGAGACCCCTTGCTTCGGCGCTGCCGCTGGCTATGGGGAAGTTCGTCTGGTGGCCCTCGATGTCGAAGGTCTGGCCGTGGATCAGGCCGATGCGGATGCGCTCGTCGCCGGGTTCCCGAGGCGGCAGCTTGTCCGCCAGGTCGCTTTGCCCGGCGTGGGACGTGCAGGGATTGGCGAGCACCACGGCGTTGTCGCCGACCGGCAGTTGCCAGTCGGACCGGTCCACCACGTGGACGAAATCCGGTAGGCCCGCGCGGAACTGGTGGTTCGGGTGATAGACGGATGTCGCCGTGAACGGGTCGTGGTTGCCTGGGAGCAGTATCACCGGCCGTTGCCAGTCGCGCCGCGTGAACTCACCGAGGGCGCCGCGCCACCATTCCTGCGGTGGCGACGGTTGATCGAACAGGTCGCCCGCGCACAGCACGGCGTCCACGTTGCGGCTCGCAGCGACGTTGAGTATTCGGCCGAGCACCTCCAGGCGGGCGCGGGTGAGAAGCACTTCCTGGTCGCGACCGAAGGCCGGGAAACGGCGCCCGAGATGCCAGTCGGCGGTATGCAACAGCTTCAACGCCACGTCGCTATCCTCGCCCATGCCGACTCGCCCCTGTCCCCGCCGTTCATGCGATCACGAACTCCGCCGTCAGCAGCCGCTCGGCCCGCGGTGCATGATAGCGGCGTTCGTAGGCGCGCACCTTGGCGCGGTCGTAGGCGTCGTCGTTGCGCATCGCCAGGGCGTCGAGTTCGGCATCGAGCGTCTCGATGCTGCGTTCGACCTCGCGCACGTGGTTGTCGGCTCTGGCGCGCTGCTCCGCGCCATTCGCACGGCTGCGGGCGTTCTCGGCGTTCTTCAACCGCGTGCGTTGCCGTTCGCGG
>CAZJRX010000020.1:0-20883 GCA_964548145.1 uncultured Pseudomonadales bacterium | reverse complement strand
ATCGAGTTCTAACGCGTCTCTTTCAGCACGACGATCGAGCAGGCCGTCGCGAAGTCAGCGGGCCCGGAGAAAGAGCACCATGAAGTAGGCCCGGTCGTCGGTCAGGACGTCGACACAGTCGAAGCTGCTCCGCTCGGCCAAGGCGACGAACTCCTCGGTGGCGTACTTGTAGGAGTTCTCGGTGTGCAGTCGTTCCCCCGCGGCGAACGCGACCTCGTTGCCGGCGACATTGACCCGCAGCTGCCGCTCGGCGACCAGGTACATCTCTACGCGACCGGCGTCCTCGTTGTAGACGGCCACGTGATGGAACCGGTCTGAATCGAAATCCGCGCCGACGGCGTTGTTGATGTTGAGCAGGATGTTCTTGTTGAACTGTTCGGTGATGCCTTGGGGATCGGTGTAGGCGCGATCCAGCACCTCGCGGTCCTTCTTCGCGTCCACCCCGATGACCAGCCAGCCGCCGGAGTCCACGACCTGGGCGACGCCGCGCAGGAATTCGCCGGCCGCCGTCGGTTCGAAGTTGCCGATGCTTGAACCCGGAAAAAACGCGAGCCGCGGCAAACCAGCCACCGGGCGCGGCAGTTCGAACGGCGTCGTGTAGTCCGCACAAGTGGGGTACACCGCGAGTTCCGGATAGCCGTCGAAGATCGCTCTTGCCGAGCGCTCGAGATGATTCCGCGAGATGTCGACGGGACCATAGGCCGCCGGTCGGCACGCCTCGATCACGAGCCGAGACTTGACGCTGCTGCCGCTGCCGTACTCGACCAGGCAGGCGCCGGTGCCCACGCGCCGCGCGATCCGTTCCCGGTTGTCGCGGAGGATGGCCGTCTCGACACGCGTCAGGTAGTAGTCCGGCAGCTGGGTGATGGCGTCGAACAACCGCGAGCCCTCGGCGTCGTAGAAGTACTTGGGCGGGATCGACTTGGCCGGTAGCGACAGGCCGTGCAATACCTCGGCGGTCATGTCGGGAATCGCGGGCTTTAGGTCGAAGAACGCATAGCGGGGGTTCTTCACCCCGTTGTGGGCGTGGGTATCGATGGGCTAGCTCCGGTTGATCGTTCGTGCGAGGCGAATGCCGGTGAACTGCCAACGGTCCGGCGGGTAGAAGAAGTTCCGGTAGGTGGCTCTCACATGCCCTCCCGGGGTCGCGCACGAGCCACCCCGCAGCACCATTTGACCGGACATGAACTTGCCGTTGTATTCGCCCAGCGCGCCACCCAAGGGTTCGAAACCGGGATACGGGAGGTATGCGCTCGACGTCCACTCCCAACAGTCGCCGAACAACTGTGTCATGGCGCCGGCACGGGCCGGCTCGGGATGCGGCACCGCTGTGGTCTCGGCGAAGTTGCCCTCGACCGCGTGCTGTGACGCTACGGACTCCCATTCCGCCTCGGTTGGCAGCCGGGCCCCCGACCACCGCGCGTAGGCGTCGGCCTCGTAATGGCTCACGTGGGTTACAGGGACGTTCCAGACCGGCTCCCGTTCGCCGTCGAGACGGTATTCCAGCCAGCCGCCGTTCCCGCGACGCCAATACATCGGTGCTTCGACACCCCGTTCACACCGCCAGCGCCAGCCGTCGGACAACCACAGTGATGGTTCGCCGTAGCCGCCGTCGGCGATGAACTCCGCGAACTCCCCGTTGGTAACCAGGCGGTTGCCAAGCGCGAAATCGTCGATCCAGACCCGGTGCCGCGGTCGTTCGTTGTCGAACACGAAACCAGCATCGCCGCGAACGCCGACCTGCACGATTCCGCCGGCAAACTCGATGAACGAGAGCGTGTCAGGCGGCCTCCCGTCCGGTGCAGGGCATCTCGCCAGGTAGGCCGGTTTTAGCGGGTTGAGTCCGAGACTGGCCTTGATGTCGGTGAGCAGTAGCTCCTGGTGCTGTTGTTCGTGATTCAGGCCCAGGGTGATGCGTGCCCCGACCTCCCCATCGTCGCGGTCGAGCATCCCGGCCATCGCGTCGTCGACATGGGCGCGGTAGTCCAGCACTTGTGAAACGGTGGGCCGCGACAACCGGCCCCGCTCGGGGCGCGGGAACTGCTCGCCGATTCCGTCGTAGTAGGAGTTGAAGAGGTATTCGAAGTCCGCGTGGAATGGGCGATAGTCAGGCACAAAAGCCTTGAGCAGGAAGGTTTCGAAGAACCAAGTCGTGTGGGCCAGATGCCACTTCGGCGGGCTGGCTTCGACAATGGGCTGGACGCCGTAGTCCTCCACCGCGAGGGGTTTGCACAGCGCTAACGAACGTCTCCTGACCTCCTCGTAGCGCGCGGCGGTACCCTCGAACCGTGTCATTGCGGCATCCTGTGCCGCTTGCGTGCTCACCTGACCACCGGGGCTAGGCGGGGGCGACGACGATCCGAGCCATCGGACGTGCAACCCGCCTTGCGCCAGCGGCGGCACCCCAGCCCGACGAGTGATGGCCGTCATACGGCATCGTCATGCGACTCGAGTGAGCGCCTCTTTCCGCGTTCAGTAGACCAGCGTGAATGGGATACCTCAACGCCCCGCGTAGCGTGTCAGCATAGGAAAGCCACGCTCGCAATGTCAAAAACGCGACGCATGGCTACCCCGCCGGCAGCGGCCCGTCTCAGCCCGGCGGCGGAATCCGATCGGCGAGCGCCCGGTAGAGCGTCGCAATGCGGGTGGCATCGAAAGGCGAGGAAATGTTGCCGTAGTGCCGACCCAACGGATCCACCACCGCGATACGACCGGAGTGGTTCATGGTGTAGACAAGCTCCGAATCCGCCACCAGGGTCTTGGAGAAACCCGCATGGAAGCTCTTCGCGAACGTGAAGATGCTCGGCGCCGGGCCGGTAACACCGACGAAGCTGTCGGAGAACGTCGCGACGTACTCGGCTAGCAATGCGGCCGTGTCCCGCTCCGGATCCACGGTGACCAGGACGCCCTGGAACGACATCTCGCCCGCCTTGGCGAGGATCTCCTCCGCCTCGCCCAGCACAGCCATGGTGATGGGGCAGATGTCCGGACAATTGGCGAAGCCGAAGAACATGAACGACCAACGACCGCGCAGGCGCTCCGGGCCGAAATCGCCGCCCGCGGCGTCCGCCAGCAGGAAGTCGCCCACATTCCGCGGTTCCGGGTACGGCGCAAAGCCGAACGCGCGGAGTTCCTCGTCGGAAAACCGCGTATCAGGCCCCAGATAGATGACGGCCAGACCGCCGACAACCGCGGCGACCAGAAGAGCGACTAACGCAACCTTCATCACCCGATTATGCGCTCGAGCGACGAACCGAGTGGATTACGGTGACGAGGACCAGCAGCAAGGCTGCGGCGCCGGCGTTGTGCAGTACGGCAACGGCCAATGGCAGCGCGAAGATCACGTTAGCGATCCCGAGCGCCAGTTGAACCACGAGTACGCCGCCCAGCACACACGCCAACGGCCGCCGGCCGAGGCGGAAAGTCAGCCAGCCGGCAAACAACAGCACCGCGACGGCACCGATTCGGTGTACCACGTGGATCGCCACCCGCGCATCGCTCGACATCAAGCCGCCAAGGTAGTTCGGGCCCACGTCCTGGAGGATGTCGAAGCCGGCCGCAAAGTCCATGTCGGGAACCCAAACGCCGTGGCAGGTAGGGAAGTCCGGGCAGGCCAGCGCGGCGTAGTTGGCCGTCAGCCAACCGCCCAGGGCGACCTGCATCACGACGACGACCAGGGTCGCGAACGCGAGCCGGCCAAGGGAAGGTTCCACCTGCCATGACGAAGTCCTCGTGTGAAGCCACCACACCCAGAGCAGGGCAAGGGTCGCGAAGCCGCCGAGCAGGTGCGTGGTCACCACCTGGGGCCAGAGTTTCAGGGTCACCGTCCAGGCACCGAAGGCCCCCTGCACGATCACGAGTGCCAGGAGCGCCACCGGCAGTTTCCAACGCTGCCGCTCTCGGATGGCAACAACGGTCAGAACCAGGATCACGAGCCCGAGGGTGGCCGCGGCATAGCGATGGATCATCTCGGGCCACGCCTTGTCGACTTCGACCGGCGCGTCAGGGAAGGCAGCTTCGGCGCGCGCAATCTCCGCCGCGGTCTCCGGCACCAGGATCATGCCGTAGCATCCCGGCCAATCGGGACAACCGAGTCCTGCATCCACCAGCCGGGTGTACGCCCCGAGGACGACCACCACCGAGGCGAGCCCAACGGCGGCCGCGACGAGACCCCGGGTTCTGCCGCTGGCCTCAGTCACCCGACGCCTCCCTGCCGCGTCGACGACCGATGAACGCGTAGCCGACGCCAATCCCCGTACCGATCAACAGCCACTGCACGGCGTAGCTCCAATGCGTCGCGGGCGAGTAGTCCCACGCTAGTGAAGCGGCGCGGAACACGCCGGCAGAGCCGGGTTCCAGGCGAATCTCCCGCGCATGCGCACCGGTCGCCTCGGCCATACGCGCCACGTTGAGGGTTCGCGCCGCCTTGGGCCATCCTTCATCCCAGCCTTGCGCGCGGAGACCGGCCGAGACCGGGGTCGTCGGCCAGGTCACCCCGATGATCGAAACCGTCTCCGCCGGCGTACTCGGCGGCGAGCCGGTCGGCGAGCCGAGCTTCCAACCTCGGTGGACGAGGAAACTACCGGCATCGGTTGCCAGCACGGAGATCACGTCGAACCCCCGTGCACGCGGTTCGGCCACCAGGAACATACGATCAGGATCGTACCGCCCCTTGAGGGCCAATCGTGTGAAGTCCGGCGTATCGGCGGAGTAGCCCGCGATGTCGATGGGCTCAGCCCCCAGACGCGCTTCGCGTGCGTCCGCCAACACCGTCTTTTCGAGTGCACGGGTAATCTGCCATGTCGCCAATCCGACGGTGGTGACCAGCGCTGCCGCCACCTGCAAGGTCAGCGCCTTGCCCGGTCGGAAAGCTCTCGTGCCGGCCATCACCCGCTCGCGCGTAGCTCGTCGGCAATGCCGCCGGTGTCCGGACGGACGCCCCGCCACAAAAGGAAAGCTGCAGCGGCTTGCTCAACCAACATGCCGAGGCCGTCGCTGACTTCGCGCGCGCCCCGCTCGAGAGCCCACCGGCAGAACGGTGTAGCGCCGCCCAGCGTGTAGAACATGTCGTAGCACCGAGACTCCTCGACCACGGTCGGGGCGACCAAGCCGCCGATACCGGCAAGGCCCGCAGCCGTCCCGTTCAAGACCACGTCCCAGCCGCCGCCAACCTCGTCGAGCTCGGCGCTGGCGACGCCGAAACGTGCCGACAACGCGTGGGCCTTGGCCCGAGTCCGGTTGGCGATCGTCAAACCGGCAATACCGGCTTGCTTGAGCGGCTCGACGACCCCCTGCACGGCGCCGCCGGCGCCCAATACCAGCACCCGTGCACCGTCGAGCCGCCAGCCCAGGTTCTCTCGGAGATCACGGACCAATCCGACGCCGTCCGTATTGCAGCCGCGTTTCGCGGCGCCATCCAAGACGATGGTGTTCACGGCACCGGATGTCCGCGCCGCTTGGTCGTGGCTATCAACCCATCGCGCCGCATCCAGCTTGAACGGCAGGGTAACGTTAAGGCCCGCGCCACCGTTGGCAAAGAAATCCCGGGCCGCATCGTCGAAACCGCCGGTCGGCGCTTCCAGCTTGCCGTACTCGACAGCCTCGCCGGTTCGCGCCGCAAATGCCGTGTGAATCCTCGGCGACAAGCTGTGGGCAACCGGGTTGCCGATCACCGCGTATCGGTCGGTCATCGCAGTGTCCGACCGGTCGATGCGTCGACGATGCGGCTAGGGCCCATGCCCGATCCAATCTCGCCCGGCAGGATGAAGTCCACCGCGTGCCCCAGGGCGTCCGCGACGGCTTCGGCCGTTCGCGCGGGTTCCACCCCGCTCCGGTTCGCCGATGTCGACACGATCGCCCCACCGAAGGCATCCGCCAGTGCGCGCGCCTGGGCGTGGCCCGGAACGCGGATCGCCGCCGTATCCCGGCCCCCCGTGATCCATGCCGGAAAACGACGATTCGGGACGATCCAGGTGACCGCGCCGGGCCAACTCGCCCGAATTCGCGCCGCCGTCTCGTCGTCGAGCGCGGCCAACTCCATCGCGAACGCCGCCGGTCGACCCGCAGCGACGATGAGTCCCTTGTCGGCGTCCCGGCCCTTGATATCCAGCACCCTGTCAACGGCAGCCCCGTCGAACGGGTCGCAAGCAAGACCCCAGACGCCCTCCGTGGCGTGGGCGACGACGCCGCTACTGCGCAGTACGTCAACGGCGCGACGCAGGTGGTCGCCGGACAGATCGTCCGCTAACACCTGTTTTCCCGTCGAGTGTCGCCGGGTTACGACGAAGTCAGCGACTGCTGGACCGATTCGTTCTGCAAGGCCACCTTGGCCGCGTTGGCCTCCCGGTCCGCCGCGATCCGTTGCGCCAGGTCCTCATCGGCAACCGCCAGCATCTGCGCGGCCAGATAGCCGGCGTTCTTGGCGCCGGCCTTGCCCACCGCGACGGTGGCGACGGGTACGCCGCCGGGCATCATCACCGTGGACAGTAGCGCGTCCGCGCCATTGAACGGTCCGCCGTCGATCGGGACACCGATTACCGGACGCGTCGTGTGGGCGGCTACCGCACCCGCCAGGTGGGCGGCAAGACCCGCGGCGCAAACAAAGACCCGACAGTCTCGGCCTTCTGCATTGGCGACGTATTCCGCAGTCGCCGCCGGCGTTCGGTGCGCCGACGTGACCCGGACTTCGAAGCCAATTCCCAGCGAATCGAGCGTCTCGGTACAGCTCTGCATGATCGGCCAATCGGATTCGGACCCCATCAATACGGCGACCCACGGCATCGTTTTCGATCTCCCTACGTTGAAACGTTGACAGCGCTCGTCCGGGTTTGCAGACGCGGACGGCGAAACCGGCGACTATACCTGCGAGCCCGGTCGCGGGACAATTCAATGCGGCACGCAGTCGGCCGAATCGGCCCTCCTCCTCTCCGGTCCATGGATGGCCATATAATTGTCGTTATATCGCAGACGGAGCTGTCATGCTTGCGTTCAAGATCACGACGGTAGGATCGTCTTCGGGCGTAATACTGACCAAGGAAGCCTTGGCACGACTCAAGGTTCGCAAGGGCGACACGCTGTTCCTGACCGAGGCACCGGGCGGGGGTTACCGACTCACCCCGTACAATCCCGCGTTCGCCCGCCAAATGTCCCTCGCCGAAGAGATCATGCACGATGACCGAGAGGTGCTCAGGGCCCTCGCGAAGTGAATGACCCAGAGTCGGCGGATTGGCGTTGGCTGGGAATCCCAGTTGCCCTCCTCGGTGTAGAACTTGAGCGCGAAGCCACGAACATCGCGTTCCGCGTCGGCGGCACCGAGTTCGCCGGCAACCGTCGAGAACCGAACCAGGAGCGGGGTCTCCTTACCCACCTTCGCGAAAATCGCCGCCCGCGTGTAACTCGCGATGTCGTGCGTAACCCTGAAGGTTCCGTACGCGCCCCAGCCCTTGGCGTGCACAACGCGTTCGGGGATCCGTTCGCGATTCTGGTGCGCCAGCTTCTCGATCAGTTGATAGTCCTGGAGCAGGACAGGCCCCCGGGGACCCGCCGTCTGGCTGTTCTGGTTGTCGGCAACCGGGGCACCGGCGCTGGTGGTCAATGTCTTCGCCGAGCCTCACCCGGGTAGGCGCATATACCCGCCGCCGTGTTCCGCGACGTGCCCCTCGATCTCCAGTTCGGCCAAGCGCTCGAGTACCGCCGTCACCGGCATGCCCGTCGCCGCGACAATCGCATCAACGCTCGTCGTGGCAGCGCCCACGGCAGCGAACACCGCGTCCGACGGTGCGTCGACCCGCTCCTTCGGATCCGCCCACTCGAGTCCGAGCGCCTCCATGACCTGCTCGGAATTTTCCACGAGGGCCGCACCTTCACGAATCAAGCGGTGGCAACCGCTTGAGAGCGGGCTGGAGATTAGGGAAGGCACCGCCATGACCTCGCGACCCTGTTCCAACGCCAGCCGCGCCGTGATCAGCGAGCCGCTCCTGGTCGACGCCTCGACGATCACGACCCCGAGCACGAGGCCGCTGACGATCCGGTTTCGCGCCGGAAAATGGTGTTTGCGGGGACCTTCGTCGGCTTCGTGTTCGGTAACGATGGCGCCACCCGCCGCCTCGATTTCCCTTGCCAGGACGCCGTGGCTCCGCGGATAGATGTTGTCGAGGCCACTGCCGAGCACGGCGACTGTTACCGGCGGCGGCGCCGCCGCCGTGGCCATGTCTGCGCAGCCGGCCAGTGCGCCCCGGTGCGCTGCGGCGTCTATGCCGTAGGCAAGGCCGCTGACCACGCTCAAGCCCTGGGCCACGAGGTCGCGGCCCAACGCGAAAGCCGTTTCGCGGCCCTGTCTCGTGCAGCGTCGGCTGCCGACAATGGCGACGGCTGGCCGGTCGAGCGCCCCCGGGTCGCCCCGGCAAAAGAGCCGTTGCGGCGGATCGGGGATCGAGCGCAACGGCAAGGGCAGCTCACGCCGCAGCAACGTCGTGTCCCGTTTGTCCATCCGACTACGCACGGCACGTTCCGCAAAACGATCGAGAATCCAGCCGTACATCGTAGCCAGAGCGCAGAGCCGAATATGTAGTCCATTGCCGCCGGTGCGTGTAGGAGAATCGCCCACCGGTTCAGCCAGCGTGTGTGCCAGGACGTTGGCGCACCTGGCAGTCGCGTATGATGTCCCGTCGAAGTCGCGCGGCGACCGTGCTTGTCGCCTATTGGCAAGGCGTGCAAATGGCTACCGGCAACGAGATTTCAACCTCCGTGCGCTACGAAGCGGACGAGCAGCCGCCGTTGGCGCTCTCGGTGGGACTCGGCGTGCAACTCATGGTGCTGATCGTCGCCGGCATCGTGCTTACACCGGCGATCGTGATCCGTGCGGCCGGCGGCGACGAAACCTACCTGGCCTGGGCGGTGTTCGCCGCCGTTGCGATCAGCGGCACGACCACCGTGCTGCAGGCCGTACGCGTTGGCCGCATCGGTGCCGGCTACGTCCTGGCCATGGGTACCTCGGGGGCATTCATCGCCATCTGCGTAACGGCGTTGGTCGAGGGCGGGCCAGGGCTGCTAGCGACGCTGGTAGTCATCTCCGCGCTATTTCAGTTCACGTTCTCTGCCCGGCTGTCCCTGTTCCGCCGTGTGCTGACGCCAACCGTCGCGGGCACGGTGATCATGCTGATCGCGGTCACCGTGATGCCGATCATCTTCGGCATGCTGACGGAGGTCCCGGAGGGTGCGCCCGCACTCGGTGCGCCGATCAGCGCCGTGGCTACGTTGCTCACCGTTTGTGCAATCGCTCTCAAGGCGAGGGGTGCGCTGCGCCTGTGGGCACCGGTCATCGGCGTCGTGGTCGGTTCGGTATCAGCCGCCTATTTTGGCCTCTACGACACCCAACGGGTCGCCGAGGCGTCATGGATCGGATTTCCCACTGTAGGCTGGCCCGGTTTCGACCTCGATTTCGGCACCGCCTTCTGGTCGCTGCTTCCGGCCTTCATCTTCGTCACCCTGGTCGGTGCCATCGAGACGATCGGCGACTCGGTAGCCATCCAGCGGGTGTCCTGGAAGCAACGTAGAGCCGTGGACTTCCGGGCCGTGCAGGGCGCCGTGGCCGCCGACGGCATGGGCAACCTGCTGTCGGGGCTCGCCGGCACGGTGCCGAACACCACCTACTCAAGCAGCGTCTCCGTTACCGAACTCACCGGTGTCGGCGCCCGCGTCGTCGGCCTCGTCCTCGGCGTCGTCATGGTCGCATTCGCGTTCTTCCCCAAGGCGTTGGCCGTGGTTCTGGCCATCCCCGGCCCCGTCGCCGCCGCCTATGTCACCGTTCTTTTGGCGATGTTGTTCGTGGTCGGCATGAAGATCATCGTCCAAGACGGCGTCGACTACCGAAAGGGCCTGATCGTGGGTGTGTCGTTCTGGCTGGGGGTCGGCTTCCAGAACGGCGTGATCTTCCCGGAGTTCGTTGCCGATTTCGCCGGCGGGCTGCTCCAGAACGGCATGACCGCGGGTGGTCTGGCCGCGATACTCCTGACCCTGTTCGTGGAGTTGACGGCGCCGCGACGGCGCCGGATCGAACTAGCGTTCGAACTCGCAGCACTGCCGAGCATCCGGGAATTCCTCGCCGAGTGCGCGTCAAAGTTCGGCTGGGACGACGCCATGACGCAACGCATCGATGCCGCCAGCGAGGAGACCTTGCTGACGCTCCTGCCGGACGACGAGGCGCCGGACCCGGAACCCCGGCGACTGCAACTGACGGTCCACAAGGAAGACGGCGGGGCGACCCTCGAGTTCATCGCGGCACCGGGCGAGGCCAACCTGGAAGACCGCATCGCGCTCCTCAACGAACGGCTCGACGAGACCTCGCCCGAGCGCGAGATCTCGCTGCGTCTATTGCGGCACTTGGCGTCGTCGGTACGTCACCAGCAGTACCACGACACGGACATCGTGACGGTCGTGGTCGACGTGCCCTAGTGTCCAATTTGTCGATCATCTCCATGGGTTCCCCTAGACAACGTTCCACGCGCCGCTACGTTGTACCATTGGCATCCCTAACCTAGGCTCTAGCGACCGATGTCTCTTTTGCAGATCCTCCACTACCCGGATTCCCGGCTTCGCACCAAGGCGAAGCCCGTGGACGTGGTCGACGAGGGCATCCGACGGCTGATCGACGATCTCCTCGAGACCATGTACGACGCGCCGGGCATCGGCCTCGCCGCCACCCAGGTCAACGTGCACAAGCGCGTCCTCGTCGTAGACGTCTCAGAGAACCGGGACGATCCCCATGCGTTCGTGAACCCCGTCATCGAGTTCGCCGAAGGCGCGCAGGAGCGCGAGGAAGGCTGCTTGTCGGTACCGGGTTTCTTCGAGCCGGTGCAACGGTCCGAACAGATCCGGGTCGCCGCACTTGATAGGGATGGCAATCCGTTCACGCTGAAGGCCGAGGGTTTGCTCGCCGTTTGCATCCAGCACGAGTGCGACCATTTGGATGGCAAGCTGTTCGTGGACTACCTGTCGAGCCTGAAGCGGCAGCGCATCAAGAAGAAGCTCCAGAAACAACCGCCCGATTCCGGCCGCCGGTCAGCAGAAGCACGCGCCGGCCGAGGCTGAGACCTTCACGCGCGACATGGCTTGGCGACTGGCGTTCGCAGGCGCGCCGGCGTTCGCGGAGACGATCCTTGCGAGACTCCTGGACTCGCGCCACAGCGTCGACCTGGTCTACACCCAGCCGCCCCGACCGACGGGCCGCGGAAGAAGGACCGCCAAGAATCCGGTGCACGTCCTCGCGGAGAACGCGGGTATCGAGGTGCGAACGCCAACGAGGCTAGCCGGCCAAGAGTCCACACTTGCCAAGTTCGACTGCCTGTTGGTCGCCGCCTACGGACTCCTGCTCCCCCAATCCATACTCGATGCGCCCAAGCACCATTGCCTGAACGTTCACGCCTCGCTGTTGCCACGCTGGCGGGGTGCCGCGCCCGTTGAACGGGCCATCATGGCCGGCGACACCGAGACCGGCGTCAGCATCATGCGTATCGAAGCCAAGCTGGACGCGGGCCCGGTGTACCGTCGGCAGCGATTGCCCTTGGACGACGATGCCGTCGGCGCAACGGTTACTGCCGATCTCGCTGCCCTCGGCGCGGATACGCTCCTGGAAGTGCTCGAAGAACTGCCCGACCTCTCGCCCAAACCGCAGGACGACGCCTTGGCCACCTACGCCCACAAGCTGACCGCCGTCGAGTCGTTGATCGATTGGCACGCCGATGCCCTCGCCATAGACCGCCAAGTCCGAGCGCTCTCCGGCCGCGCGGCGGCGTTCACAACCGGACCGGATGGTGTCCGCCTGCGTATTCTCGAGGCAAATCCGACCACCGCCAAGGAGCCATTGCCGCCGGGAACCCTGCACCGCGATGCCGAAGGTTGGCACATTGCTTGCGGCCAAGGGGCACTACGCTTGTCGACGGTGCAGCTCAACCGTGGGAAGGGCACGCCCATGGCGATCCAGAGTGCGGCAAACGGCTATTCCCGGGTTGTCTTTGACGGTGCCCTTTTCGGCGCACCTCCGGCATAGCCTTGCTGTCCCCCGGCTACAGCTAGCGGGGGCACCCCAGCCCGACGAGTGATGGCCGGAATACGGCATCGCAAGGCGACTCGAGTGAGAGCCTTGTTCCGCGTTCATTAGACTAGAAAGGCCGAAGGCGTCAGCACGGGGATGCCACGAAACGGATCCATGTCAAGCAAGTCTCGATCGCCAGTCACCAGACAATGGGCGCCACCGGCCAAGGCGGTTTCGAGCAACTTGTCGTCATCGGGATCCCGACACCCCAGCTTGCCACCTGCAATGGATACCCACTCGGCCACCATCATGAGCTGGGCAAGGAAAACCTCTCTAGCGTTCCGACTGACGTAGGCGTCGAACTTCGACCGCCCAAGGCGGGACCGTAGCTCGTCAAACGTCTCGTCGCAGAACAGGAGAGCACCGTTGTTGCTGCGAACCGCGTCTAAGACCCGTCGAGGCTGTCCTTGGGATCGGAGTGCGGCACTGATCAGGACATTCGTATCGACGACAAGGCGTTCAGCTCTCATCCGCCAACAGTGCGTCTAGCCTCGCTTTGGTCAGGCCACTAGCCGACGCCTGCTTCCCAAGCGAGTCCATCGTTGCAGTGAGTTGCTCCCACGCAGAACCGCGAAGCCTTTCATAATGTTCGACAGAGAGCATTACGGTCACGGCCCGACCGTTCTTGGTCACGCAGACGGGTCCTTGCTGCGCCGCATCGAGCAACTGGCCGAAGCGGTTCTTGGCCTCTCTAGCAGTGGTCTCTCTCATTTGAACCAAAATAGCCATAGTAGCTATCTATTGCAAGTCTCCTGCTCCGGCTGCACATACGCTACGCTTTCCATTTGATCGGAACGGATCATCCAAGCTGCCCATGCTTTTTCGTCCACCACATGACCGTGCCACCCGTCTCACTTCTTCGGTGATCTGTGCGGTTCTGGCAACGGCAACTTCCCACGTCCATGCCCAGGCGTCGGCCATCGAGGAAGTCATCGTCACCGCTCCGAAGACCGGCAGCCGGATCGCTCGCCAAGTCGACTCCCGGTCGCCGCTGTCTGCCTACGAGGGAGAGGATCTGCTCGACGCAGGGCTCAAGGACATCCGCGACCTGGTCGGCGTCCTGTCGATCAATTCCGGGTCCGAGAACAACGCCGACAACCTCACCCAGAACTTCACGGTTGGAACCGCCAACATGAACCTGCGTGGACTCGGCGTCGCATCCACCTTGGTACTGCTCAACGGGCGACGACAGGTGCTGTCCTCGGTGCAGACGGACGACGGTTCGAGCTTCGTGGATCTCGCGGCACTCGTCCCCATGCTGGCCATCGAGCGGGTCGAAATCCTCAAGGACGGCGCCACGGCCATCTACGGATCGGAAGCCGTCGCCGGCGTCGCGAACTTCATCACGCGGCAGGGTTTCGAGGGCATTGAAGTCCAAGCGGAGTATCGAAGTCGGCTCAGCGAGGGTTCACAGGACGACCTCGTTCTGGACGGGGTGATCGGCGGCTCCGCGGGCACCGCGGATTTCCTGCTCGCCGGTAGCCATCTCGACCGATCGAGCCTAGTCCTGATCGAGGTCGACTGGCTGCGTCCCGCCACCAGCGGCTTCGGCAATCCCGGCAGCTTCAACGTGCCGTCCCTCGGGCGAACCGTGGCCGACCCGCAATGCGAACGCTACGCCGGACTGCTCCAGGAACTCACCAACGGGGGCACGATCTGCCGGTTCGACTACGGCCCCCAGATCACCGCGATCCCCAACGAACAACGAACCCAGGCCTGGGGCCGGGTCGACCTGGATCTAAACGAGACCACCGGTGCCTGGGCAGAGTTCGGCTACGCCCGGAACGACATCAGCCGGGATGTATCGCCGAGTTTCCCCGTGCTGAACACGCCCCTCGTGCCCGCCAACAACCCCGGTAACACCTTCGACGAAGCGGTTTTCTTCCAAGGCCGCCCGTTTGGATTCGGGCATCCACCGGAGATCAACTACTACCAACACGACACCGCGCGGCTGGCGCTCGGCGTGGACGGTCGTTTCTCCGACAGGACCGACTGGAACGTCTCCCTTGTGCACGCGGTGAACGACGCCCTCTTGAATCCTCGGGACGTGATCGCCGCCAACTTCCAGGCCGCGCTGCAAGGCTTCGGCGGCGGCGGCTGCGATACCAGCCCAACCGCGCCCGAACCCGCTGTGGCCGGCGAGGGCGGATGCCTCTACTTCAACCCGTTCAGTTCGAACTTCGCCGCCGCGCCCGGAGACGCGCTGCACAACTCCTCCGAACTGCGCGATTTCATCATCGGCGACTACTTCGGCGACGGCGAGTCGACGCTCACCGCCTTTGAAGCGAACTACACGGGGTTTCTGCCCGGCTACCGGGCGGGGTTCGCGGTCGGCGCCCAGTACCGCGACCAGTCGCTGACCTTCACCTACGACACCGTCACCCGCCAGGACGGCTTCGCGTTCCTGATCGGCAATGCCAACTTCGAGGCCGAGGATGACGTCTTCGCGGCGTACGGCGAGGTCTGGGTGCCGCTGTCGTCGCGACTCGAAGCCACCGGCGCCCTGCGCTACGAGAACTACGGGGAGGGCGTCGGCGATACCTTGGACCCGAAACTCACAGTCCTCCTCCGCGCCACGGACGCGCTCTCGTTGCGGGGATCGTTCGGCACGTCGTTCCGGGCACCGTCCCCATTCCAGACCCGGGGTGTCCAGACCAACTTCACCAACATCGTCGATCACGACGGCTCCAGGACCTTCGCCGGCCGGCGCACCCTGGGCGACCCGCAACTGCAGCCGGAGACCTCCCGTGCCTACAACGCGGGCTTAAGCTGGCGCGATGCGAACTGGTCCGTGAACGCCGACGTCTGGCGCTATTCCTTCGAGGACGTGCTGCGCAAGGAGAACGCCCAGGCGATCGTCAACGCGAACCCGTTCGATCCCCGGGTGGAACGCACCTCCGCCGGCACGATCGCCATCGTCAACGTCGCCTTCATCAACGCCGACCGGATCGAAACAACCGGCTTGGACCTGTCCGCCCGCGCGGACTTCGCCGTGTTGGGCGGAACCCTTTCCGCGTGGGCCGAGACCACCTGGCTCTTCACCTACGACGTGACCAACGCCGGCGTCGAAATCGACGGGCTCGGCAAGCTCAACCGCGCCAACGTCGGTGCGCCGAATCAGCGGCTGCGCTTCGCCGGGGGCTTTCGTTGGACACGTGAGCGGATTCGGCTCAACGCCCTGGTGCGCCACGTCGGCAAATACGAGGACGACGGCGGCGGCAGCATCGACGGATTCTCGACCCTGGATGCCAATGCAACGTGGTCGTTGGGAACGTGGCTGGGCCAGGAGTCCGAGACGTCCGTCACCCTGGGCGCGGCGAATCTGTTCGATGCGGACCCGCCCTACGTCGACATCGCCGGCAGCTACGACCCACGTTCCGCCGACCCCCGTGGGCGGCGCATGTATCTGCAGGTGCGGCTCGTCCGCTAATGTTCCTGAGCATGCGCCGTGGGGGCGACCGCGCGCCCTGGCGGGCGCGCCGGGACGGGCCGGGTGGTGAACCTGGTGCAGGACACCCGGCGCTGGCAATGGTTCAGCGAAGCGTCCTGGGAGTTCGACAACGGGCTGAATCTCTCCGGGGAACTCCTGATCGCCGAGACCGATGGACGACGTCGCCTTCCTATCCGCCGAGCGCGGCCCCGACGTGGACACCGACGGCGTGGACTTCAAGGCCGAATACAGCGCCATCGCCGGTTGGGGTGAATGGCGCACCGGGATCGCCGGCACCCGGACGCACTCCTGGGAGATCGACGGCTGGCTGTTCGGCCCCGCCTACGACGCCATCGGGCGGCTGAACTACGACACCTCGCTAGCGCGCACGGTGGTCGACTGGAAGCACCGGACTTGGGTGGCGGTGACGGTTGGTGGGCTCGACCTCCGCTGGACGACCCACTACACGGCAGACTACAAGCACGACGGGGATAGCGAACCCGGTATCGACGCGCATACGACGCATGACATTACGGCAGGTTGGGCCTTCGTGGGTAACCGCTTCGTGCTAGACCTCGGCGTATTCAACGTCGCCGACCGGGAGCCGCCCCGCGTCTACCGTCAACTCAACTACGACCCGTTGACGCACAACCCCCTCGGACGGATTGTCCAACTCGGGGCGCGTTGGCAGCTGTGGTAAACCCAGGCCCCAACCTACCCTCGGTCCAAGACTGGATTGCCGTCGCCTTCTACGCTCTGCGAGAGTTCCCAAGCGCACGCCGCTGCCCTCACCAAACCCGATTGACCCCATAGGCGTCGAATGCGCTATCGAGCGACACGACCATCATTTCGCGCTCAAGCGCCTGTGCAATCAACATCCGATCGAACGGGTCTCGATGTGGGCCCGGCAAGTGGCCGGCGCGTTCTGCGTCGGCAACGCTAATCGCCAGTTCCTCGAATCCCTGCTGTGCAATGGCACCCGCAAGGTCGAGCGCCGTCGCCTCGGCCTCTGGCAGCTTCCCTAACCGGTGTTTCGTGGCGATCTCCCAAGCCGACGCAGCACTGACGCTGATGTCGTTCGATTCATCGGAGATCATGCTGTAGGCGGTCCGCGACAATTGAACGCTGTCCGCCAGCCACCACAGCAACGCATGCGTATCGAGCAAGACTCGCACCGTGGTCTACCTTTCCCATGCGGCCAATTCGTCATCCGGCAACTGATCGAAGAAGCTGGCCGGAATCGTGACCTTGCCCCGCAGGACGTCTGGCTGTCGCTTTCGATTCGGCGCACAAGGAATCAATCGAGCCACGGGTTTGCCGCGCCGGGCGATGGTCACATCTTCGCCGGCTTCGACACGCGCCAGCAGTCGGGACAACTGCGTCTTTGCCTCGTGAACATTCACCGTCGCCACGGCCATGCCCTCAACACTACGACTTAGCTAAGTTAGTTTCGTTGAGTTGACCTTGTCAAGGGCGGGGACCAGCTGGCTGCCCGAGCCGGCTCGGCCGTGGCTCGACGCTCAACCGGGGCTGATGGTGGTATTCATCCACGCACCACGTTCGCCGACCTAGTTCGACTCACGGTTAGCCCACGGCGAACCCGTGCTGCCGCGCATGGTACGGGCCATCCATCCGCTGCGTCGTCTTGTAGAGCTCATATCGACCATCGCCGGCGCCGAGCTTGACGCTGGCTAGGAGTTTGTCCTGGTCGGCGTCCGGCATCGGTTCGAAACTGCGCGCCGTGGCGACGTTCTGGCGCAGTTCGTCCATCGACATCATGCCCACGACAATTGTGGATACCGGTTGGCTCAACGCATAACGGATGCAGGTATCGGCGCTGACTCCCGCCTGTCCCGTGATGACGCCGCCACCCATGGTCTTCATGCCGATCACGCCGATGCCCCGTTCAAGGCAGATCGGAACGATCTCACGGCCGAAGCTGCGGAACTGGGCGTCCATCATGTTGATCGGCAACTGCACCGTCTCCCAGTCGAAGGGCTTGTCGAGCATGGCCTTGTGGATGCGCGGGTCGCGGTGGCCAGTGAAACCGATGTGGCGGATCTTGCCGGCCTCCTTGGCCTCGATGGCGGCGCGGATGCCGTCCTGCTCGAAGACCCAGTCCGGGTCGTTGTCGTAGACGATCTCGTGGAACTGCCAGAGGTCGAGGTAGTCGGTCTTCAAGCGCCTGAGACTCTCGTCGATGCAGCGCATGGCCCCTTTGTAGTCGCGATCGCAACCCTTGGTCATCAGGAAGACCTGGTCGCGTTTGGCGGGCGTCGCCAGCGCTTTGCCCATCACGACCTCGCTGCCGCCGTCGTGGTAGTCCCAGGCGTTGTCGAAGAAGGTGAGGCCTTCGTCGATGGCGGCGTGCATGATCCGGATGGCCTCAGCCTCGTTCTGGGCTGCCGCGGCCCCGATGTGCCATCCGCCGAGACACAGCACGGAGACCTGCTCGCCGGTTCGACCGAGGGGCCGCATTGGCATACCCGTCTCTTCGGCGCTCGACGTGCGGGCGACGAGCTGTGCGCCCAAGGCCAGCGCCGCCGCTCCCTTGACCGAGTTGGATACGAACTCGCGCCGCGAGACTTCGCCTTCACTATTGGTCGCCATACAACCCCCCTACGACTCGGCGTGAACTACTATAGCCGACAAGCACCCAGACGCATCGGAGCGCAGTGACGTGGCCACCCATCAGTTCACGGTTGTCGTCCATGGCTTGGACCGCCAAAGCGATTCGGGGGCAAACGCCGTATTCGCGGCCGCGTGCGACGACGCTACCGCCGGGCGCATCAAGAAGTTTCGGTATGGGGAGTTCGACCGCGAACCCGTTTCCTTGGACGCAGCGATTCAATCCGCAGCGTCCGGCCTGCAACGCCTGGACGGCCTCGAAGTGGTTAGAGCCTCGAGCCAGACCCAGTCGTCTCGGGCGTCCGGTTAGCGAAATCAGACCACGCGTCGAGCAATCATCGCGTTGACGCCTCGACGCGAGTTAGCGATGCGAAGAACGGTACTAGTCGTCACGGCTCTCCTGTGGCCCGCGCTCGCCGTCGCCCAGCAGACCGGACACATCGAAGGCACGGTGATGCTGAGCGATGCGGCGACCGGCAGCGGCATCCGCGTCGTGGCGGAAAGCGACACCATGCCGAGACCCCGTTCAACAATCACCGATGCCCAAGGGCGCTATTCACTGCCCCAGTTGCTCCCGGGTTCCTACCGGGTGACGTTCGAAGCATCCAACGGCGCGAAACACACGCTGGATGCCACGGTCCTGCTCGACCAAGCGACGGTGCTCAGTCTCGAACTGGATACCCCGTCGACAACCGACGCCATCGAAGAGCTTGTCGTCGTCGGTAAGCGTGTTGCCCGACGCGGGCGGGCGGCCCTCGCCAACCCCATAGACGGCGCCGTTGTGGGTGCCGTACCGCTCGGGCCCGACTACCGCGATCTCGTGCGGCTGGCACCCGGCGTCCAGGTGACGCAGGACCGGGTGCGCGGGCCTTCCGCGGGTGGTAGCGGGCAGGACAACGTCTATCGCTTCGACGGCGTCGACGTGTCCCTGCCGATGTTCGGCACGCTATCGGCGGAACCGTCGAGCCACGACATCGACCAGCTCACGTTCGCCCGGGGCGGTGCCAGGGCTGTGGGTTTCAATCGGAGCGGCGGGTTCTCGATGGACTCCACCGCGAAGTCCGGTACCGATACGTTCAGCGCCGGCGTCGAGTACGCCTTGGAGCCACGTGGCCTGGTAGCCGAGCGGCGCACCGGTCCGAACTCGCCCGGACGCCAAGACACCGACCGCCAGCGCATCGTCTTGAACGCCGCCGGACCCATGGTGCCTTCGCGGCTGTTCTTCTACGCCTCCTACTTCGAACCGCGGGAACGCCGGACCAACAAGGACACGGCGTACGGCGCGGTCAAGGACTACGCCAACGAGCGCCGGGAGTACTACACGAAGCTGACCTATGCGCCGACGGACACCGTATTGCTGAACGCCGGCTACCGCACGTCCACCCGTGAAGAGAGCGGTGTCTCGATCGGCCCCCGGGACGCCGACTCGACGTCGCTGGGCGGCGAGGCGGAACAGGTCGTTGCGAACTTCGACGGCGTCTGGCAGGTCGGGCAGACAGAGCTCTCGTTTCGGCTCAACGACTACGAACTGCGCGGCTCGTCCCGTCCCGACGTGTTGCTCCTCGTCCGACCGAGTCTTTCCGGCGCCCTCGACGTCGACAACCTCGATCGCATGGGTCACCTGCAAGTGCCGACTCTGGACGGGACCGCCAATACCGCGGTCGAGTCCCTGGTCCTGCGCTACGGCTATCTGGATGCCAACGGTGTGCAGCGTGGCGGCGGTGCCGTTGGCGCCCATCCCCGGATCAACGACCAGTCGTTTCGTCGACGGAGCATCGAGTTCAACCTCGACCACGAAGTCCAGTGGGGGCCGACGACCCACGAGGTGCATATTGGGGTGCAACGCGCGGAGGGCCGCGAGCGCCTCCGTCGACTGTCCAACGGCTGGGGATCCATCCAGGTTCCCGGGGGAGTCGATCTTGCCGAGGACGGGACACCCATCTTCTACGTCGCGACCGTGGAGCAGATGAGCCTGCGCCGCCACGACGGCACGGCGGTCGCGCCGATCGATTCGTATACCGAGTCGACCTCCGTCGAGATCAACGACACCATCCGATGGAAGGCTTTCGAGGCGAACATTGGCGTCCTCTTGAGCGAAGACGTCCTCTACGGCCAGGGCTTAAGCGCCGCACCCGGCACCGTGTCGGGCTTCGCGCTGGCCCCCGGCCACAAGTATCGGATGTACACCATCCGTTGGCAGGACATGGTGCAGCCTCGCCTCGGCATCACCTGGACCTACAACGACGCGGGGACCGTGTTCGCCAACTTCGCGCGCTACCACCCGGAGGCGAATTCCCTTGCCCGGGCGGCGTCGTGGGACCGCAACACCCGCGCGTCGCTGCGCGTTCTGTTCGACGAGGCCGGACAGATCATTTCCAGCGAGCCGCATCCCGGGTCGTCCGGCAAAGTCTTCCAGGACGGGCTGAAACCGAGGCGAGTCGACGAGTGGACGCTCGGCACGACCCGCACGCTACGCGACGGACTGACGCTCCGCGGCCACCTGCGCCGGCGCGAGGGGTCGCGTTTCTGGGAAGACACGTGGAACGGATCCCGGGGCTACGACACCGCACCGTCGCACATCGCCGCCCTCGGTCCATACGTGCCTAGTCTCGACGCAATCCGTGCGGAGATCGGTGGTTCGAGCTATGTCATTGCGGCGCTGGACGGCGCCTACACCCGCTACTGGGAGGCGGCGGTCGAGTTGGAATGGCGCGGCGAGCGGGGCTACTTCAAC
>CAZJRX010000019.1:21546-21805 GCA_964548145.1 uncultured Pseudomonadales bacterium | reverse complement strand
CGTCAGGCGTTTGGCGGCGGCGCGGCATCTAACCAAACACGAGGCTGGGCGCGGAACCTGGTATGCGCCGAACTAAGCGCATTCGAGACGGAACCGGACCGCAACCAAGGTCGCCGCAACGAGAGGGGTCGCACCAGGGTCGCACCCGACCGGCTTCTCTACGCTACGCGGCTAGCGTATAGTTCTCAGACCTGACGGCCGCCGAGCGCGAGGGATGGCACAAAGCCGTCAAGGCAATCGAGAATGACTGAACGCAACA
>CAZJRX010000019.1:20292-21536 GCA_964548145.1 uncultured Pseudomonadales bacterium | reverse complement strand
CTCGACGGTCTCCAGGAGATCGGCGAGCACCGTGCCGGACGGCGTACTCTGAGGACCGTCCACGTCGACGCGCGCCCCCTACCCACACTCACCCCGGAGGCGATCCGCGACATCCGCGACCACTTCGACGTCTCTAGGGCGGTCTTCGCACACATGATCCGGGTTCCCGTCCGAACCGTGGAGCGTTGGGAGCAAGGCAGATCAAGCCCTCCCGAGTCGGTCGCGGCCCTTATTCTCATGGCGCAAAAGTATCCCGACACGTTCGAGCGCCTGGCAACCTTGTAGCTGCGCTGTGTTTCAAGGTGGCGGGAACGTGAACTCGAACGGAAACACAAGCGCGGACATCGCCACCGTCTACGGCGAGGAAGTCCACGTGCCCGGCCTGTCGGGTTGGCTCGCGGAAATCGACCAGCAGGGCTACGTGATGGTTCCCGATTGGATCGATCCGGAGCGCGTCAAGAGACTTGGTCGGGATCTGCGCCGGGAAGTCAATCCGATTCGCGAGCTGATGCGGCCCCACGAAACCACCGTGCGGGCACACAACCTGCTTGGCAAGACCCGGTGCGTCGACGACCTGGTGTGCGATCCGAGGCTGTTGGCGCTCGCCCAGGGCGTGCTCCGCGACAAGATTCAGGTCTCGGTGGTCGCCATGTTCGACCTGCTGCCCGGTGCGAAGGCACAGGGTTTGCATCAGGACGACGGACTATGGCCGTTGCCGCGGCCGCATCCCCCGTTCGTCGTGAACGGCGTGATCGCCGTGGACGACTTCACCAAGGAGAACGGCGCCACGGTGCTGGTTCCCGGTTCGCACAAATGGCATGACCAGAAGGTGCGTCAGCCGCCCGACGTCGAGACCGTCCAGGTGGAGATGGGCGCCGGTTCGCTGCTGGCGTGGACCGGCGCCATGTGGCATGGCGGGGGCGCCAACACGACTGCGGACCAAAGCCGGCTCGCCATCGCCATCAACTTCAACCTGGCGTACCTGCGCCAGCAGGAGAACCAGTACATCGGCGTCCCACGCACTGAGGTCGCGAAGATGCCCGAACGTCTGCAACGGGTCCTCGGCTATCAGCACGGCATGTCGTTCGTTGGACCCGGCATGGTCGATCTGCGCGACCCGCTGAAGATGATGGATCGGGTGCATTTCGGGTACGACGTCAACGATCCGGACATGCCGGCCGTTGGCTAGGAATCGGCCCAAAGCCCCGGTGTCCGAAGCGGCGGTGCAGTCACGCCTTATCGTC
>CAZJRX010000019.1:0-20282 GCA_964548145.1 uncultured Pseudomonadales bacterium | reverse complement strand
TAGTGCACCGCAAGGCCGATCAGCAGGACCAATCCAACCAAAGCCAAGCCACCGATGACCTCCAGGTCGAGATTGACGATGCCGGGGCCGGCTAGGAACGTGGTCGCGGACCAGTAGAGCGTTGCGATCGCCAGCCTCGGCGTGGCGCGGATGCACGCCAAGGCCACCACCGGCGTAACGAAGCACACCACTACAGCGCCGGTGGCAAAACCTATGCTGCCTACGAACGCGAGCATCGACAGGATCAGGGCTATCGAACATATCGTGACGGCGCCGCGTCGTGGTGTGGTGTCGTTTGCCGTCATGTCGCGCCCTAGCGGATGACGTTGTTCAGCTTGGCCATTGAGGTGGAGCCGGAGGGAATCGAACCCTCTCGCGCCCCGGGCCCAGCCGGGCAGCCCCGATGGCGAATGTAACGGTCACAGAACCCGAGTCAAGGACATTCCCGCCGCGCTCCTGCGCGATGGCCTCCCCACAGTTCAGTCCGAAAGGTGTCGACCCGGGCCTCGAACCACGCCGTCGGCCAACAAACCGTCGATCGCCGCATCGGACAGGCCGGCTTCGTTGAGTACCTCCCGCGTGTGCTTGCCGAGCGTCGGGGACGCCGTTGTCGTCGACATCGGTGTCTTGCTGAACTTCACCGGCGGCGCGACCACGGTCATGCCACCGACTTCGTCGTGTTCGAGCCGCGCCAAATAGCCGTTCTCCCCGACATGGGGATCGTCGAAGATCTGGTCCTTGAGCCGGTATTCGCCCGCCGGCAACCCGGCGGCATCGAATTTCGCGAGCCAACTCGACGTCGTTTCCTCCGCGAGCCGCGCCGCCGAACGCTGCCGCATGCGTCGGGTATGCGCGGCGATGTCGTCGATCTTGAAGTTCGGATCCGTCAACGCCGGATCGTCGATGCCGAGCAGCTTGGCGACCCGGACCTGCAGGCCCCGGCCTCCGGCCGCGATGACGATGTAGCCGTCCCTGGTCTCGAAGAAACCGTAGTAGGGCGGGCTGATCGAGGGCTTGAGCGTCTCGCGTTCGGCGAGAACCTCCGCCAGCGTGCGGCCTTCGGCGAACGCGGTTCTGAGGTGCTCGACGAAGCCCTTGCGCCAGCCGTCGACGGCGTCGACATGGTGGATCGAGTTGTTCTGGATAACGAGGGCCGCCTGGAGGAGCGACACGTCCAGCTTCTGTCCCACTCCGGTTCGCTCCCGGTTGTAGAGCGCGGTTGCGATGCCCCAGGCCATTAGCAGCGCCGCCGTGTAGTCGATGTACGGATCGTCGGGGGGCTTAGGGCCTGCTGCCGTCATCGGCGTCATGCCCGTGTACGCCTGCAGGAGTATGTCCATGCCCGGCTTGCCGACCAGCGGACCTTCTGTGCCGAAGGCGGTGTTCTGCGCATAGACGATGCGCGGGTTGGCGCGGGACACCGTCGCGTAGTCGAGGCCCAGTTTCTCGCCCTGACCGGGGCGGAAGTTGACGATGGTGACATCAGCCCGTTCCAAGAGGTCCCGGACGACACGCGTGATGCGGGGATCGGAGAGCTGTAGCGCGATGCTCCGCTTGCCGCGGTTTTTGTTGAGGTACTGACGCGCCTCGGTGGGCGAGAACCGGGTACCGTTTCGCCGCGCGTCATCGCCGACCAGGGGTTCCACCTTGATCACGTCGGCACCGCCGTCGGCGAGCATTTGACCGCAGTACGGTGCCGCGATGAAGCGACCGAGTTCGACGACCTTCAAGCCGGTGTATGGGCCGTGCATGCTTGCTCCTCTTGGGGTTCGTTGATCGGTGCGGGACGCCACAAGGGCGTCCCCAGGGCGTCCCCTACGGGAGGTGTTTGGCGTGGCGGTCGAGCAACGGCAACACGACGTCAGCGGCCCCGGACGGAACCGACAGGATGGCGCGGTCGATGCCGGCCTCCCGGTAGAGGTCGAGCACGGCGCTGTCCGACGGGGCACCAAAGACATTGATCGTCAGGGTGGCCATGTCGCGTTCGGCGGCGTCGGCGACGGCTCGCAATCGGCCGACACCTTCGTGGGGATCGAATCCGCCCCTGGCCCGGGGCAGCCAGCCATCGCCGTAGTCGACCACGCGGCGCAGGGTGTGGATCGACTCGCCGCCGATGAGGATCGGCGGATTCGGCTTCTGTACCGGCTTCGGGTACGACCACACCGGGTCGAAGTCGGTGAACTCGCCGTGGAACTCCGGTTCCTCTTCGGCCCAGAGGGTCTTCATCACCTTGGCGCGCTCGCTCATCACCCGGAACCGGGTGGCGAACTCGGTGCCGTGGTTCTCCATCTCTTCCGCATTCCAACCTGCGCCGATACCGACGTCGACGCGACCGTTGGAGAGCAGGTCGAGGCTGGCGATCTCCTTGGCGGTGACGATGGGGTCGTGTTCCGGCAAGAGGCAGATGCCGGTGCCGACGCGCAGGTGCTCGGTCGCTGCGGCCGCCGCCATTAGGGACACGAAAGGATCCAGCGTGTGCCAATACTCGCGGGGCAGGTCCGCACCACCGGGCCAGGGGCTCCGGCGGCTCGTTGGAATGTGGGTGTGTTCGGGTACGAACAGGGACTCGAAGCCCCTGGCTTCGGCTTCCCGGGCGAGGTCGTCGATGCGGATCGCGTAGTCCGTTGCGAACATGCAGATGCCAATCTTCACGGTTGGGAGACTCCTTATTGGTGGGCGAGTGGCGATGAATCGGCGAGGCGTTTCAATGCTCCATCACGGCGCCGCCGTCCTGGTTGATGGACTGGCCGTGGATCCATGACGCCGCCTCGGTGCAGAGATAGGCGACGAACTCGCCGACCTCGTCGTCGCTGCCCCAGCGGTTGACGGGGTCACCGGGACGCTTGCGCTCCGGTCGGTCGTCGGGACGCACATCGTCCATCCGCGACGTGTCCACGGCACCCGGGCAGACGCAGTTCACGTTGACGCCACGCGGTCCGAATTCCCGGGCCATGGACTGGGTCATGCCGATCATGGCGAAGTTGGCGGCATTGTAGGCCAGCGTGTTGGCGCTGCCGCGCTTGCCGGCGATCGACGCGATATTGACGATCTTGCCGCCCTCGCCCTGGCGGTAGATGTGCCGAATCGCCGCCTGGGTGCACAGGAACGTTCCGCGGACCTTCACGTCGACGACACGCTGGAAGAGATCGGGGTCCAACGTCTCGACACTCGTTCGGTCCTCTCCCCGGGCGATGGCCGCGTTGTTGATGAGTATGTCGATTCGACCGAGTTCGCCGACGACCCGATCGACGGCTTCGTTGACCTGACCCAAGTCGGCGACGTCGAACACCAACGGCAAGGCGCGCCGCCCGCAGGCCCGGATCTGCTCGGCGACGCTCTCCACGTCGCGCCACCCGACGGATTTCTCATCGTCCGGAAACGTCGCCGGATCGCGGCCCGTGCCGCTGATCGCAACATCGGCCCCTAGGCGGGCAAGCGCCACGGCCGCAGCCCGGCCGATGCCCCGCAGTCGTCCGGCACCCGTTACCAGCGCCACTCGGCCTTCCAGTTCGGCCATGTTCAAACCTCCTTGCCAATCACGCCCGCATCGACGAGTTCATCGATCGCCGCTTCCGCCAACCCGAGATCGGCAGCGAGTACCTCCCGCGAGTCCGCACCGAGAAGCGGCGCCGCCTTGATCGGCACCTTGCTCTCGGACATCCGCGCCGGCCAGCCGAGCAGCTTGATCGGCCCCACCGTCGGGTGATCGAGTTCATGAACGAAGCCACGCTCGGCGAGATGCGGGTTCCGGTACAGGTCGCTGGTGTCGAGCACGGCGCTCGCGGGTACGCCGCCTTCCGCCAGTTCGCGCATGGCATCGTACTTGTCGCGCTCACACGTCCACTTCGCGATCTCCGCTTTGAGCACGTCGCGTTTGCGGTAGCGGTCCCGGGGATCCCTGTAGGCCGGGTCGTCGTAGAGGTCCTGGCGACCGATCAGCCGGCACAGTGTCTCCCACATACGATCCGTCACGGCCATGATGTAGACGTAGTCGTTGGGGCCGTCACCCTTGCACGGATAAAGCGTCATGCTGGGCATGGCGCCGTTGCCGGAGCGACCCACCGCCCGTTCGCCGTAGCGGCCGCTGGCCGTCGCGGTCCTCAGGTAGTAGGTCATCGCCTCCTGCATGGAAAGCTCGATGAGTTGGCCCTTGCCGGTGTTCAGTCGCTGCACGTAGGCGGACACGATGGCGAGCGCCGTCTGCACACCCGTGCCGGCATCGCCGGTGGTCGGTCCGGGCCGTAACGGCGGGCCGTCTTCCTCGCCGGTGATCGAGAAGGCACCGGCCGCCGACTGCGCCACCATGTCGAAACACTTGTAGTGCGACCAGGGGCCGGAGGTGCCGAAACCCTTGATGCGTGCGTAGATGATGTCGGGTTTGACGGCGCGGAGCGCCTCGTAGTCGATGCCGAGTTTCTCCACGACACCCGGCCCGTAGTTCTCCACGAAGACGTCGTAGTGGGGCAGCATGTCGAACAGCAGTTGCCGCCCTTCGGGTTTCGAGAGGTCGATGGCGACGCTGCGCTTGTTCGAGTTCCAGACCATGAAGTACTCGCTGCTGCCACCGATGCCCCGGCCCGGATCGCCCTGGCCGGGACGTTCCACCTTGACGACATCGGCTCCGAGCCAGGCCAACGCCTGGGTGCAGGACGTGCCGGCCTCGTACTGGGTCATGTCGAGAATGCGCAATCCGTCGAGCGCTGGCATCGAGCGGTCTCCTCGTGTCTACAGGTGGTTCGCGAGATCGGCAGCGATCTCGGCCGGCGTCACCCCCGGTTCGTACCGGGCTACCACGCGGCCATCGCCGTCGACCAAGAACTTGGTGAAGTTCCAGGCGATGTCGGGGTTGCCATCGGCTCGGGGCTGCTCGGACTTCAGGAACTCGTAAAGGTCGCAAGCACCGTCGCCGTTGACTTCGACCTTGGCGAACATCTGGAAGTTGGCGCCGTACCGCGAGCGGGCGAACTCGAGGATCTCCTCGTTCGTGCCCGGTTCCTGGCGACCGAACTGGTTGCAGGGGAACCCAAGCACCTTGACGGCACCGTCTTCTTCAAGGGTACGCAGACCTGCGTACTGACGCGTCATCCCTCACTGGCTTGCGAGGTTCACGACAAGGCATGCCGCGCCCTTGTACTTCTCGAAGCCAAGCGGCTCGCCCGTGATGGTGTCTATTGTGAACTCGTGGAATCGCGCCATCCCCCTATCCCCTCTGCTAGCATCGGTAGCCGGTCGATTATTGCGAAGTGGAGGGGGTTGGCAAGTCATGGGTGCCGTCGCACTCACCGTCGACGAAAAACGGCGCTTCCTCGCGGACGGATTCATCGTCATCCGCGACGCGGTGCCACGAGAACTGACATACCGCGCCCGCCGGGCTGTCAACATGCACGTCGCCCGCGAAGGCGTACACCGCCCATACCACGATCTCGCCGGGGACAGTCCCCTGCCCGACCTCGTCAACAAGAGCCGCTTGGGCGAGATCATGCGCAACACCATGGGTCCCTACGATCCGCCGCGAAGCGCGTTCGCCGCGATCCTCTACCCGCAACGCGAACCGAATACGCCGAACTTCGGCTGGCAGCCCCACGTCGATGGCATGTGGTACTCCCCGGACCTGCCGAAAACAGCAGGGGAAGTCGACTCCTGGGAGGCACCGCGAACGCCGCACTTCGGCAAGGGTGACGCCACCGAGATGGGTGCCAACAAGACGCCGTTCTTCCAGGATCCGGCGTGCACGCTGGCGCTCGGTAGCTTCACGGCATTCGTCGGCGTGGCGCTCAACGACCAGACCGAATTCGGGCGGGGCAATCTGTGCCTGCTCAAGGGTGCCCACGAAGACGTCGAGGCGTTCTTTCGCATGCAGCGCGACGCCGGCGGCAAGGTCGGCCCGGAAGGACCGGGATGGCCGCGCCTTTCGCCGCGCAAGGACGGCGGCGTCGCCCTGACTTCCATGCCGCAACCCGTGCGCGAGAAGTTCATTGCCGACGCAGAGGTCATCGATGGCGTTGCCTGGCCCGAGCCGACGCCGGTCCTGCTCGACGAGGGCGATGCCGTGATCGCGCTGCACGCCTGCCCCCACGGCGGCAGCGTCAACGCGGGAGCAGACCCCCGCATGAACATCTACTTCCGGCTACGCCACGAACGGCCGGGGGGCGCTACCGTGCTTGGCGACAGCGACCACCCGGACCGGGAATGGGAGGGCGGATTCCTCGATTATCCCGAGGGCTACGACCCCTGGCAGGTCGCCATCGATGCGATGTGCGACCACTGGAGCGAGTGGGACGGTATGGCGGAGGTAGTGGCTGAACATGCTGAAGGGGGTTGAGAACCTGCTCCATGCAGCCGCTCGAAAACGCGGTTCTTACTTGATCGGCACTTGACCAGTTCACGCCTATTGAGTGAAAAGTTACTATATTTCAATTGGTTATTTACTTGACGGGTACTTGATCGAATGTCGAAGCCAATGCTCTGGTTAAGGAACGGGAGCCAACGGATACTGTGGCGCTGGCTTAGTTATAGCCAAGCTAGCCAAGCTAGCCCGTTGTCTTCGCGACCGGAATGGCTTCCACGCCGTCTAGGCGCGAAGCGGTGCGTTCGTCGAAGGTATACAGAGCCTTGACTTCGGCGCGCCGGCACGCTTGCAGGACCATCAGGTCGGAGAACTCGGCAAACCCCTCACGATAGATCAATGCGGCAAACGCGACGTCGGTGGCGGACTCCAACACCTCCTGCCCGAAAGTGCCAGATATGAAGTAGGCTCTCGCTCCTCGAGCAGACCACGACGCCTATGGCTACACCGACTATCGACGCCCAAGTCCACGCCTACGAGCGCGACCGTCCAGAACGGCCCTGGATCGGATTCCTGCACGGACCCGAGGAGGTCACCGGAGACCAGATGGTCGCCGCGATGGACGAGGTCGGTGTCGACGGGGCGATTCTGGTCTCGCCCTACAGCATGTACCGGTACGACCCGAGCTATGCCCTCGAGGTCCATGCCCGGCACCCGGGCCGATTCGGATTGGTGAAGCCGTTCGACCCTCGGGCGGACGATGTGGAAGAACAGGTGGAGGAGTGGGCTCGCATCGATGGCGTCGTCGGGGCGCGGATCATGTTGCCCGACCCGTTCGCCGTCGACGCGGACGACCCGGGGCTTAACCGTATTCTCGCGGCCGGCGCCAGGACCGGGCTTGCCGTCAACGTGTTGTGCTGGGGCAACGCGCCGCTCGTTGGTGGCTTGGCGGATCGGAATCCGAATGCCCGGATCGTCCTCGATCATCTCGGGATCAGACAGCCTTTCGAGCCCCCGGCACCGCCCGAGCCGTTCGCCGATCTGCCGAAGGTGCTTTCGCTCGCCCAATACGACAACGTCGCGATCAAGATCACCGGCGCCTGCACGCTGTCCCACGAACCGTTCCCGTTCGCCGACATCTGGGATCCACTGCAGCGCATTTTCGAGACCTTCGGCATCCACCGGTGCCTTTGGGGAACGGACTGGACCCGGGCGGTGGCGCTTGTCACCTATGCCGAGGGCGTCAACGCGTTCCGGGAGGCGGATCGCTTGGGCGACTCGGATCGGGCGGCGCTCATGGGCGGCAATGCCGTGCGCGTATACGGGTGGCAGCCGTCGGGGTAAGGGTTCGTGAGACCACCCGACGTTCGACTAGAATTCACGAGAGGGGAACAGACAAGGGGGAAAGGTGACCCACGCACTTACGCCAGAACAGAAACAAACTCTCTACGACGATGGCTACGTGGTCCTGAAGAACGCCGTATCGCAGGATCTCGTCGATGCCGCAATCGACCGGATCCGCAATCCCGGCGAAGGCGTCTACGCCGGCAGCACCCGGGAACTCACCGATCTGGTCAACGCCTCCTCCGTCACACCGGCCCTCCACGATGCGATGGGCTACTTCGACCCGCCCATCGCCTGCCAGGTGGGCGCGAATCGCGTGCGCAAGCCGGGCGACCACTTCAACAACCTGGGTTACCGGGAGAAGGACCAACCGTACTTTGCCGCCGAGTCGCACATGGATGGCCTGTGTACGATCGGCGTTCCCCAGGAAGTCCAGCATGGATCCCCCGAGGAGATCTACAACCGCTATGTCGCTTCCGGCCCGAAGGGCGATCTCGGCCGCAGTGCCGACGTGATGGGCCACAACAGCGTGCCGCTGTTCGAGGATCCGGAGATGACCCTGGGCATGGGCAGCTTCACCGCGTTCGTGTTCGTCTGCCTCAACGACCAGACCCGGGAAGGATGCGGCCAGACGGCGCTCCTGAAAGGCGCCCATCACGAGACCGAGCGGTTTTTCCGCTGGCAACGCTCGGTCAACGAATGCATCGGGCCCGAAGGGCCGGGTTGGCCGAGACTCAACTACGACGCGCCAAACGGCTGCGGCCTCGTCTATCTACCGCAGGCGGTTCGCGACAAGTTCATCGACGACACCTCCGAGCGCACGCCCGATGGCGTCAGGTGGCCGAGGCCCACACAGGTCCTGATGGAACCGGGCGATGCCTGCATCACGGCGTTCCACATGCCCCACTCCGGTACCCGCAACGAGGGCACCGAGACGCGGATGAACATCATCTTCCGCATCCGCAACAAGAAACGGCAACCCGACAAGATGGTCAACGGCATCTCCGACCACCCCGACCGGGGCCAGCGCGGCGAATGGCTGGAATACGAAGACGGGAACAACCCGTGGGAGCGTTCCAAGAACGCGCTTTGCGACATGTGGGACGAGTGGGAAGGCATGGGCGACGTGGTTCGTGCCAACCAAGCCGAGGTTTCTGCCTAGCGCGTCTCGCGAGTACGGGAGCCCCTACGGGCCCGTAACAAACGGGGCACGCACCACTTGGACGGTGTAGTTCCGGGTCGCTTCGCCATCTTCGGCGGTGACGGTGACATCGATGGTGGTCATGCCCGGTGCTAGCACCACCTGGTGGCTTGCCATTTGCGGTTCGGCATCGGCGGGACGTATTCGTACCGAGGCGCCCGGCGCTGCGGTCGTCGACACCGTCGTTTGTGCGACCTGCGGACCGACGGTGATGTCGTAGGTCTCGATGTCACCGGCGAACTCCAGGTCGATGCCGGTCATCTCGAGATCCTGCAACGAGGCGTCGCTCGACAGGGCACCTCCCGACTCGCCGACGAAGAACGTGACGCTCATCGGCTGCCCGGGGGAACCACCGAGGTCATCCTCCGAATAGGGTGTCGCGCGCAGGACGTACCGGCCCCGTGGAAAGTCGCCGAGCCCGTCGAACACGTAGGGGCTGTCGTTCGCCGTATGCGTATCGTCGCTGCCTTCCAAGGTTAGCCCCACGCTTGCCACCGCGTCGAAATCCCTGACTTCGACCCGAACCGCCGGGTTCTCGGGGACAGCGTCGACGGCAACGGCCCGGCCATGCGATAGCGGCTGCAGGTCGCGCCCGTCGGCGTAGAGCATGAAGCCCGTCACGGCCATACCGTCTGGCGCGATCTCGACCAACAGCCGGTCGTTCTCAAGACTGGCGCCGTTTTCGCCGGAGAGGCGGATCTCGAACCTCTCGGCGCTCTCCTCTTCGTCATCGGCGACGAGCGGCACGATGATCGTCCGCGCCGTCGCGTCGCCGTCCGCCCAATACAGGCGACCGGGTTCGACCGCCGCGTAGTCCGAGCCCGGCGTCGCCGACAACGCACCGACCGTATAGTCGACGGCGACGTCACCCAAGGGGCTGCCCGTGCGCCTCACCGTGGCGATCAGACGTTCCGATGTCTCGTCGACGGCGAGCTCGGTCTCGGCAAAGCCGATGGATGGCGCCCGGCCGGGGTCGCCGACGAAAACACTGGCCATATTGATGTCGCCGAGTACCGCGCCACCCGTCGGATTGCTGAGCCGCACGAACGCCCGTTCGATGGGCTCGGCGACATCGTCCCGAAGGAGTGGCACCGATATACTCCGGCTGCCGGCGGCGGCGCCCCCTGCCGGCCAGTTCAAGGTTCCCCTGCTCACGACGAGGTCCATGCCGCCGGCGGAACCGGCGAGGATGGCGTAGTCCACCGCCACCTCGCCACCGCCGCCGGTTCGAACGACCGAAACGGACACCTCGTCACCTTCTTCACCCGCGAAAGTACGCTTGGCGAAGCTGACTCGGGCATGCTCGGCGGAACGGGTCCGATCCGCCAGGACGAAAAGCCCGCCGTGGAAGTCGCTAACCAATAGGTTGCCGCTGGGCAGGAAGGGATAGACGCCCCAGGCGCCGCTGAAAGCCCCGCCGTCGGACGCGGGGTACGTGTCGAAATAGCCGACCTCTGCCGGGTTCGCCGGGTCGGTGATGTCGAGGACGGTGAGACCCCGGGTGTAGTTGGACATGAAATACCGGTTGCCGCGGACGTAGCCGTTGTGGTCTATGGCCGCCGTAGGTCCCGACCAGACCTTGACGAGTTGCGGACTCGTGAGGTCCGCGAGTTCGAAGACGCGAACGGTGGTATTGAGCCCCGACTCGCCCTCGTCGAATTCATCGTGAACGAACAGGTAGCGGCCATCCTCGGTCCACCAGCCCGAGTGCACGTAGCCCGCGTTGTCGTAGGTCGTCGAACTCAGTAGCTCGGGTGCCGCCTGGTCGCTGAAGTCCCAGATTTCGAATTCGGTCTCGTTGAAATCGAGCAGCACTTCGCACGTGGCGGTGTTCGCCTTGCAGGCCGAAGCCCGGTCGTCCTCGACCAGCATGGACGTGGCGTCGTGGCTATAGCCGTGCGTCGACGACGCAATGGGGACTAGATCCAACGGGTTCGCGGTGCCGAGGGACCGAAACGCGCCCCGGTTGTTCGCACTGCCGAGAACCTGCAGCAACGGCGGCGTCCGGTTCTCGTCGAGCGGGACGCCGGTCGTGTAGTCGACGTTGCTGACGTATACGTTGTGCGCCGACGCGTCGGACCGACGCCCGAGGAATACGCGGTTGGGCAGTTCCGTCAGGTCCGCGACGACAAGCATGGCGCCGGACTCGGCGCTCACATAGGCGTAGGTCCGCCAGCGGTCCGCAGCGGCGTCGTGGCGTTGCGTGACCTTGACGTCCCGCCAACCCGACGACTGGCCGGACACCGTGCCCACCTCGAAGGGCGAGGTCGCCTCGGTCACGTCGATGACCACGAGCCCGTTTTGGACCCCGAGGAGGGCGTACTCGCGTTCGGTGTTGAGGTCCACGAAACCCCACACGTCCGCGACCATGCCCGGTTGCGATGACAGGTCGCGACGCGCCAGGTGGGCCAAGAGGTCGACGTTGTCGCAGGCGTAGCTCCCCGCCGCACCGCCGACGCAGTCAGCCCCGGCACTACTCGTCTGGGTCGACCGGTAGCCGGCGACTACGGCCTTCCCACCGACATCCAGGCCCTTTCGGTCGACCACGACCTGGAATCCCCGCGCTCGAAGCTCGTCCCGAAACGGGACCGGCACGCCCGTCAAGGTCGTGGTGTTGGCGAAGGGTGCCTGGCGCAGGAAATGATCGAAGCGGTTGAACCCGCCTTGCACGTCGACGGCACTGGCGACGACCCGGAGGGTCTGAAGGACATCCGTCAGTTGATAGGTGCCTTGTGCAACGCGTACCTGGTCGCCCTTGCCGGCCACGGCAACGGCGAACTGAATGGTCCGGCAGGGTCGAACCGGCAACGAGCAATCGCCGGAGTCCTCGCCTTGTTGGGCAACATACCGGGGTATAGCATCGTCGCCGCGCGCCACGTCAAAGAGCAGCAACGTGACGAACACCGCGATGAGGATTGTGCGGGCCACAGGTACTCCAGCAAACCCGTTTATGAACCCGGAACCTACCAAATCCACACCCGCCGCGCACCGTCTGCGCCAACTCGCCGTATGGCTTGGAGCAATGGTGCTTCCCGGCCTCGCCGCATGCCACTCTGCCGACGCGCCGGTTCGACTGACCTTCGAGATGCACAGCGCCCACGTCGCCGAAGCTTCGCTGCGGTTCTATGTGTCGGACCTGGCGATGATCGATGCAGAAGGGCATGCCACGCCGGTGGAACTCGCAACGAGTCCCTGGCAGGACGCGGCGACGGCGTTGGTCGCCCTCGGCGGGCCGACCGAGAACCGGGTCGTCACGGGCAAAGTGCCGCCCGGATCCTACGCCGCCGTCGGGTTTCTGCTCGGTGTCCCGGCCGACAGGAATCACGCCAATCCACTAGCCGCGACGCCGCCGCTCAACGTGCCGTCGATGTTCTGGACCTGGCAATCTGGCTACAAGTTCGTCCGGCTCGATGTCGGCAACGCTTGGTCCTTCCACCTCGGCAGTACGGGGTGCGTTTCCGCATCCGCCGTGCGTCCACCGCAGGAGCCGTGCGGGGCGCCGAACGCGCCTCGAATACGCCTGCGGGGCGATGGCCCGGAGATCGGAACCATCGAGATTGACGTCGATGCCCTCCTAGCCGAGATCGACGTGTCGACCGACGACAATTGCATGGCGTCCTACGCCGGCCGTGAAACATGCCGGGGCCTTTTGGCCAGGCTCGGTATGGATGCAAACACGGGGCTCTGCGTCGACGACTGCGAAGGACAGACGGTGTTCCGGTTCGTTCCGTGAGCGCGGGCCGTTTCGCCGCTTCGGCGGCAGCGTGCGTATTCCTGGCGCTGGTGTGCGGCGGTTGTGGCGCCCCGGACGAGTTCGCGTGGAACATCCCCGAGGGATTTCCACGGCCCGTTGTGCCCGAGGGCAACCCGATGACCGCCGCGAAGGCCGAACTCGGTCGGCGCTTTTTCTACGACACGCGATTGTCCGGCAACGGCGAGCAGGCGTGCGCGTCCTGCCATCGACCGGAGCACGCCTTCAGCGAGCCCCGGGTTCGGGCGGTGGGTTCCACCGGCGGACGCCATCGGCGCAATACCCTCGCTCTTGTCAACATTGCCTACAACGACACGTTGATGTGGGCGCATCCCGGCCTGCGGACCATCGAACGGCAACTGCTCATCCCCCTGTTCGGGGACCACCCCGTGGAGCTCGGCATCGCCGGGCGAGAAGACGAGGTTCTGGCGCGGTTCCGCGACGACCCGGTGTATGGGCGACTGTTCGCCGACGCGTTTGGCCACCGGCAAACGCTCGAGTTCACCCACGTCGTCGATGCCCTGGCGTGTTTCGTCCGATCGCTGGTGTCCTTCGACTCGCCGTTCGACCGCTATGCCTACGCGGGCGACGACGACGCCCTCGACGCGGCCGCAGTCAACGGGCTCGGGCACTTCTTCTCGGAACGGTTCGAATGCCATCACTGCCACGGCGGCTTCAACTTCACGCAATCGAGCACCCATGAGCGTGTCGCGTTGGTCGAGGTCGCATTCCACAACACCGGGCTCTACAACGTCGGCGCCGCGAACGCCTACCCCGCCGACGACCAAGGGCTCTACGATCTGACCGGCGAGCCCGGCGACCGTGGCCGGTTCCGAGCACCGACCCTGCGCAATATCGCCCTCACCGCACCCTATATGCACGACGGTAGCCTAGCCGACCTGGGCGCGGTGCTCGACTTCTACGCCGCCGGTGGGCGCAACGTTGAATCCGGCGAACATGCTGGCGACGGTCGCGCCAACGTCTACAAGAGCCAATTCGTGCGGGGCTTCGTAATGACGCCGACGGAACGCGAGGAAATGTTGGCGTTTCTCCACGCCCTGACCGACCCGACGTTCGTGATGCGGCCCGATCACCAAAGCCCCTTCACCGAAGGACGTTGATTTCCCGCGTCCGCTGGTTGATTGTCATCGCCGAGCCAACGCGGACCCTCGCCATGAATGCTGCCGCCGCATCCGCGCAAGACGAAATCCTCGGCCATCCGAGGGGCCTCTTCATCTGCTTCGCGACGGAGATGTGGGAGCGGTTCAGCTTCTACGGCATGCGGGCGCTCCTCGTGCTCTACCTCACGCAGCATTTTCTGTTCGACGATGCGGTTTCGGCCGGCGTGGTCGCCACCTACGGTTCCCTGGTCTACCTGATGCCGATCATCGGCGGCTTCATCGCCGACCGTTATCTCGGGTTCCGCCGCGCGGTCACCTGCGGCGCGATCCTGCTTTGCTGCGGCCACGTCCTGATGGCTTTCGAAGGCGAACCGGCAACGGTGGTCGAAGGCGTGCTGAGCCGCGATGACGGCGCACTGTCGATCATGTATCTCGCGCTGGCATTCATCATCATCGGCGTCGGCTTCCTGAAGCCGAGCATCTCGACCATCGTCGGCCAGCTCTACGCCGACGACGATCCCCGCCGGGACCAGGGTTTCACCATCTTCTACATGGGGATCAACCTCGGTGCATTGGCCGCGATCCTGATCTGCGGCTGGCTTGGCCAAGCCTACGGGTGGAAGTACGGGTTCGGACTTGCCGGCATCGGCATGCTGGCCGGGCTATTCACATTTCTGCGTGGCCAACGCCACTTCCACGGCGCGGGGGAGGCGGCATCGCCGGAACGACTTGCCAGCCGCGTCGCGGGCGTGAGAAAGGAACACTGGATCTACGCCGCCAGCATCATTGCCGTGGGCTGCGCCTGGTGGCTCATGCAGTGGCGGGACTTCGTCGGCGGACTGCTCGCCCTGTCCGCCAGCGTCGCAGTATTGGGCATCGTCTGGTATGCGCTTCTGAAATGCACGAAGGTCGAACGCGACCGTATGTTCGTCGTGCTTATGCTGACGGCGGTGTCGGTGGTGTTCTGGACGCTCTTCGAACAGGCGGGCACGTCCATGGTGTTGTTCACCGAGCGCAACGTCGAGACGGCGTTCTTCGGGTTCGAGATGCAGGCGGCGCAGATGGGATTCTTCAACCCGGCGTTCATCATCCTGCTGGCGCCCGCCTTCGCAATGGTCTGGGACATCCTGTCGAAACGCGGCATCGAACCCTCGACCCCGATGAAGTTCGGTCTTGGCGTCCTGCAAGCCGGGTTGGGCTTCCTGGTGCTGGTTGTCGGCGCAGCCTTCGCCGACACCGCCGGACAGGTCGCCGTAATCTGGCTGGTTCTCGCCTACTTTCTGCACACCACCGGCGAACTCTGTCTGTCGCCGGTGGGACTGTCGATGGTGACCCGGCTGTCGGCAGTCAAGGTGGTGGGATTGATGATGGGCGTGTGGTTCCTGTCCGGCGCCGCCGCCCAATACCTCGCCGGCTGGATCGCCGGTTTCGCGGCGGTCGACCGGGCGCCGGGTTCGGCGGTCGATCCCGTCGTTTCGCTACCGATCTACACGGATACGTTCGCGACGCTGGGCTGGTGGGGTCTGGGTATCGGTATCGCCGTGATGCTGCTGGCACCGCTCGTCAATCGCCTGGTGCACGACGCGCCCGCTGCGCGCTGACCGCTTGTTCAACCGCCTTTGGCTCGGCGAAGCTGCTCTTCCAACTCGGCGATGCGCCGTTCGGCGGCGTGCCGAGCACTGGCTTGGGCCGCGGCCCGGGCCTGTTCCCCCTCTGCCCGGGCGTGTTCCTTGTCGGCCCGGGCCTTTGCTTCACGGTACATCCCCACTGCCTCCGTGTAGTAGGGAAGGTCGAGCCCGGTCGCAGGATCGTGTAGGCGCAATCGTTCGCCCTCGACCACTAAGTCGAGCCCGAGCACTGCGCTATGGCCCGTCTCGGGGCCGCCCTGGACCGTGTAGGCACCGTCGACGAGGTAGCGGCCGATGAGCGGTGGACCCCCACTGATGCGATGTTGGTCGAAGGTCCAGTACTCGAGGATGCCGAGCGCCTCGTACAAGCCCGGTTTTGCGCGGAGATCCTTGCGCCAAGTGCTCGTGGAGAGCACCTCAATCGCGATGGCCGGCACTTTCGACTCGACCCAGAGCTTGTACGACATTCGACTGCCGGCATCGACCCCGAAGGCGACGAACGCGTCCGGTACGACCAGCGCCGAGCGATTCCCTTCCTCGAAGAACACGCCCTGTTCGCTACCCACCAACACGTCGGTCCGCGACGCGTAGTGTTCCCGCAAGGCATACAGCAAATAGCTCGATGCGTATTTGTGGTCCTGGTTGTCCACGGGTGCTTCGTCGGCGTACGGATAGCCGTCGTCGTCATAGCCGACCGGTGGCCCCGGCCGGTAGAGCGCGTCGGCATGGACCACCGATAAGGGTTTCGGCGTCCGCTGGTGCGTTTTCCGCCCCCGACGGATGCCAACGGATGAGTTGTTCTGCTGGGTTGTTCGCATGGGATGGGCTTCTACTTCCTGCACGTCGGACTCGCCGACGGGCGACCGTTTTCGGGTCGCGTTTCGCTTGCTGAGAACGTACCACAACCCGACCTTCGAGCGCCGCGCCATTGGACCTCGAATGGTCGCCGCCTTCGGTCGAGAGGAGTTAGCGTGAACGCCTATTCCCAAGGTGTGAATCGGCTGAAATGGGCGTGCGAGATATCCTACATTCGGATGTCCAACGCATCATTCGATGCGGCGGGACACCGCCTGCGTCGACCCGCCGAAGGTGGGCAAGACCGCCGAATGCCGTCCCGCGCCGCCCGAAACCAGCACGATCAGGTCTTCCGGTACGGTAATGAAGCGCACACCGTCGGTGCCCCGGTGGCCGAGCAGGTGGTGGGGTATGCGTTCCTCGAGCAGAACATCGGCGTTCTTCTTGTCGTTGGCGAACAGCCCGACGGTTGTCTGCGGACCGAGGTCGACGCGCGGCGCCAGCGGCATCGACTTGACGTCGAAAGCGCCGCACGGGTTCATCAATTCCATGTCCAACCTCTGTGCCGATGACTCGCCGGTCGTTATACCACTACGGGGCGCTCAGCCGGATGGAGCCGCCGGTGGTCCGCATCGTGAGCTTCGGCCCGCCCCCGTTTACGGACGTCACCAACGTCGATTTACCCGGCGAGTCCGGCGCCACTTCGCCGAGGTCCGATGAGACGCGCCCTCCGGTCGTTCGAGCGTCGATGTCGATGCTCAAGTCCTCGGCCACGGCCAGGTCGATGCTGCCACCCGTCGTCCGCATTCGCGAGTCTCCTTCGGGCTGCCTTGCGAGGGTTGCACGAATCGACCCGCCGGTCGTCCGCGCGTCGATCGTGCCGCCAGCGTCTTCGAGCGAGATGGATCCGCCCGTCGTATGGGCAACGGTAGGCCCGCCAGCACTGCCAATGCGGATGGACCCGCCCGTCGTCCGTGCGTCCACCGCGCCGCCGGCGCGCCCGAGTCGTATCGTCCCGCCGGACGTCCTGGCGTCAATCTGGCCGTCGGAAGCGGCGATCCTTATGGAACCGCCGGTGGTGCGGGCATGGACCGACCCGGATACTGCACCGACGGTCAAGCTGCCGCCGGAAGTACGCGCGGTAACCTCGCCGTCGATGTCGGCGATGACGACGCTTCCGCCCGCCGTCGTTAGATCGAGGTCGAAACGCGGCGGTACCGTGACGCGGAATTCAGGCGCCGTACCGGTTCGGAACCAGCCCCAGATGCCTGCATCCTTCTTCAGTGATCGAACGATCACTTCGCCGTCTCGCTCCTTGAAGTCGATCTCCTCAAGCTTGTCCGCATGCTCGACAACGACTTCCACCGTATCGCGGTCCCAGGTACCTACATCGACCTTTCCCCAATCCGCATCGAGTACGAAACGGCCCCCCGCGGGTACCTCGAACGACCGTTGGACCGATTCCGCCATCGCGCCGGTCGCTAACAGGGCAAAGGACAAGACGGATGCACAGGCGGGTATTGCTCGCATGGATACTCCTTGGTTGCTGCTTGCGCCATGCCCCCTACCAACACGATCCGTGCCAACCTACAAGTGTTTGATCATCAACAGGATAGCTGGCGGCCCCACGCCCGCAGTCGCGTTTCTGACCACATGCTCTGGCGAGATTGGCCACGCCATCGAGCTCAGTCCCGTTCTTCCGTGTGGTGCTTCGCCAGGTAGCGGTCCAAGGCGTTCGCGAAGTTTTGCACGTCCTTCTTGCCCAGCGCGCTAGCCATGAACCAGTGGCGGAAGCGGAACTGCCAGTACTGCAGACCGTCGAGTAGCTCGAGGATGTCCGCCATCGCCTTCTCGCGCTTCCTGGTGGCCTCGGCCTCGTGGTTCTTGGGGTTGTAGTTCGCGTCCGAGACCATCGTCTTCAGCGTCGCCAGGAGTCCGGAAGGATCCTCGAGCGGCAACGGTTCAGCAAAGTCCAAGCTGTAGCCCAAGTGACCGTAGATGGCGAGATAGCCGTTGATCGCCTCGACGACCGGTGCGGCCTGCGGGGTGGCCTCGAGGGTCTGCATCAGCCGTTTGGGCGGCGTGGTGAGGACCAGTTCCGTCAAGGCGTCGTCCGCTCGGATTTTCTGGGCGATCGTGAACAGGTGCTCGTTGGCCTCCATGGTCTTGCCGCCGAATCCGGACAGGAACTGACCGCTGGTGAAGTGGTGATCGGGCAGGGTCTCCCGGAGGAACGCCTGCAGTTGGTCGTCGGTCGACTTGGCGACACCGAACGTATGGCCGCCGTTGCCACTCCAGAAACTGCCGCCGGCGATGGACAGCTCGCGGATCCCTTCGAGCAATACCTCGTCCGCTGGGCCAAGCCCATGATCCTGGCGGCACGGGAAAAATGGGAGCAGTTGGCGATCACGGTGCTCACGTCGCTCGATTTCCTGGGTTTCGGGTTGCCGGCGTATTGGCTATCGTAGGGACGCAACTCCATCATGTTGCCGACGGATAGTGCACAACGACTTGCCGAACGAGTAGGGCAATCGGACATGGGCACCGCGACATCGGCAGCAGGATGACGACTGTGATAGTGTCGGGACAGATGTGGACTTCGAGTGGCAAGCTTCCAAGGCCGATGCCAACGTCAGGAAACATGGCGTCGGTTTCGAGGAGGCGTCCTCGGTCTTTGCCAATCCGCTGGCGCGGATTTTTGACGATCCAGACCACTCAGCCGACGAGGCGCGGGAGATCATCGTTGGACACTCGTCGCGACAGAGATTGCTGATCGTCAGTTTCACCGAACGTGACAGCAGGGTCCGGCTCGTCAGCGCCCGCATCGCCACGAAGCGAGAGCGACATGACTACGAACAAGGCACCAGAACCGACTGACGGATCCGACGACCTTCGGGCCGAGTACGGCTTGGACTACGCGCAGAGCCGGCAGAACCGGTTCGCGTCTCGCATGGACCGGACAGTGGCTGTCGTGCTGGAACCGGATGTGGCAGCGGTATTCGGCACCTCTGAGTCGGTGAACCACGTGCTCCGATCGGTGATTTCGGCGCAACCGGCCGGTACCGTCACCAAGGGGCCTGCGGGACCGGGCTGAACTTCGACTCGCTCTGGACGGTCGTTGTCTTGACCCGGCCGTCCTCTTCGCATGGCGTGATCGACGTAGTTGACGAAGCCATCCGTGCGCCGGATCGTCGAACCGACAGGTCGTTCGCCGCTTGAGCGATGCCGGGCGGTTGGACCAGGCAACCTGCAGTCCCGAGAACGATTGGTCGGTCGCCTTGCTGCACGAATTCGCAGGGCGTTTGAATAGTTCGGTTGGGGAGTGATCCCGACCTCACCCCCCCCCCCCCCCAAGCGGGGGGTTGCCAACACCACGACCAGCAGCTTTACGGTACCGACGTCGCCGTCCACCGTGATCGACTGGCGGTGCTTGATCCGCTGCGTGCTGGCGCCTGTCCCCACCACCGCCGGGATACCGTACTCCCTGGCAACGATGGAGCCATGCCCCAGGATGCCGCCCATGTCCGTAACGAGCCCCGACGCGTGCGCGAAGAGCGGCGTCCAGGCGGGATTGGTCATCGGGCAGACCAGGATCGAACCGGGGCGCATCTGATCGAACTCGGCCGGTGAGTTGATGAGGCTCGCCGGCGCGGTGATGGTTCCGGGACTGACGGGCACCCCGACCATCGTATCCGAGTTCGGGTCGTTGACGAACTGGGTCTCCTTGAACCTGACGCCGGGATCGTCGCTCGCATCGAAGGGCACGGTGCCGGGTGGATGCAGGCGCTTGCGCTGCTCCCTCAGCTCGAACCTCTCCTCGGCCAGCTGGCGGAGTTCGGCCACGGCCTTGTTCTGCTGGCGCGCGGCTGCGGCCTGCTTCAGTTCGTCGAACTCGAGGTAGAAGACATGGTCCCGATCCGGCAGCGTGCCGACATCCGTCAGCCGCTGGCCCAGTTCCAGGGCCACGGGCCGCAGCGCGGGCCAAGCCTGGTACAGGTAGAACATCACCTCTTCGCGAATGAAGTAGAAGCGGTGGGTGAACCAGTGCCGGAAGCGGAACTGCCAGTACTGCAGGCCGTCGAGTAGCACGAGGATGTCCGTCATCGCCTTCTCGCGCTTCCTGGTGGCCTCGGCCTCGTGGTTCTTGGGGTTGTAG
>CAZJRX010000018.1:20252-21871 GCA_964548145.1 uncultured Pseudomonadales bacterium | reverse complement strand
GTTCAAGGGCGATCTCTACTACTACGCGGTCGACCACGACGTGCGCAACACGGCGGCGACCATCGACACCGAGATCTGCTCCGTGGACATCCTCAACGGGGAATACGATTGGAGCGGCACGCCGGAAGCGGGCGAGGAACTGGCGGCCATGATCCCGGGTGCGCGGTACAGGACCATGAAGGGATTGGGTCACTTTCCGATGAGCGAAGATCCAGAGCGTTTCCTGGCGGAGATTCGGCCGGTGCTGGAGCGGATACTTGCCGCCGGGAGTGACTGAGCGGCGGGGCTTCCCGTTTTCACGACCGAGAACCGCACGCGGTCGACGATCTCGCCGCTTTTTGGTGACGTTACTCGTCGCGCAGGGCAGAACGTTCGTATCAACGAAGGCGTTTGCGATCGTGGATCTCGTCCCGAGGCCGACGGTCGCCGCCCCGGAAGCCGGTCAGTGGCGACCGGGTCTTAGTCGCCTGCAATGTCTCGTCCTGTAGGCGTTTGCGTTGATCGAAGTCAGTTTCCTCACCAGTCCGTGTCGCATCAGGCCAGCCGCGATCCTCGGGAATGTCACTCGTATCGATCTCTTCCTCCGCCATCGAGGCAAGCGTGTCGAGGTCCAACGTCTGGCGTCTGGTAAGTTTCTTTGAAGTACCCATAGGCTCTCCTTTTGGCGCGAGTTAGTTTTCCTAGTAGCGAAGTCCTATAGCCGCGGATCCACCGGCTCCGATTCCATCGCCAACACCGCGAACGTGCATTCGTGGACGCGACGGAGCGGCTCCCGTTCGACAAACCGGTGCAGGCCTTCGAGCCCCAGCGCGAACTCGCGGCGCGCCATCGAACGCTTTGTCCCCAAGCTCCGCCGGCGCAAGCGCACGAGGTTCTCCGCGGCGGTGTATTCGGGGCCGTAGATGATGCGCAGGTATTCCCGGCCCCGGCATTTGACCGCCGGTTGGACAAGGCCCTTGTCGCGCCGAGTTACGAAGTCCCAAGGCTTGACGACCATTCCTTCGCTACCGGACGACGTCAGTTCCTTCCACCAGGAGACCGCCTGTGCGCATGCTGCGTCGTTTCCGAGATCGACGACCAAGTGATTGGTCGACTGAAGCAGGGCGTCGCCCTCGCACAGTTCGGCCAGTCGAGCCATGTGCCAGCCGTGGTCCTTGTCGTCGTGTACCGCGCCCTCCGTGACCAACAGGTGAAACGGCGCGAGCTTGAGATCGTCCACCGTGTTCACCGGCCAGTTGTATCGCCCCACGGCTTCGGCGTAGCCCGTGGCCATTTCCGCCTTGTGCCGGAAGCGTTCCAAGAGAGCGGTCGTGTCACTGCGCTCATCTGCGCGTTCGAGTGCCGCCACCGCCCGACCCAGCCCGAGACGCGCGGCGGCGGCGACGCTCTGGTACTGCGAGCGGATCAGGTCGGCGGCCTTCGCGGACCAGGGCATCAACTCGCAATCGAGACACAGCCAGCCGGTGTCGAGCGTCTCCCACAATCCGCACCGTTGGGCCGCGCGACGCACCCGGTCGAGGATTTCCCGTTCGAAACCGGCCTCCCCGTCTTCGAAGAAGCGCCGGCCGGGGGGGGGGGTGTTGTTTACAAAAACCCCCGCCCGCGCGTGATAGAAAAAG
>CAZJRX010000018.1:10253-20242 GCA_964548145.1 uncultured Pseudomonadales bacterium | reverse complement strand
CCAAGAGCCCCGTCTTCGACGCCGAAGCGCAGCCGGGCTAGATCCTCGTCGCGGCAGACCACCGCCACGGCCCTCGAACCCATGTGCTTCTCTTGGCACACCACCCGGTCCACGCCGTTCGTGCGGTAGTAGCCAAACGCGGACGCGGGGTGTTCCAGCAATTCGCCGGTCTCGCTGGTCGCGCACGGCGACATGGTCGGCGGCAGGTAGATCAGCCATCTCGGATCGACTGCGAACCGGGCCATCACCTCCAACGCTGCGGCGCCATTCTCTTCGCGTACCGTGATGTTGGGGATGAGACGCGTATCGACAATGCGCTTGCCGAGCACGTCGTCGATGTCCAAGAGGTCCGCCGGCGCCTGCGACGCGCTCGACCGAAGTCCTCGACCGATCGGTTCGTAGTAGGTCTTCGCCGCCGGCACCGAGATCAGTTCGCGCTCCGGGTAGCGCAACGCCGTCAGCCGCCCGCCGAACACGCAGCCGGTGTCGATGCAGATCGTCCCGTTCACCCAGGCGGGCTCAGCGACCGGCGTGTGGCCGTAGACGACGGCGGCATCGCCCCGGTATTCGCTCGCCCAGTCGTAGCGTACCGGGAGTCCGAACTCGTCCGTCTCGCCGGTGGTCTCGCCGTACAGCGCGAACTCGCGCACCGCCCCGGAAGACCGGTTCATCATCTCCTGCTTCATACCGGCGTGGGCGACCGCCAACTTGCCGGCGTCGAAGACGTAGTGGCTGACCAGGCCGTCGATGAACTCGGCGACGCGGTCGCGGAACGCCGGCGACGCGGCCTCCAACTGGGCCACGGTCTCGCCGAGGCCGTGGGTCAGCGTCACGCGCCGGCCGCGCAGGTGGCGCAGCAGTTTCGTCTCGTGGTTGCCCGGTACGCAGAGCGCCACCCCGTCGGCAACCGCGTCCATCGCCAGCCGCAGGCAATCGACGACCTTCGGCCCCCGGTCCACCAGGTCGCCGAGAAAAATCAACCTTCGCCCCTCGCCATGCGAAACCACGAAGCGTTCGCCCTGCTCGTCGATCCGGTAGCCGAGCTTCTCCAGCAGGGTTTTCAACTCGTCGAAGCAGCCATGCACGTCGCCAACGATGTCGAACGGCCCGGCGTCGTCGCATCGATCCGTCCACAGCCGGGTTCGCTCCACGGTCGCGACGTCCACGTCCGCTTCGGAACGGAACTGGAAACGGTAGCGGAAGCCTTCCCGTCCAAGGCGCTTGATCGAACGGCGCAGCGACCGCACGTGGTTGCGTACCACCCGCGCCCCGAAATCGCGGTCCGGCCTTCCGGCATTGCGGTCCTGACAGACCCGCTCCGGCAGGTCGAACACGAGGGCGACGGCGAAGGCGTGGTACTCGCGGGCCAGGCGGACCAGCCTGGCGCGGTCCTCGGGGCGAACGTTGGTCGCATCCACCACGGTGAGCCGGTGTGCGGCGAGACGTTTGCGGGCGATGAATTCGAGTAGTTCGAAGGCGTCCTTGGTGACCGACTGGTCGGTGGCGTCGTCGCTGACCATGGCCCGGCAGGCGTCGGAGGAAATCACTTCCGTGGGCGCGAAGTGCTTGCCCGCAAACGTCGACTTGCCGGAGCCGGACGCGCCGACCAGCACCACGAGGCAGTATTCTGGAATCGCTACGTGCATCGACGGAAGCGCCCCATCTGCGTCGGCGCCCCGTGCGCCGGATCCACCTCGCCAACCGGCTCGAATTCGACCGAGTAGCCGTGCGCGCCGGCCACCGCGTTCGCCCAGGCGGCGAACTCCGAGCGCGTCCACTCGAATCGATGGTCGGCATGGCGCCGGCCATCCGGGCCGATGCCGGGATAGTTGACGTTGTACTCCCGGTTCGGGGTGGTGACGATGACCGTCTCCGGCTTGGTAAACGCGAACAGCGCCCGCTCGAAGGCGCCGAGCCGATCCGGATCGAGATGGACGTTAAGCTACGCATGATGAAGCCTCGACCGCTCCCCGTCGAATCCGCCGTCCCGGCATCGAGAGAGGACGGGTGATGGATCCTATGCGGATTCTCGTCGTTGGCGGCGGGATCGGCGGACTTAGCGCCGCGCTCTGTCTCGCCAAGCGTGGCCATGAGGTCACCGTTTTCGAACAGGCTTCAGCACTCCGCGACGTCGGCGCCGGCATCCAACTGTCGCCCAATTGCTCGCGCGTCCTTCACCATCTCGGCCTCGAGCCCGAACTCAAGGCCGCCGCCTTCCTACCCGAGGCCATCCAATTCAGGCACTGGCGAAACGGCAGAGTCATCGGCGCCTCGCCCTTGGGCGAGGACGCCGTGCGTCGCTACGGTTTCCCCTACTACCACGTACATCGCGCCGACCTACTAGACATCCTGGTGGCGGCCGCGCAGCGCCTTCCGAACATCCTGCTCCGCTGTGACACCAAGGTGCGGTGTTTCAGCCAAGACGATACGCGGGCGACATTGTCGAGCCCAGACGGCCCTCACGACGGCGACGTGCTGCTCGGCGCGGACGGCATCCACTCGGTCATTCGCGCCGGTCTCTGGGGCGATGATCGCCCCCGGTTCACCGGCTGTGTCGCGTGGCGCGCCCTGGTGCCGGCCGACCGCCTGCCCCAGGGTATGGTTCGACCGATGGCCACCGCCTGGTGGGGGCCTGGCGGGCACTTTGTCCACTACTACGTCCGACGCGGCGAACTCGTCAACTGCGTAGGGGTCATCGAGAAGGCGGGCTGGGAAGTCGAGTCCTGGACCGCGCGGGGAGACCATGCCGAGTTCGCCGCCGACTTCGCCGGCTGGCACGACGACATTCAACGCCTGATCGACAACGCCGAAAGAGACTCACTCTTCAAATGGGCGTTGCACGACCGCGAGCCGATGCCGCGCTGGGGCAAGGGACGGGTCTCCTTGTTGGGCGACGCCTGCCATCCGACACTCCCGTTCATAGCCCAAGGCGCGGCCATGTCCATCGAAGACGCCGCCGTCTTGGCCGGCTGCCTGGCCGTCGACAACGAGGCATCGGCAGCACTGCAGCGCTACGAGCGCTTGCGCCGCGACCGAACCGCCGGCGTACAGCGCGGATCCCGGCGCAACGCCACGCTGTTCCACCTGGCAGGGGCAAAGGCGTGGCTGCGCGATCGGGTCACCCGACACGCGGCGGCCCGAACTACGGATGACCTCTACCGGTACAACGCGTTCGAGGCCGTTCCGTTGAGCACTGATCAATAGGAACCTCGGTGGGAAGGACGGCAACCTCCGCGTCGGGTAGCCACCAAACCGACGCCAGGGCGTGAAGCTGCGGCTGCTCCGGGAAGCTCTGCCCACCCGTGCGAAGGGCCGTGGCTGGTCGACGGCGATGCGGTACTGGTGGGTCGCTAGTGTCCCGTCAACCCTCAAACGTCGTGTCAGCGCATCCGCAAGCGTCCAGTCCGCTAGGCGGCGCCTCGAAGGCATATCGGCCATACGTCGAGAGGCGCCAACAACGCGGATGGGCGCTTGCGGACGCGCCCTTCGGGTGGTCGCCGGAGCGCCCCTCGCCGCGTTGCAGACGCTCGACGTACCCCGGTACGACTTCTCGTCTGCGCCTTGCGAGGAACGCTCCGGCGACCACTGACGCGACGTTTGAGGGTTGACGGGACACTAGGGGGCGGCGACAGCGATTCCTTCGAGATCAAACCGCTCGAAGTCAGCGAGGTTGTAGGTGAGGACCTGATCGACCCCCGCTTTCCGCGCGCACTGCGCGTGCAGGGCGTCGTATACGACGCCGCTCCGAAAGCCGAGGCTGGAGACTTCGCGGAGGACGGCGCGGTAGTCGGCCGGTGTGATCGGGAGAACCTTCAGCCGTCCGACGACCGTTTCTTCGATTAGTGTTCTCGCCTCGTCGGGGGCGATGCGCTTTGCGACCGGCAGCGCAGTAAGCGTCGCGTAGCACTCCGCGAGCGCATGGGTCGAACAGTAGCCGGCGTGTTCACCTTCCGTGTAGCGATGGAATGCCCGGAACGAGGCGTCGTGGTTGCCGAGTTGGTCAACAAGGGCGGCCACGATAACGGACGTATCGAACAGCGTGTCCATTCAGCCGGCGTCACGGGCGATACGTGCATGGCGGGCGTCCCGCTCGGCGCGGACGAATTCGCCGATGTCTAGCGCACTTCGCGTCGCGCCGTGGTGCACCAGAATGCCTTGCTTGCGGATGAGCGTCGGTTCCGCGTCGGTTCTGCGCAGTGTGATCCCGTCTGCCATCGCCTCGATCTCCAGTTCGCAACCCGGCGTCAGGTTGAACTGTTCGCGGAGCGGCTTCGGGACAACGAGCCGACCCGCCGTATCAATGGTAACTATCATGCCGCAATGGTATTTCGAGTGGAATCATGCGGTCAACGGGCGACGGCGGTCAATGATGGTGGCCGGCGGCAGCGGCGCGCGCGAACCAAAAAAAAGTAGGATACGCGTCATGCCCGGCGCCCCTGCGTTCTCAAGTCACTCGTCCTTCGTCGACGCCTATGCCGCCCTTTCGCCCGCCGCACGCCTTGTCGCGCAGGCATACGGCGTGGTCGCGCCCCACGGGATGGGTGTCGGCCGCACGACGAGGGTCCTTTCCGGGGCCGGTGTCGCCCTGCTTGACCGCCGGCTGACCGAACGGGACGTACGGCAGGCGAACGAGGAACTGATCCAGGCCGGCATCGCCCTACGACCCGGACCGGCGAACGTCGGCATCTGCGCATCGAGCCGGTGGGCGACGGTGCTGGCGATCCACGCCCACCGCGACGGTCGGATCCGGAACATCCTAGACGCCTTTTCGGCCACGCGACCGAAATCGGGCGTCGACCACTACGTCTTCCACACCGCGTTCCGCTGCTGCGTGATCGTCGGCGACTTCGACAGACTCGACGCCATGCTGGACGGCGACGATTGGTCAACGGACGAGTGGGGCTTCCTCGCCGAGTCGCCCGCCGTCGATCTGCTAGAGACGCTGCCCCCGCGCCACATCGACCCTGCGCTCTCGGGTTGCCTTCGCCAGGTCATCCACCATGCATCGCCGCCCGAACCCGTGATAGCAGCCTGCGGACGGTTGAGTTCGCACCTGGAACTGCATGCCGCCGACATCGCCTACATCCGCATTCTCCAAGGCCGTTTCGACGACGCCGTAGCCGTGTTCGCGGGGTTGCCGGACAACGCTGCCAATACCAAAGCCGCACATTCGGGGTTTGCGTCGACACGCGCCCTGGTCGCGATGCTCCGAGGCGACAACGGCACCGCTCGCGAGGAGATTGACACAGCCATCGCCGCCGAGAAGGCGGGGACGCGCAAACGCAACGTGTTTCCGGAGCATGCCACGTTTGCGCTGGCCCTGCTCGCGCTGATCCGGCTCGACACGCCCGAGTCGCACGCGTTGCTACGCCAGTTGCTGCGCACCGCCGAGCGACGTTATCTGAGCCGCGAAACCGAAGTCGCGTTCGCAACGGATGCGATGCGCGTCCAAGCCGGCTTGGGAATCTACGCACGCCACGCGGAGATACCCTGTTACACGGCCCTTCTGGACGGCTTCAGGAACTGCTGGCTCGGCACGAACAGCCGCGCAACCGCCGACTGGCTCGATCAGATCGAAGCCTACCGCCGCCACGCCGCCGCCAACGGCTTCAAGTGGGTCGCGGCGGAGTGCGCCAGCGTTCTGCACCGGTTGATCGAGCTGCGCGGCGAGGATCTCGTCGGAACTCACGACCCCCGCCCGCTGCTCGACGAACTCGGTGCCCGCACCTTGGCCGTGCTGGTAGATCCCCTGCCATCCTGGGAACGCTCGCTGAAGGATCTGGAACAGCTTGCCTACCGCGCTAGGAACGAGGGCCGGGACAATCGGTCGAACTCGATTGCCGTGGAGAAACGCCTCGTCTGGGACGTCCGGATCCACTACGACCACGTCTACCTCAACCCCCGCGAGCAGCGCCGCACCAAGACGGGTGCCTGGAGCAAGGGGCGCCGAGTGGCCCTCAAACGACTATCCGAGGAGGCGGCGTCCATGGAATACCTCCGCGAAGAGGATCTCGCCGCCGCCGCCGCGGTCACCGTCCACCGCTCCTGGGGCGGCGTCGACTACGTGCTCGGCATTCGGGGGCTTTACGCCCTCGCCGGTCATCCCCATGTCTTCAACGACTCGGGCGAGCCCGTCGACGTGTTTCGGCGAGAGCCCGAACTTCGCGTCGACGAATCCGACGAGGGCCGGCTAGTCGTCACCGTCGATCCCCACGGGTGGGATACCGAGGGCGAATACGGGATCACCCTAGCCTCCGAAAACCGCATCGAAGTGACCCGTTTCAGCGTCGACCACCGGCGCTTGTTCGACGTGATTCCGCCCGAGGGTCTCGAGTTTCCCGCTGACGGCAAGTCGCGGCTCCTGGAAGCCGTGTCCGCCCTCGTCTCGCAGGTCCGCGTCCAGAGCGATGCCGGGGCGGTGGCGGGCGCGGTGGAAGTGCAAGCGGATCCCGAGCCCTGGATCCGCCTCGAACCCTTCGAGGCGGGGCTCTCGGTCGCAATCCTGGTCGAGCCGATCGCCGGCTCCGGCATCGGCTTCGAACCGGGCCAGGGCGGCACCACGGTGTTCGCAAGCCGCGACGGCGAGCATGTCCAGGCGCAACGCGATCTGGCGCAAGAAAAGACCGCACTGACACGGCTCGTCGAACGCTGTCCGCGGCTCGCGGCCCGACCTACCGAATACACGCCGTTGATGCTTCCCGAGCCTCACGAGTGTCTTGAGTTGCTGGAACAGCTAGACACCGCCGAGGCACGCTGCAAGTGGCCCAAGGGGGAGCCGTTTAAGATCGTCGCGCGTCATTCCACGCCGTCCCTGTCGCTCACCGTCAAGCCCGCCGAGCAGTGGCTGCAGACCTCCGGCAAGCTGGTCGTGGACAGCGACCGGGTGCTCGACCTCAAGCGCCTTTTCGCACTGCTCGAGGCGAACCCCCGATCACGTTTCCTGGAACTTGCCAGTGGGGAGTTCATCGCTCTCACGGCAGCGTTCCGCCGCCAACTCGACGATCTGGCGAGCCTGTCGGCACCGGCCGCGAAGGGCGCGGTGAGGCTGCATTCCCTTGCCGCGTCCTCCCTCGACGAGCTGTTCGAGGAAGCCGAGGTCGCCGGCGACGACGACTGGGAGCAGATGCGCGCCGACCTCGACGCCTCGCGAACGTTCGAACCCGAATTGCCGAGCACCCTGCAAGCGGAACTGCGGCCCTACCAGCTCGACGGCTACCGCTGGCTTGCCCGTTTGAGCCGCTGGGGCGCCGGCGCCTGTCTCGCCGACGATATGGGCCTCGGCAAGACCGTGCAGGCCCTGTCCGTGCTCCTCGAACGAGCGCCCGGCGGGCCCGCGCTGGTCGTCGCCCCAACGTCCGTGGTCGCCAACTGGGTCGACGAATCGCGCCGGTTCACGCCCACGCTGAACGTCAAGGTCTACACCGGTTCCGTTGCTTCCCGCGCCCCGCTACTCGACGATCCGGCCGCATTCGACCTCTACCTCACAACCTACGGCCTGCTGCAGAACGATATCGAGGCGTTGGCCGGGGTCGGTTGGCATAGCGTGGTTCTGGACGAGGCCCAAGCGATCAAGAACCCGCTCACGAAGCGCGCCCGGGCGGCGCGGCAACTGACGGCGGGTTTCCGTGTCGTGACCACCGGCACGCCCGTCCAGAACAACCTGATGGACCTTCACTCGTTGTTCAGCTTCTTGAACCCCGGCCTGCTCGGTTCCCGGGAGAAGTTCCGGATCAACTTCGGCGAACCGGTGGAGCGCGACGACGACGAAGAGGCGCGCAACCGGCTGCGGCGCATCATCGCGCCGTTCATGTTGCGGCGCTTGAAGACCGAGGTGCTCGACGACCTGCCGGAACGCACCGAGATCACGTTGCACGTCACGTTGTCGTCGGAGGAAGCCGCTCTATACGAAGTGCTCCGCCAGCGGGCGGTCGAGCAACTCGAGGCGGCCCGGGAAGGCAATCCGGACGCCGGCGAGGGCGAACGCTTCCAACTCTTCGCCCACCTGACGCGCCTGCGCCTCGCCTGCTGCAATCCGAAGCTCGTGGTCGATTCGCCCGCTACCGCCCCGCAGAGTTCGAAGCTCGAAACCTTCGCCGAGACGCTCGCCGAGTTGCTCGAGAACCGGCACAAGGTGCTTGTCTTCTCGCAATTCGTCATGCAACTAAAGCTCGTCGAGGATTACCTCAACCGCGAGGGCATCAGCTACCAGTACCTCGACGGCGCGACATCGGCGAAGGCCCGCAGCGAGCGCATCGCGGCTTTCCAGGCCGGCCAGGGCGATGTCTTCCTGATCTCGCTCAAGGCCGGCGGCACGGGTCTCAACCTGACCGCCGCCGACTACGTCATCCACCTGGATCCATGGTGGAACCCCGCCGTCGAGGATCAGGCTTCCGACCGCGCGCACCGTATCGGGCAGACGCGGCCGGTGACCATCTACCGGCTGGTCACCGAGGGCACCATCGAGGAGCAGATCGTCGACATCCACCATCGCAAGCGGGATCTTGCGGATCGCCTGCTAGAAGGCGCCGACGCCGCCGGGAGGTTGAGTACCGAAGAACTGCTGGACCTCCTACGCCAGCCCGTCCGTGACGTGGACAGCGTTGAGGCTCGGTGGCCATAGGTATCCAAATGTGCATCTGCTCCTGCACAGGGTTGGCCCAGACCGTGGTAGGGTTTGCTCCTGTTTTGTCGCCAGTCAAGCTACCCAACACGCCCTACGCACACCACGCATGCGCACACAGAGCATATTGACACTGTACTTCCATACATGATTCACTATCTGCTCAGCTGTGAGGCGCAACCGAGGGAGGCTTGGAGGTCAAGATGAGGCTAAGGGCTTTAAGCCTCTTCGCCGGGGCCGGCGGACTCGACATTGGGGTGGATCGCGCCGGTTTCAAGACGGTCTGCTCCATCGAACTTGATCCACATTGCGTATCGACCCTGAGACACAACGCGAGGGGCAAGACCGTCTGGCAAGTGGACATTCGAGCCCTTGACCCTGTCCGGGCTGCCGATGCGCTTAACCTCAAGCGGGGCGAGCTGACGCTCTTGCACGGCGGTCCGCCGTGTCAACCCTTTAGCCAGATCGGCAAGAAGCAAGGCGTTGCCGATCCCCGGGGGCAGCTGGTCTTCGAGATGGTCCGTTTTGCGCAGACGCTGAGGCCAGCAGCAGTGTTAATCGAGCAAGTGCCTGCGTTCCTTGGCGCTGCCGCCGGGTGCGGTATGAACATGGTCGACATCTTGGACGAAGAGTTCGATGCGATTGGCTATGATGTCCGGGCTGGCGTACTCGACGCCGTCGAATTCGGGGTCCCTCAACGGCGAAAAAGGGCAATCATCGTCTGCATGCCGCACGGCCAGTCCTTCACGTTTCCGCCATTCGCATTTGGGCAACCGGCAACAGTCCGCGACGCGATCAGCGACTTGCCGGACGCCGTGCGCCCTGAGCAGACGCCGCCCATCGCGAATCATATCGATATAACACCGCCGCGAGACCGCCATCGGATCTCATTCGTTGCCGAGGGGGAGTGGTTGTCCAAGGCGCAAGACGCGCCACCGGAAGTCGTACAGCGACTCACACGAAAGGACTCTACCAAGTTTCGTCGCCTCCACCGCGATCTGCCGTCGCTCACACTCCGATGCGGGGAGACGATGTATCACCCATTGGAAGACCGCTACCTGACGCCTCGGGAAACGGCACGCATACAGGGATTCCCCGACAAGCACGAATTCGTGGGTCCGATCCGAAGGCGAACGGGTCGCGTTCGCGACCTCGACCAACATAGGCAAGTCGCCAACGCGGTTCCTCCTCCACTAGCAAAATCCGTCGCAGCAAGCGTGAGAAAAGCCCTGTGCCTATAGTTCGTGAACTCTTTGGACGGTCGTTAACGAGGAGCGGAGAGCACGGCGAAGCATTCCGGTATGCGAGCTGCCCACACATGGCGGGACAGCAGTGCGACGGCGGTGGCAACAGGGATATGATGCGTTGG
>CAZJRX010000018.1:9017-10243 GCA_964548145.1 uncultured Pseudomonadales bacterium | reverse complement strand
GCTTGCGCCTTTCTTTGACCCCTCCGTTGGGCTGAATGGGGGTGGATTCATCCCGTGTGGAGTTTGCTCGGTGAGTCTAGGCGACAAGGTGTGGGCAGTTTGTCCCAGGCGGCTACTAACTTTCGACGCCGACAAGCCTTCCAAGAGTCAGGAGCTGCTACGAAATCGCGTTCTAGAGCTTGCCGGGTTTAAGGACGGTGACACGGTACGAATCTGGTCGGAAATCTCTTTGCGAGACAAGTCTGGTTTAAACTACAGACTCGACTACGTTCTTCGATCCGGCAACCGCCCACCAATTATCGTAGAGATCATGACCGCATCCACTTCCGGGGGCAATAAGCGGCTACGATCTGACATGCAATCGGCTTTCTGCGATGCTGTCCTGTATGCCAACGGCGTACTACCGAAACGTGGTGCCTCCCCTGGTGTGAATGCTAGGCAGGTCTGGGCACGTATGGCTTCGCAGATGATTGTGAAATCCGAGATAGCAAACAGTTGGGGTGGCAGTACGATATGGATCGTTCAAGACTCGCTCATGGCGTACATCGGATCGCAAACTGGCCTGCGCCTCTCCGAGCTACGGTCGCCGGACTGGACGACGGGCGAGGTCAATGTGATCTCGGCGAACATCGACCACCCCGAAGACATCCAACTTTATTCTGGTCCCATCCACTCAACGCATGGTGAGGCCTGCTGGACCGAGCTACTCAGTACACCATCGTTACCTGACGTATCTTCTCTCGCAGGTCGACTAACAGATGACCGGGTAGTTGCAACGCTCACGTTTCGCCGCGTTCGACGATCCTAGTGCTTGAGATTCGACACGAGCACATTCGGCCCCTAGGATCAGCTAGTTGGTAACGAAAGGGGTGTACGGAATAGAGAACTCCGACAGGATTACATTGGCTACCATTTCTCCGTGTGCGTGTAACGTATGACCCGCAAGGGGAAGGAGTTGGGACACAGCGCCCCTCCAATCATCCAATTCGATAGTCACACCACAAGATGGCGGATCCAATCTAACGATGTGCTCCCTCCCAACGAGTAACCCGGCCTGACCCTGCGCGTTAAGCGATTGCACTCGAATGGCTGCGTCGACTACACGCCGCCACGCCAGCATCCCGCCGCTCATCTTTGCCCGATCAATCTCAAATCGGTCGGTCCCACAGCCAATACTCAAGATACGAATCTGGTCCCGTGGAACGCAAAAACATGAGAGTGCATCG
>CAZJRX010000018.1:0-9007 GCA_964548145.1 uncultured Pseudomonadales bacterium | reverse complement strand
GGGGTCATTCGCAAACAAGCCGCCATCGATAAACGTGTAACCACTGTCCCTGAGCGGCTGAAAGAACGTCGGTGCTGCCGATGTAGCAATTGCTACTTTGGACATCCTTTCCGCGACATCCAATTTGAAGTCGGGATGGTGAGGCGTCTTAAAGATATACGGTTCTCCGTGCAAGCCTTCAATAGATGGAACGCAAAGGCGAACCGACGATTGACCAAGGGTTCGGTCCCGAAATGTCCCTTCGAGCAACGATTGAAGAGCAGTTCGATCATACTTGTATTTGAAGTATTGACGAACACCACGCCATCGTGCAGCAATTGCAAGCGGGATCTCGCCGATCGGCTGCTCGAAGGTGCCGACGCAGCGGGAAGGCTCAACACCGAGGAACTGCTCGAGTTGCTGCGGCAGCCCGTGCGACAAAGCGCCACGTAGCGCGCTGCCTTCAGGTCGAACGCCTAAGCTCGGCCCTAAGTTCCGCGTTCAGCGAGATTACCCGGCACCATGCAAGAGAATCGCCATCGGGTTCCGTCGACGTCGCGGCAACGCTGGCCGTCAAGGTTGCATTCCGGCCTGCTTCGCGTCGATGAAAAGGTCCCGGCCGTTCAACGGTTGCACCGGGCGGCTGTTCTTGCCGAGGACGGCTTCGAAAGCCGCGAGCCCCGCCTCGGAGGCCTCGACGGGGTCTTCGAGAACGAACCACCGGACCCCTTCCGAGCACGGCGGCGTGGTCAGCGAACCTTCGTAGCGGAAACTTCGTCGCTTCGCTGGCAGCAGTGCGGATGGATCGACTTCGGTACCGGGTAGCGCTCGCGACTCCCCCGGCGCCGGAAGATGGTCTGCGAGGACATCGAGGACGGGGTGTCTGCCACCGCGGCGAACGAGTACCCCAACGACGGCCAGCTCGCCGTCGACGTTTCGGTGGACCAGGTGGACCTCCATGTGGAACGGATCCCCTGCGATCGTGTGTTCGCTGGGCGTATGGAAGTGGAACTGGGTGAGTTCGTAGCGGGCACCGTCGATTTCGATCCAGTTGACGCCCGTGGATGCCACCTCGACGGTGTGCCCGTTGTGAACGAGGCGCAACGGCATCGGTCGGTAGTTGAACACCAAGCCAGGCGATGGCGCAGGCGTAGCGCCGACGAGGTCGATCGGCGACTGGCACGTCCCCAGCGCGCAGAGGGCGTATTCGGGACCCAACTCGCCCCAGGCCGCGGGACCATCGTCCGCGCCGTAGCCCCACTGGGGCGATTCGCCCGCCGACGCGCTCGCGCCCACCGCGTTACCATTCATGGCGACAAGCGGCCAAGCACGACCGTCGCGGCATGCACAGCTTTCCCGTCGGTCGTCGTGCGATGCCATTCATTGGCGCATTGCATCGAGTCGTTCTACTCCTGCGGGACGGTATGGCGACACAGTGTTGCCGAGTTGGGTTGTCGGCAGCAAGCGTTAGAACGTTGAAGGGTCGTCGTCCCGCTCACGCCCGATAGGTCGTGCGCAAGAGGCCGACAGCATCGGAGAGAATACCAATGCCAGCAAAGTTGCCAAAGGTTACGCGCACCCGGGCCGAGGCCATGGGCGAAGCCGGCCGACGTTGGCTATGCAGCCTGGAGCAGACGGTGGACGTGCTGGCAACGCGTTGGAATCTGCACGTGGGTGATACCCTCCCCGGCGGTTCCGAGAGCCTGGTCCTTGCCGTACGAACCGAAGACGGTACGGATGCGGTCCTGAAGATGCGTGTCCCCGGAGACGACGACTTCGAAGGCGAGGCGCACGCCTACGAATTGGCCCGGGGCCGGGGGCTCGCCAGGCTCTACGCACGGGACGACGAACATCGCGCACTGCTGATGGAGCGACTCGGTCCGCCCGTCGCCCAACTCGGCTGGTCGGGCGAACGGCAGATCGATGCCATCTGCCGGACTCTGCAGGATCTCTGGCAAACACCGGTGGCAGACGCCACGTTGCCCACCGGCGCGTGGAAGGCGAACTGGCTCGCCGATTTCATCGACCGGACCTGGCAACGGTTGGATCGGCCATGCGCCCGCCGCACCCGGAACCGGGCCCTCGATTTCGCCGCCGAGCGGGCCGCGGGCCACGCCGCCACGACGAGCGTGCTCGTCCATGCCGACGCCCACGAGGACAATCTACTGACCATCCCCGGTCGCGCGTCCGGCACCGAGACCCCATGCAAGTTCGTCGACCCCGATGGGCTCGTCGCGGAACCCGCCTGCGACCTGGCCGTACCCATGCGCGGCTTGAGCGCGGAACTGCTCGATGCACCCCTACGCCTGGGACGAGAGCGATGCGCCCGCCTCGCCGAGCGGTGCGATGTCGGCGAACGTGCGATCTGGCAATGGGGGTTCATGGAGCGGGTGGCCACCGGCTTGCATCTCCTGGAACTCGGCATCGACGGGGAAGCCCGCGAGATGCTGGTGGTCGCGGACGCGTGGGCGACGTCCACGGCACCGTCGTAGCTCAATAGCCGCCAAGAATCTCACAAGCGCGCAGAATCTCGCCACCACGCGCCCAGGTGACCGACACCCGCTCCCCGACCGCCAGCATCTCAAGCACCGTCCACAACTGCGCGGTGTCCAGAACACGCACGTTTGCCAACGTCATGACGATATCGTCCGCCTGCATTCCGCAACCGTCGGCGAAGCTCCCGTGTGCCACGTCCACCACCGCGAGTCCGCTCGGCGTCTCTCGGGTGGTGGCGCCAAGGCTCGCACCCCACGCCGACGGGGGTGCCACGACAACGTGTTCGACGTAAAGCCGGAAGTCGGCGACGATTCGCCGCCAATGTGCGTTCAGAAAGTCCGGGAGATCGGCGAGTGGCGCCCTGAAACCGGATTGAACCAGGCACAGACGCGTCGGCCAGCCACCGGCGTTGGCAGGGCCGATCTCGATGGCGATTGACGTGCCGGCGCAGGGCTCGTCCGCCTTGGCGCCGCCGAGTCGCCGCTGGGGTTCGTCGACGTCAACCGTCAAGACACAGCCGGCGGCGCCGTCCATGCTCGGAAAGCCGGGAAGCCGGCACGTGCCGGCGGCATGGTCGCCCGGTAGACGCAACCGGTCCCACACCGCCGACATGGGCAGGAGTACGTCGAAGCTCTCGCTCAATTCATCCACGAGCCGTTCTCAAGGGGCCACCAACGGTCGGAGTCCTCCCGTTCGCGACAAGGTTGACCCGCTCGCCACGTCAGGTGCTACTGTTGGTTCGAAGGCCCGGAAACGGGCCGTCGATAGCGCAATGCTGAAGAGGCATCATCGTCCGTGTTCGACGCAGCGACCCTTTCGAGCTTCCGCCTAACCCTACACGAATGGCTCGCGGTCGCCCTGTCCGAATTGCGCTCCGTGCGCAGGCTTGCACGCACCTGGGTATTCCTCGGGCTCGGCATTGCCGCTATGGGTGCGACCTACACGTACTACTCGTACCTGCACGCGACCTGGACGACGTCTGCCATCTTGAGTGGCAATTCGCTGCCACGGTTCACAACAGCCTACTTCAACAGCTATGTGCTGTGGTTCTTCATGGCGGCGCTGCTGTTCCTGGCATTCGATCTGCGCCACCGGGACGAGCGCGACTCGCGGCCCTTCTCCAACACCGCGCTCCTGGGCGGGCGACTCTGCGCCGTGGTTCTGGCCATCGCTCTGCCGCTGTTCACCGCGCTGCTACTGATCCAGGCCGCCGGAACCATCGGTCGAGCGGTCGGCATGTGGGTCGATCCCCTCGAACCCGTGGCGACGTTCACCTTCTACTACCTCGACGGGATTCCGGCGTTGACGCTGTTGTGCGCGGTCGTGCTCGTGCTCGCCGCCGCACTGCGGTATCGATTGGCCACCGCCCTGGCGGCACTGGCGTTGATCAGACTCCACATGTGGAGCTACGCGCTCGTCCCCGCCTACCTGCTGCCCGCCGTTTCGCTGCTGTATATTCACGACAATTGGGCTTCCGACCTGGCTCCTCGGCTTCCCGATGCCCAGATCGTCCTACACCGGGCGTCGATGTTGGTGCTCGCCGCGTCCCTCGTGGTCTTTGCAGCGGCGCTGCACAAGCGTTCCGACGGCAGGTCCCAACGTCGATGGTGCGGCCCGGTCACATTCCCCAACCGTCGACTTGACCGTGAGGCTCCCCGAGGGTTGGCTGGTCGCCGGTCCCGGTCGACGCCAAGACCTCGGCGGCGGACGTTTCCGGTTCCAGCCCAGGGCGCGTGTACCCGAGGTAGGACTCTTGGCGGCGCGGTTCGAACGGCGTGCGGTGGAGGCCGCTGGCGTGGAGTTCGAGCTCCTGCTCCATCCCGCTCACTTGCGCAACCTCGACTACTACGACGGCGCGCAGGAACAGATCAGATCGCGCCTCGAGGAGGTTTTCGGGAGTGCCGCGGGGTTCGGAATCCCCTATCCGTATAGCGGCTTCACCGTCGTGGAAGTTCCCGCCCATCTGCGCGGGTACGGCGGCGGTCATTGGCTCGATACGCAGATGGTCTTGCCGGGCATGCTGCTCCTCAAAGAACACGGCTTCCCCTTCGGGGACGACATCGAACACCTGCTAGGCGATTGGCTCACCGATGTCGCCCTGCCCGGATTCATGGTCTCCCGGGCGCGCGTCGAACGGGTCGCCGACGACGCCGACGGGAAGCCGCGTTACGCGATCCGCGTGCACGTTCGGAACGACGAGCCGACACCAGGGCTGGTCCGCCTTAGCCTCGGCATCCTGCCCCAAAGCGTCCGCAGCGAACCCGTACGCGTCGAGGGCAAGACAACGGTGGAAGTTGGAATGGTCACAGCCGCCCCCCCAGAGATGCTTTGGCTCGAACCCTACCTGGCGCGGAATCGCGCGCCTTTTCGGATCGACCTTGAGATAACCGACGAACGCGAGATCGCCGCCCGAGAACCGTTCGCCTCGAGATCTCCAGCCGAACCGATGGCGAGATGGTGATCGCCGATGCGATCCGATGGACTCCCGTGGATCACTGATGTCCCCTGCAACTGATCCGAAGCGGGCGGGCGCGAACGAGTGGTCCGCCGTCGCGGCGGCGGAACTCAGAACGCTGCGGCGCCTCGTCCGGACCTGGGTGTTCGTGGCGCTTGCGGTCGGCCTATTGGGTTCCGCTTTCCTCTACCACTCCTACTGGCACAGCCTTCCGGGGGGCATATCCCGAATCGCCCTGCTACCGCGCTTCATGTGGTCCGGCATCGACTACTACGCGCTTTGGCTGATCATGGCGGCCGTTGTCTTCCTGGCGTTCGATTCTCGTCACCGGGACGAGCAAAGCTGCATTCGCGAAGCCCTGGAAGCCCGCCCCGTCTCCAACCTGGCCCTGTCCGGTGGGCGGCTATGCGCCGTGGCGGTAGCTACGCTGGCGGTCCTCTGGGGCGCTTCCATCCTGATCCAGGTCACCGGCGCGCTCGGCGGCGCATTCGGTTGGACCCTCCATCCGATCGAACCGGTGTCGATGTTCACGTTCCTCCTCGTGGATGCCGTTGCCGCCTTGGTGACCTGGTGCGCCGTGGTACTCCTACTCGACGCCCTGATGGGGAACCGTCTGGCCGTTGCCGTTACCGCCTTGGCTCTGCTCGGTCTGCACATGTGGTTCCGCACGCCCGACCCCGGTGCGAACGTCGTCGAAAGCCTGGCGCGGCATCTCACCACGTTCCAGACGCATGCGATCGGCCCGGGTGCCAGCGCCCTTGACGAGGTCGTCGAGGAGCTTGCCGCAACGCTGCCGGACGACGGCGGCATCCCGTTTTCGGTTGACCATGGCACGCAATACCAAGACGTCGAGGACGAGATCGGGGCGAGTCTGATCCCCGTGGTCCGCTTTGTGACGGCGTCAACGCGGAGCGATTTCCCGGGATTCAGCGCGATAATCGGCGATCCAGGTGCGCCCGAGACGTGGGCACGCCTACTCGGCGCGTCACTTGCCGACCTCGACATGCAAAACCGACGGCGAGATGGTAATCGCCGATGCGATCCGGTGGGTGCTCTTGGATTGAGCCGTCCGAGCCGTCTAGACCGAGACGCGCTAGTGTGCCGCCTCTCAAATTCGTAGACATTTCGCTCGCCACACAACGTAGCACGGACATGTACGTAGGTGGCTGCTTCTACTGCGGCACATCCTCCATTGCCCGAGCATCTTGGAGGCCCGAACCGCGTGCAATTGTTTACGTAATTCGGAGACGCTACGCTAGCGCGCGCGAACGCTTCAGTAGCGCTTCCATTTCGGCTGCTCGGCGCTCAGCCCGTACCGCACGTTGCTCCGCTTCCCGTCGCGCCGCCGCCTCCTGATCGCGGCGTTCCTCCGCTTCCCGTCGCGCCGCCGCCTCCTGATCGCAGCGTCGATCCGATTCGGCGCGCAGGGCCTCGGACTGCACATGGTCCGGCAGGATCTCGCGGCCACCCGGATTCCGAAAGCGCAACCTGCCGTCTTCCACGACGACCTCCAAGTCCAGCACCTCGCTCCTCAAGCCACCGTCCTCCAACGGTTGAATGCGCCGATAGCCGTCCTGGTCCAGACGGTGGCCCGCCAAGCGCGATTCGAACGGTTCGAACTGCCAGAACTCTCGAACGCCCAACGCCGCGTAGAGCCCCGGTTTGACCCGGATGTCCTTCCGCCAGGTACGCTCCGAAAGAACCTCAAGGGCGAAGGCCGGCACCGCGTGTCCTTCCTCCCACACCTTGAAGGACGACCGGTTCGGGTTGCCGACGTCGAAGATCACCATCACGTCCGGCGATAGCGCCGCCGCCGGATTGCCTTCCTCGAAGAGCACCAGGAGGTCGTTGGCCACCAGGGTACCCTGCCGGTCCCGGAACCAAACCCGAAGCGCGTCGTAACAGTAGTTAGACGCCTCGGCGTGACGCGTGCTCTCGGACACTCTGCTATCGGGTCCCGGATAGCCTTCGTCGTCATACTCGACGGGCGGCACGGGACGGTAGAGCGCGTCCGCATAGACCACCGACAGCGGCAACCCCCGGCTTCCCTGCGTCGACAAATCTGGCGGCGCCTTCGCAACAGGCGGTTCGGCGGGCAGGGATCTTGGTTGCATCGTGGGAAAGTACCATGAAAGCGACTCGCGGACGGACGACGCGAACAGCATCCAACAGGTGGCGCCCCGAGCGTTAACGAGATCGGCCATTCGCCGTGTAGGAAATCGTCCATTCATCTTCCGGGGCGGTCCATCACCGGTCCCTTTACGCCACAACCAGACGGGCGACGACGCCTTCGACGAAGGGGCGAGAGTCAAGGTCGATCCGTCGCCAATGGTGATCGCCGATGCGATCCGGTGGGTGCTCTTGGATTGAGCCGTCAGCGCGCGCGGAACTCGGCGCTCCGGCGGCGCAGGACTTCCAGGCGGCTGAAAAGATCGTCCCGACAGACGTAGCACCCCTCCAACAGGCGGTGGCCGCTCGACGGATCGAAGGCACTTCGGGCGTGCATCATCCGGTGGTTGTCGAACACCTGGCAATCCCCCGCAGCGAGGCGGAAGGTGAACTGCATCGCTTCGCTGGTCGCCAATGCGAGGAACTGTCGATACGCCCGGTAGAAGGCCATCTGCCGATCCGGCTCGATGTCCACCGGACCGAGCAACGCCGGGTGGCAGCGCGTGCCCCGGACGTCGCCATCCTCGTCGACGTCGATGACCGTGGCGCGATTGACGATGTGCCAGGTGTCTGCGATGGATGTGAAGGCGACACGGCAGCCACTCAATACCTCGAACGCGGCGGGGTCCGAGCGACGCAGTTCCTCCGCGCAGGCAATGCCGTCCACGAGCACGCTTTCGCCGCCGGTGGCATCGTTCACCAAGCAGTGCAGGAACTGGATGCCCGGCAGGTGCCGTCGACTCGACAAGTCGTTGTGCGGCAGGAGTGCGCGTGGCGTGTAGGCGAGGTTCTCGGCGTTGGGTTTCGACTCGACACGGAAGACGCGCCCGAAATGGGACTCTTCGACGAACGCAATCCGTTCGGCGAGCACCATGACCGTTCCCGCCGCCGAAGGCATCCCGGTCACGAAGCCGACGCCTTTCTCCTCGACGTGGGCCAGGAGTTCGAGAAGACCCGCGTCGCTGGCCATGACATCGCCGTAGGCCACCGACAGCACGGCCTTGTCGACGGTGTCGTGGTGCCACGCCCGGTGGCGTTTCTTGCGGGCCAAACGGGCCGCGCGCTCCGAGCGGTGCGCGTCGAGCCATGTCCAGCTGTAGAAGGTCCCCTCGCACGGGGAGTCGTGCGGCGGCCACTCGATGTGTACGCCGTCGGCTGCCGCGTGGATCGACGCCGGCACGATATCCAGGGGAATGGCCAGGAAGTCCAGCATCCGCTCCCAGGCATCCGGGTGGGTGCACTGGGAGCAGTGGCAGTTCTCGCGCAGCCAGTAGTAGAGGTGACGGCTGTGCTGTCCATCGGGCCAGTCGATGGTGACGCTATCGGTACCCGACGCAAGGCGGGGCACGTCGTTCGGCGATCGGTTGGGCTCGGACATTGAAAACCACCCTCAAAACAGCGCCTCAAGCGTTCTTGATTGTCAGACCTCCATCCACAGGCAACGTCACGCCCGTGATGTATCGCGCGGCCGGCAGCACCAGGCTCAACGTGGCATGGGCCACCTCCTCCGGCTCGGCGTAGCGCTTGAGTGCGACCCGTCGACGCGCGTACTCGCGCTTGTTCGCCTCCGGGATGGCATCCGTCAAGCCGGTCCGCACCGGCCCCGGACAGACGCAGTTGACGGTGATGTTCTCGGTGCCGAACTCCACGGCCAAGGAACGCGTCAGGCCGATGACACCGTGCTTCGCCGCCGTATAGGGGCTCGAGTTCTTCGTGGCGCCCAAGCCCTCGGTGGATGCGATGTTGACGATGCGCCCACCTTCCGAGTCGCGCAGATACGGCAACGCCGCGCGGATGATGCGGACGTGGGCCGTAAGCAGGACGTCGAATGCCCGCTGCCAGGTGGCCTCGTAGTCGGCCCCGTCGACGGGACCGCCGGCGCCGATGCCGGCGTTGTTCACCAGGATG
>CAZJRX010000017.1:2255-22082 GCA_964548145.1 uncultured Pseudomonadales bacterium | reverse complement strand
TCGTGGGTTCGTCCGCAATCAGCAGTTGTGGTTCGTTGGCGAGCGCCATCGCGATCATGACCCGCTGGCGCTGGCCGCCGGAAAGTTCGTGCGGGTAGGCGTCGAGGCGATCGGCGGCATCCTGCAGGCCAACCAGGTGCAGGAGTTCGAGGGTCCGCTCGTGCGCCATTTTCGGGGACAGGCGCTTATGAACGACGAGCGCCTCACCGACCTGCTTGGCGATGGTGTGCAGCGGATTCAACGACGTCATGGGCTCCTGGAAGATCATGCTCACGACCCCGCCCCGAACCTCGAGCAGGCGGGCCCGGTCTGCACCCAGCATCTCCTCGCCGTTGACCAGCACGCTGCCGCCCGGATGGTGCGCCTGGGGATACGGCAGGAGTTGCAGAATAGACAGCGCCGTCACCGATTTGCCGGAGCCGGATTCGCCCACCAGCGCGACGGTCTCGCCCGCTTCGATGTCGAAGGACACACCCCGCACGGCCGGCTCGTCGCCGAAGCTGACGTGCAGGTCACGGACCTCAAGCAGTTTGCTCGCCATCGCCTCCCCTCACCCGAACCGAGCGGTCCGGGAGTCGAGTCGATTCTAACCGTTAAACGCGCGTGCGGTGGGCAGCGGATCGAGTCACCCGCGCCAGCGCCGGATCCGGTCCCAGATGTCGTCCGCCTCCGTCCGTGCCACAACCTTGCCGAGCCGTTCCCGATCGATCCCCCGCCACTCGATAGCGGTCAAGGCGCAATCGAGCGGCAAGTCGTCACGTAGCGTAGCCAACCGCTTGACCAACAACGCCTCGTCTCTAAGGGCGACGAACTCGGCGGCCAGCCTGCCGCCACGCCGCAGGTTGACACGCCAGTCGGCGGCGTCCAAGGGGAAGTCCTCGATGCGCCCGTGGGCTTCGAGCATCGCCGCGGCGGACTTCGGTCCCCACCCCGGGATGCCGGGAAGCCCCTTGGCGGGCGCACCGACCAACGCCAGGTAGTCCGGGAACCGGTGCGGGCCGATGCCGTACCGGTCCCGGAACTTCGTCTCGTTCGTGACCGCCTTGCGGATGCGGTCCAAAACGACCACGCGCCTGCCCCGAATGCACTGGAAAAGATCCGTGTCGGTCGTACAGACCACCACCTGATCCACGTCCGCATCGGCGCCCAGAACGCGGGCACCAGTGGCAAGCGCGTCGTCCGCCTGAAAACGAACCATCGGCCACAGCGGAATTCCCAGGGCACGTACGGCATCGAACGCCAACGGGCTCTGGCGGCGGATAAGCGTGCCGGGATCCCCGGTCGGCGGCCCACGCGCCGCCGGCAGCGGGTCGAAGGCAACGGCGACGAACGCCTTCGACTCGTCGTCCGCCGATGCCTTCAATCCCTTGAGTAGCGACAGCAAGGTGTGCAGCAGGCCACGTACCGCACCGACCTCCTCGCCGTCGGCATTGGTGTGGCGCGGCGCGCCGTGGAAGCAGCGGAACAGCTCGAAGGTGCCGTCGACCAGGTGGACGTCGGCCATCGCCGGCGCCGTCAGTTGCCGTGGTCGGGCCTCTCCCGACCGATCGCGCCGACATCGCGCAGCGCCGCGATCGCCGCCTCGTCGAGATCGAGGTCGTCGCCGAGCACCTCGTCGGTGTGCTCGCCGAGCAACGGAGCGGCTTCGATGTCCACCCGGCTTCTGGACATCCGCGCCGGCCAGCCGAGCAGCCGGATGTCGCCGTGGTCGGCATGGCGAAGTTCGTGGATGAAGTCGCGCTCAATGAGGTGCGGATCGGTGAAGAGGTCGCTGGTCTCGTAGACATGGCTCGCACAGACGCCCTCTTCCGCCAACGCCGCCATGGCTTCGCGCTTGTCCTTGGTGCGCGTCCACGCCGCAATCTCGGCGAACAGGTGATCGCGGTTGGCGTGGCGGCGCTCGGCGTCGGCGAAGCGCTCGTCGTTCAAGAGGTCCGGCTGGCCGATGGCCCGGCAGACGCCCGCCCACATGCGCGGATTGACCGCCATGATGAACACGTAGTCGTTGGGCCCGTTGCCCTTGCACGGGTAGAGCGATGTGAACGGACCGCTGCCGTTGCCGGTGCGCTGGGCGGGGATCTCGCCGTAGCGGGTGCCAGAAACCGCGGTTCGCAGGTAGTAGGTCATCGCTTCCTGCATCGACAACTCGATGAGCTGGCCCTTCCCGGTGCGCTGTTTCTGCGCCCAGGCGGCGGTCACCGCCAGCGCCGCCTGCATGCCGGTCCCGGCGTCGCCCATGGTCGGCCCGGGTCGCATCGGCGGACCGTCCGGCTCACCGGTGATGGAGAACGCGCCGGCCGCCGCCTGGGCCACCATGTCCATGCACTTGTAGTGGGCGTGCGGGCCGCTGGTGCCGAAGCCCTTGATGCGAACGTAGATGATCTCCGGGTGGACATCGCGCATCACCTCGTAGCCGATGTCGAGCTTCTCGACCACGCCCGGGCCGTAGTTCTCCACGAAGACGTCGTAGCGCGGCACCATCCGGAGCAGCACGTCCCGCCCTTCGGGTGTGTCCAAGTGCAGCGTGATGCTGCGCTTGTTGCTGTTCCAAGCGAGGAAGTACTCCCGGTCGGTGGTTCCGCCAGCGGCACGACCCCGACCGGGATCGCCGACCTCCGGCCGTTCCACCTTGACGACGTCGGCACCGAGAAAGGCGAGGCTCTGGGTGCAGCTGGTTCCCGCTTCGTACTGCGTCATGTCGAGGATCCGCATGCCGTCCAACGCTGCCATCGGGCTATCTCCGACTCGAACGCCGGCAGTATAGCGGACGCGCCCGGGACCCAAGAATCACCAACCGCCCATGAATTCGTCGGCAATGCAGCAGGCCCGCGTTGCATCGACTCACCAACCGCTCGCCGCTCGATTCGCCACGTCGTTTCCAAGCCGATGGAGCTTCCTGTATAAACCGTCCCTTTCGCGACGACTCGAGGGGGCAAGGTGTTCTACGAACTGAGGCGCTACAAGATCGCCGACGGCAAGATGGACGACTGGGTGCGGTTCATGGAAGAGGTGATCATTCCCTTCCAGGTCGCCCAGGGAATGGTCATCGTCGGCAGCTTTCGGGGCGAGGACGAGACGACATACGTCTGGCTGCGCCGGTTCGCCTCCGAAGCCGAGCGCGAGGAACTCTACGCCAAGGTCTACCAGAGCGACCGCTGGCGTGACGAGATCGCGCCGCGGGTGGCCGAGTTGATGCTGCCGGACATCGAGGTGACGCGGATCGTGCCAACGCCGCACTCCGTGATCAGCTAACGAGGGGAATCCATATGACCGAACCGGCGTTCGCGAGCGCGACCGAACTCGCACGAAGGATCAAGAGCAAAGAGATCGGCTGCGTCGAGCTTCTGACCTACTATCTCGACCGCGTCGACCGCTTCAATCCCGCCCTGAATGCGATCATCGTCGACATCCGCGATGAAGCCCGGGCCCGGGCCGAAGCCGCCGATGCCGCGCTCGCCCGGGGCGAGGACTGGGGCCCGCTGCACGGCGTTCCCATGACGGTCAAGGAGTCCTACGACGTGACGGGCACGCCGACCACCTGGGGCGTACCGGAACTCAAGGACAGCATCGCCGAGAAGGACGCGCTTTCCATTGCCCGCCTCCGGGGCGCCGGGGCCGTCATCTTCGGCAAGACCAACGTGCCGCTGATGCTCTCGGACTTCCAGAGCTACAACGACATCTACGGCACCACCAACAACCCCTGGGATCTCGAACGAGCGCCGGGTGGATCCTCCGGCGGCTCCGCCGCGTCCCTGGCGGCGGGAATGACGGGACTGGAGATGGGCTCCGATATCGGCGGCTCGATCCGCAACCCCGCGCACTTCTGCGGCGTGTTCGGCCACAAGCCGACGTGGATGCTGATGCCGCCCAGGGGTCACGCGACCCGCGGTGTGCTGAGTCCCGCCGATATATCGGTGATCGGCCCGCTGGCGCGTTCGGCTGCCGACCTCGGTCGCGTCGTGACCATCTGCGGCGGACCCGACGAGATCGCCTCACGTGGTCTCAAGCTCGAGTTGCCGACCCTTGAGAAGTCGCCCCGGCAGCTCAAGGTTGGCATCTGGCGGGATGACGACATGGCCCGGGTGGATGCCAGCGTCATCGACCGGGTCGACGCCGTGGCCGATGCCCTAGGGCAGTCCGGAGCCTCCCTCGACTTCGACGCCCGCCCCGTCGACGCCGAACACTCGCACACCGTCTACCAGTGTCTGCTCCAAGCCACCATGTCGGCCCGCCTGCCGGAAGAGCGGTACGAGGCGGTCAGAACCCGCGTCGAGGCAATGGATGGCAACGACACCAGTCGCGGCGCGCAGATTCAGCGCTCGCAGGTCGCGCGGATCCGCGAGTGGACGGCGAACAACGAGCAGCGGACGCACCTGCGCTGGCAGTGGCACGACTTCTTCGAGCGCTTCGACGTGCTCGTCGCGCCGATCATGTCGACCTCGGCATTCCCCCACGACCAACGTCCCTTCGCCGACCGCACGCTGACGGTCAACGGCAAGCAGGAACCGTATTTCAACCAGGTGTTCTGGGCGGGTCTCGCGAGCGGCGCCTACCTGCCCGCGACGGTGATCCCCGCAGGTCTCGACGACCAAGGGCTGCCGATCGGCGTCCAGTTGATCGGTCCGGAATACGGCGACCTCGTCACCATCGGCATCGCCGAATTCCTGGAGCAGCAGGGCTTCGCGTTCCGTCCGCCGCCGGGATACTAGTGTCCCGTCAACCCTCAAACGTCGCGTCAGTGGTCGCCGGAGCGTTCCTCGCAAGGCGCAGACGAGAAGTCGTACCGGGGTACGTCGAGCGTCTGCAACGCGGCGAGGGGCGCTCCGGCGACCACCCGAAGGGCGCGTCCGCAAGCGCCCATCCGCGTTGTTGGCGCCTCTCGACGTATGGCCGATATGCCTTCGAGGCGCCGCCTAGCGGACTGGACGCTTGCGGATGCGCTGACACGACGTTTGAGGGTTGACGGGACACTAGCCCCTGGCGACAGGGGCTGGCCAACCGGGCCGGACATGGCCACCGCCATCGCACATCCCAACATCGCCCTGGTCAAGTATTGGGGCAAGCAGGACGGCCCGGGAAACCTGCCGGCCACGCCCTCCCTGTCGATTACGCTGGCGGGCTTAAGCACCACCACGCAGGTCGAAGCGGCCACGGTCGACTCGCTGACCATCAACGGGAGGTCGTCTACGGACCCGAAAGTCGGGGCCCTGCTGCACGCCATGCGCGAATCCTTCGAGGTGCCGCCCCTAGCTATCGACACTCGCAACGACTTCCCGACGGGTGCCGGCCTCGCCTCCTCCGCTTCCGGGTTCGCCGCCCTGGTCACCGCCATCGACGGCAGTCTCGGCCTGGGCCTGTCCCCTGCAGAGCGCTCGTCATGGGCCCGCCGGGGGTCCGCCTCCGCCGCCCGGTCGGTATTCGGCGGATTCGCAACGCTCGCCCCCGGCGACGATCAATGGACGGGCGCGGAATTGCTCGCCAAGGACGCATGGCCGCTGGAGGTCGCCATCGCCATCACGGACGACACGCCGAAACGCGTGTCCTCAAGCGAAGGAATGGCGCGTTCGCGCGCGACGTCGCCTTTCTACGAGGGCTGGTGCCGGAGCACCGAGGCCGATTTCGAAACCGCACGCCGGGCGGTGGCGGAACGCGACTTCGATTCCTTGTCCGAGGTGGCCGAACACAGTTGCCTCAAGTTGCACTCACTGATGCTCTCCTCCCGACCACCGCTCCTCTATTGGAACGCCGCCACCATCGCCGCGATCGAGACGATCCGGCGCCTCAGGGACGTCGGCACACCCGTCTTCTTCACCATCGATGCCGGTCCCCAGGTCAAAGCCGTTTGCGCGCCCGGCCACGCCGGGGACGTCGCGCACGAACTCGGCAAGTCGCCCGGGGTATTGCGCGTCCTCCGCAGCGCCCTCGGTGACGGGGCGCATCTCGACCACCAACCGCCAACACCGTGATCGAGGCATCCGCGCCGGGCAAGCTTGTCATCAGCGGCGAGTACGCCGTGCTGGACGGGGCACCAGCGCTCGTCGCGGCCGTGGACCGACGGGTGACCTGTGCGCTAACTGCGCAGGACACGGGAGGGTGGCGTTTCATCAGCACCGGTTTCATCGCCAACCAGGCGCTGTCGAAACGCGAGGTGTTCGCTCAGCCGCCAACCACGATCCCGGGGGTAGCGCGGCGCATGATCACCGAGTCACAGGCACCCGAGCACATGGAGGTGCGCATCGACTCGACCGACTGCTACCACGACGGCATCAAGCTAGGCGTCGGATCCAGTGCGGCCACCGTGACCGCCCTGGCGACGGCGGTGGGCATGCTCGCCGGTCGCCCACCGCGCCTCAAGGATCTCTACCGCCTGCATGCCGACTTCCAGGGCGGCGGCAGCGGACTCGACATCGCCGCCGCCGTGACCGGTGGCGTGATCCGCTTCGAGGAAGGCGTCGCGACGCCCGTTCGCCTTCCCGACGAACTACATCTCGCCTTCCTGTTCACGGGGTCCGGCACCCGGACGGCGGATCTGCTCTCGATCTTCGAGGCGTGGCGGCAGCGCGGTGCAACGGCACCGCTCGAACGACTCGCGGCGGCCGCCCGGGAGGTCGCCGACTGCACCCGACAACCCGACGCTTTCCTCGACGCGCTGGGCGAATACGCCGACATGCTCGAACGCTTCGACCGCGCCGCCCACATCGGCATCTTCGGTCCGGGCCATCGTCGCGCGCGGGAAATCGCAGCCCGCCACGGGGTGGTCTACAAACCCTGCGGCGCGGGCGGTGGCGATACGGGGGTGGCGGTATCCGTCGACATCGATGCGATTGAGGCGTTCAGCCAGCGTGCGAAGGTCAACGGACTCGCAGGTTTGGAAATGGCCATCTCGCCCGTAGGCATCAGGATTCACACAGGCTGAGGGCGGCTAGTCAAGACCCCCTATACCCCTAGGGACAGCGTTGAAAATTTTACTGTACTGAAATACAGTATGTGGTCGTACGGTCGCAACTCGTAACTGAGACTTGGCGATATGACTCTTCCGCAGACCCTACTCGACTTGCGCCGGAACGAAATCGTCGGCCCGGTGCAGAACGACCCCCGCACGCAGGGAGACCTGGTGTTGGGTGTTGACCGCGCCGCCGCATTGGAAGCCATTGACTGGGGTCAAGCGGACTTCGACCAACCGACAGGAACGTTATCTGCCAAGGATCGAGTACTGCTATACGCTTACTTTAACCAACTTGGACACTTGGAAGAACTCTCCGAAGCCTTCCGCCAAATGTTCGGCCAGCTACGCCCCACGGATCCCTTGATCGTAGTCGACCTAGGATGCGGCCCATTTACCGCCGGTCTTGCCCTTGCGGGGCAACTGGATCAACGCGAGGGGTTCGACTACATCGGCGTAGACCGTTCTCGAACGATGCTCGAATTTGGCGAGCGGTTGGCCAAAGCGACAGAGTTAATGCCGCAACTACCGAGAGTCAGGCGACAATGGATAGCCGATATCGCCTCTCTATTGTGGGACGGACCTCCCAGGTGGCGCCCCGTGCTCGTGGTCGTGTCCTTTCTTCTGGCAAGCCCAACTTTGAGACTCACGAAACTGCTGGCTGACTTGAACTCTCTCCTCTCGACGCTGGGGCGCGGCGAAGTCTTGGTTCTCTATACCAACTCCGCCAAAGAAGGTCCGAATCGCTTGTACCCGCGATTTCACCAACACCTTATAGACGCTGGCTTCAAGGTCGTCGCGGAGAACATCGGCACCGTGCGCACCAAGCGTACAGAACGTAGGCTGCGGTACGCCTTGTTTCATCGTGCCAAGAAGAGCACGCTTCGGCTCGAAGGCGTCTGAGAATGAGATTGCCGACGTACGAGGAACTCAGCAATGACGAGGAGCAACTCGACGTACTGGAAGCCCCTCTCGACGAACCTCTGTTCGTGGTGGGACCGCCTGGTTCCGGCAAGACTTCCTTGGCCGTGTGGCGCGGAGATGCATTGGCCCAGCTTTACGGAGAGACGCCGGTAATCACGTACAACCGTATGCTTCGCCGTTCCCTGTACCTCGTAGCCCGTGAGCACGACATCACCATTCGTGCTAGCACAATGCAGAGCTACGTCTGGCGAGACTTCCAGCAACGTACTCAGATGGAGGTCCCCAGGATCCCACCAGACCCGTACGCATACGACTGGGAAACGATGATCGCACGCCTTGCGGGTGCGGGAGCGGTCTACGAAGCTCTCGTCATTGACGAAGGCCAGGATCTTCCGACGGGTTCCTTCAGATACGCTTCCCGTTACATAGCAAGTACCATGTCGGTGTTTGCCGATGAAGAGCAGGCTATCAGCGGAAGTCGGTCGACCTTGGCACAGATCAAAGGTGCCGCTGGCCTTCCCGATCCCATCATCCTCAGCGAGAACCACAGGAACACTCCTGAGATCGCCCGACTTGCCGAACACTTTCACCGAGGACTACTGCCAGCGGCGACTGTGATTCGGGCAGGCGCCGGCGACGTGCCCCAACTCGTTCGAACGGCAGGAGTCGACGCCACCGCGACCCGGGTTGCCAACGAGTACCGCAATCGTTCCGGAAGCCTCGGCGTAATCGTCGGTCTAGACACAACGGGCAAGTCCGTGTGCAAGGCACTCCGCAAACACATGCCGGATGCCCGGGTCGATAGGTACTCGAACAATTTGAAGAACGAAGACTCAATCGACGTTCGTCAACCGGGAGTCACCGTCCTGACCAAGGACTCAGTAAAGGGCCAAGAGTTCGACACTGTCTTCATTCTAGAGCTCGAACGTTTCGTGCCTTGCCCCACAGATGCCGAGTCGAGGGCAATGTATATGATGTGTACACGGGCCCGCGACCGCCTTTACCTGGTTTACGGTCCCAAGCCCCTTTCTGCGGCGCACACTGCAGCGCTGCCGAACAAGGACATTCTGGAACGATGATGTCTGACGAAGGACAGGTGCTGTGGGACATGGGCCAAGGCGGCGATGCGCCCGAGTGGCTGGGACTCGTTGCAGATAACCGGCGGGCGTTCGATGCTCTGCAAGACGACTGGTTGCGTCCACTACCGTCGCATTCGGGTTCGGTCCTCGGGGTCAATGCCCATCTTCGGGAACCTGGCGACGCCAACGGGAACCGGATACCCGTACGAGTTCGTGTCGACGTCGCGGCACTACCCAACTTGCCGGTGGCCGCGCTTCGCGACGGGGAATGGCAAACAGTGCCCCTTTCGGGGGTCACCACGGACGACCGCGCCGTGTTCTGGCCGGGTGCCCTTCCGTTGTTCTCATGCCGGAGTCTCACGGTTTCGTCTAAGGAGCAGCAAGTCCGTCTGATGACTATCGGCAAACGCGTCTCAAACGTTGATATGCCCAAAGTCAGCGTGGAGTACGGCAAGTGCGACGTGCCGGTACCGCCTGCTCCACCCCCGGATGTGGGTGCCGGGCTCACCATCCCCGAGTCGGCGGACTCAATCCGCGGTGCCCTCAGTATGGCAATCTGGGGTGTGCCGCGGATCAGTCCATGGCTCGACGTCCTAACGGAAAGCTTGTCTTGTCGCAATGAGAGGCTACGGGATCGGGCCGTCAACGTAGATGCGAGTTGGTGGCGGTTCCCGCCTTGGTCGAAGGCTCGCGAAACATCGGGGGCTAACGCACAGGAACGACTGTGGCTTGCAGCTTTGACCGTGTTTGGAGGGGCGGAACGTCTACGACCGGACCAAGCAACGAAAGAGATTGCGGCGGCGGCGGCGGCAGACACAACCAGCGAGGTCAAGCGCATCGTCATGACTTGGCGTCGAAAAACACACGAGATGCTTGATGCAGTGCGGCGGATTGAACCCGACAATTGGCGGGATCATCCCGTCGGACTAGCCATTCAGCTTGTGCTATTGCGTCCCGATCCCCTCGCATTCAAGACGTGGTTCGATGACGTAGCGATTGCGCCAGCCGTAGCATGGTCAGCAGCCGCACTCTGCGGCATGTCACATGGCTACAAGCGACTGGATACCCGATTTCGCGGCAAAGACGTTCAACGCGAGGTGGTCGCCGTAGAGGCATTGCGAATGTGCTCAGGTAGCCTTGTCACGGAGTGGCCACGCGTGACCGAGGATCCGCCACACTGGCGAATGGACTCCGGACGGTACATCCTATCGTGGGGTGGACGGGAGATCGCCTGCAAACCCGAGAACGCCCGCAGCCAGTGGCATACCGCCAATCTTGCGACCAAGCGAATCCAGTCTGAAGCCCTGGGCCTCGCGAAACGGCGTCAATGGCCGTGCGTGGGACGGCAAGTCGCATTTAAGGAGGGCCGCAAGACCGTCTCGGGTACCGGCAAGGTCGAGGCTAACGAAACAGCGGTGACTATCCGAGGTGGCGACATCCGAATACAACTCGCTCCGGGCGACATAATCGAGGAGACTGTAGACTCGGATGCGTTCCGCCACCTGGTCGCCGTTGAGCCTGGGCGGTTGCCGGCGCCTCCTCCCGTGGTAGCCGTCGTCAGTTCAAATGAGCCCCGGCATGACGTTCCCGGATTGACCGTGCTTCCCGAATTCGTGAGCGAGAAAGAAGAAGCCTCGATAGTCGCGGAGATCGATCAAGGCGAATGGAGCGACGAGTTGCAGCGCCGAGTTCAACACTACGGCTGGCGTTATGACTACGCAACCAGGCAGATCGATCCATCAATGCGTATCGGAACTCTGCCCGGGTGGGCGTGTACCATTGGCCAGCGCTTGGTCGATGCTGGCTACTTTCGCGAAGCCCCCCCGGACCAAGTCATCGTCAACGAATACTGCGGCAACCAAGGGATCTCCCGACACGTCGACAGTCCGGCAAGTTTCACGGGGACCGTGGCGATGATCAGCCTGCTCGAAAGCTGGGAAATGGTGTTTCGCGAGCGAGGCACCAAGTCCAAGATCGGGCAGATGCTTGCACGTCGAAGCGCCACCGTCCTAGAGGGCCCGGCGCGGTATCGATGGACCCACGAGATCCCGAAACGACACAGCGAGCCCGGTACCGTAAAGCCGGGGAACAAGCGAGCCAGTCGGATACCCCGCGAACGAAGGATTTCCCTGACGTTCCGCAAGATCGATACTGGCACCACCTGATCCCAACAGGACCGTTGGCCCCCTACGCTTCCTCGATCGCGATCGCCCGAACCCAGGTGCCTTCCATGCGCTCGACGTTGAGCGGCAGGCTGAGGAAAAAGCAGCGCTCCCGAGTGAGGTTCTCGATATTGACCAGCGGGTAGACGATGGGGATGTTGTTGCCGGTCATCGCCCGGTGCGTGGGGCAGTTGTCCGGTTCCGGATCGAGCGCCTTGGTCTCCCAGCGAATTCCGGGCACGCCCGGGCAGAGCATCTTGATCTTCTTCTCCTCGGCCAGCCAATAGGCGGTATCACCGTCGATCCAGGGAGTGTCGCCGTCCCTATTGGTGCTGCCCATCAACACGACGTCGCCTTCCCTGACGTTGGACAGGTGCTCCGGCAGGATCGGCTCGCCTTTCAAATGATCGAGTTTGCAGACGCAGGCCTCCCCGTAATACGCATCCAAGGGCATGTCCCAGACGCCCTTCATGCCTTCCGGCAGCCCCGTCCAATTGTCGTTGTGGCCGATTCCCAGTTGCACGTGCGACCCCATATGACCGCTTACGCCGCCAACAGGCCAGGCGGCGACGGTGCCCACGTTGCACGCCACCAGATGCTCGATGGTGCCGTCCTGCTCGTTGTACGTCTCCTCGACGATCCAGGGCATGTTGTAGACATCGCGCTTGCCTTCTTCGACGGTCTGGTCCATGCGGGTGACCCGCGACACCAGTTCCCAGCTCAGATCGACGATTCGGTATCCCTCGAGACTGATCATGATCCTTCCTATTCCTCTTCCAGGGCGATGGCCCTGATGAAACTCGCTTCCGACTTGGTGAACCGCAGCGGCAAGCCGACGTAGAAGACCCGGTCCCTGGTCAGCTTGTCGATGTTGACCAGCGGATGGGCGATGGGCACGTTGGCACCGAGTAGCAGTCGCCGGATCGGCGAGTTGTCCGGTGCCGGCAGCTTCAGATCGTACTGCCACTCGATGCCCGGCACGCCGATTCCCAGCATCTTGATCTTCCGGTCCTCGATCAGCCATTCGCAGGTGGCCGTGGACAGCCACGGCTGCTCGTGGCTTGTATACGGGCTGGTCATCAGCACGTTGTCGCCGACGCGGACGTTGGCGAGATGTGCCGGTTTGATTTCCTGGCCCCGTACGTCGCCCTCCCGGCTCTTGAGCGCCATTCCCTCGCCGTGGGGGTATTCACTGGGGTCGGCGATGGCACGCGGTTCGAGATCGTCGAATTTGCACACCGCCGCCTCGCCCATGAAATTCGTGAGCGGCATCTCCCACAGCCCCTTCATGTCTTCCGGAACGCCCGCCCAGTGACTGATGTGGCCCTTGCCGCCCTGTACGTGGGCGCCGTGGTGCGTGGTCATGCGCTCCTGGTGCCAGGCCTCGTCGCCGCCGGGTGGCGCCGCATAGAGGGTGAAGAGCGAGTTGTCCCCCGGGAACCTGCCCTCCTTCATCACCCAGGGCCGGCCGTAGGGGTCGGTATTGCCCTCCTCGATCGAGCCGTCCACCCGGTAGACCCGGGCCGCGAGCCGTGGACTGAGATCCACGGGCCTGTAACCTTCAAAACTGAACATGGTGCTCCCTAGTGTCCTGCGGTGCCGACCGCAGCCAATCGCTTGTTCGACAGACAAGCGTACCAGTCGGGCGCCACGCCGTCCCGACCGCCAGCCGGACAATGCCCCAAATTTGACAATGTGCTGCCGAGCATGGAACGACCGTAGTAGGGGCAAACCAAAACGTCCCCAGGGCGCTGTCGCCCCATCGGGATTGGTGCCCAGCAAGACGGGACGGGACAAGCCCGTCGCCTACCCAACCAAAACGCAGAAGTTCAGATGTAGCGTCCGTAGCTGACTTTGCGGGCGCGGCCGAAGAACTCTTCCCACTGCGCCGGGGTCAAACGGTCCGGTTCGCCGTACTGACGGGCGAGCAGGTACTGTCGGCACATGATCTCGAGGCGCTGGGCCAGTTCGACGGCGGCTTTGAGGTTTCCCGCCCGACAAATCATGCCGTGGCTGCCGAGGAGGCATGCGTTTCGTTCCTTCAAGGCGGCGGCTGCATCCCGGGCAAGCGTCTCGGTGCCGAACGTCGAGTACGGCACGCACGGCACATCGTCGCCGCCGAACGACCCAACCAGGTAGTGGAAGCCCGGCAACGGCTGGTTGTGACAGGACAGTGCCACGCAATGGTCCGAGTGGGTATGAACCACTGCCTGCGCCCGTTCGTGCTGGCGGTAGATCTCGGCGTGCATCCGCCACTCGGACGACGGCTTGACGTCGCCCTCCCAGTCGCCGGCGAGCGAAACGCGCACGATGCGCTCCGGGGCGATGTTCGCCTCGGACGCACCGCTTGGCGAAATCAGCATGCCGTCTTCGAAACGGCAGCTCAGGTTGCCGGATGACAGCTCATTCAGCCCGAGACCCGCCGAATAGCGGTAGCAGGCCGTGATCTCTTCGCGAATGTCTTGCTCGTTGCTCATTATCAGGACTCCCCACCGTTTTCCGACCGCCTCATGCGCTCGAGCGCGTATTCGAAGAACGTCGGGTTCCCCAGTCCGCCCGCCTTGACGACCATCGCCAATGGCCCCGGCGCACGGCTGAAACAATAACCGCCCGACAGATCGTCGAAGGCGCCGACCTCCACCTGCCGGATACCGAGCGCGGAGAATACCTGCCCGCTTGTCTCGCCGCCCGCAACCACGAGCTTGCGGACACCGAGTTCGTAGAGAATCTTCGCCGCCTCCCCCAACAGACGATCCGCCCGGGCTGCCGCGCCATCCTTGCCGAGGGCATCCTGGGCGCGCTCGACGCCGGCGACATCCGCGGAGGTGCACACGGCCACCGGGCCGTCGGGGACGCGATGCGTCGCCCAGCGACGGATCTCATCGAGGAGCCCATCGTCCGAGCGCAGCAGATCGATCCGGAACACGGGGCGACCGGTCTCGAAGTGATCGAGTTGGCGGAGCGTCGGCGGCGCGCAACTGCCGGCGATAACGGCCTCCTGTCCGGGTGCCGCAGGCAGCACGGTTCGCCCCCCGGGTGGGTGATCGGCCGGTAGCCACTGGCGCGCAAGAAAGCCGGGCAATGCATCGCCACCCGTGGTCACCGCCCAGTCGTCGACGAGTTCGGCAACCCGGGTGACGTCGTCGTCATCGACGGAATCAATCACGAACGCGCGGGTCCCGGATGCCACCTGGGCATCCACGTATTCCCGGGCCGCCACGAGGCCCCGGTGCAGCACGCGGTGGGGAATCAGTCCCACGGGCTCCGTCATCTGCGGTTCCAGCACCTGCATGAGATTGGCGTTGGTCATTGGCGTCACGGGGTCGTATTGCTTGAACGACTCGGACAGCAACTGGCTGCCGACAAAAAGACGGCCCTGGTAGACCGTGACGTTGTATTCCGGAAACGCAGGCGCAAAGATCACCCGGTCGCCACCCGTCACCGCCAGGAGCGTCTCGGCGGCGGGACCGATGTTGCCCTCGTCGGTGCAGTCGAACGTCGCGCAGTACTTGTAGTAGATGCGCTTGGTGTCGATGGCGCGCAGCGCCTTGCCGATCGCGCCCACCTCCGCCCGGGAGTCGTCTGCGGGGATCAAGCGGAGCTTCTTGCCCACCACTACGGCGTCGCCGTCGCCATCGAGGTCCCCCAAGGCTTCTGCGCTGGTTACCAGCGGACACCGGACGCCCTCCCGCTCGAGAAGGCTCGCGACCATCATCCCGCCGGTGAGGTCATCCGCTATGACTCCGAGTTCAAGCGCCATCGGTACCCCTGCATTGGAACAAACGCCAACGATGAGCCTAAGCGACCGGGCACGATTGTTCCATGGGCGGTCCATGACGGGCCTGCGCCGATTCCCACTGGCACCGCCACGACGGTTCAGCGATGCGTGCTTCCATTCAACGCCGCCCCGTGCGTGGCCTCGACGGTGAAGCCGTTCGCCAAGGCCAAGAAACCCAAGGCCCTTGAACCGCCTTGCCAATCGGTCGTCTACGGCGTCACACTCAACCATCGAAAAAAGCTACTAGGGGGAAGCATGGGAACGCCCGCTCGGGTGGTGGTGATGCCGCCGGCACCTGGTCCGCTCGAAATCCAAGAGGTCAATCTGCCCGACCCGGGGCCGACCCAGGTCGTGGTCAAGCAATTCGCATCCGGAATCTGCCACTCGCAACTGCACCAGATGCATGCGCCCCGGCGCAGAGCCGGTTTGCTTGGCCACGAGTCCACCGGCATCGTCCTCAAAAAGGGTTCCGCAGTCAGCCACGTCGACGAAGGCGATACGGTCCTTGTCACCTGGGTACCCAGGGACGCGGCGAACGCCAGCGGGCCACCTTCTCGGCCGTCCATTGACGTCGGCGGCGGCGCAACCGTCTCGACCAGTGTCTTCACGTGGGCCGACCACACCATCGCCGACGAGCAACTCGTGGTCGGCGCGCCAAGCAACATCGCCACCGATGTCACGGCCATCATCGGCTGCGCCGTAATGACCGGCGCCGGTGCCGTTCTGAACACGGCGAACGTCCGCGAAGGCGACTCCGTGGCGATCTTCGGTGTCGGCGGGGTCGGCCTGTCGGCCGTCGTCGGCGCCAAGATGCGCGGCGCGAACCCGATCATCGCCGTCGATCTCGACGACGAGAAGCTCGAGTTCGCCAAGCGCTTCGGGGCCACCGACGGCATCAACGCCGGCAAGGTGAACGCGGTTGAGGCCATTCACGCGATGACCGGCAATCCGGAACAGACCGCCGCCGGCGGCCGTCCCGTGGCCGGCGTCGACTTCGCCTTCGACTGCATCGGCTTGAAGGTCACCATGGAACAGATCGTGCCTGCCTGCCGGCGGGGTCACTTCGGTGCCTGCCAAGGCGGAACGGCCGTGCTCGTCGGCGTCCCGCAGACGACGGTGGAGCTCAATGCGGGTGCGATGCTCGCCGAGGAGAAACAGTTCCGAGGCTCAATCGGCGGATCCTGCTCGCCGCAACGCGACTTCCCCATGTTTCTCGACTGGCATGCCAACGGCGATCTGGATCTCGAGTCGATGGTCACCGAGCGATACGCCATCGACGACATCAACGAGGCAACCACCGCGCTGGAGGAAGGCCGGATCAGCGGGCGTTCGATCCTGGAGTTCTGACCGCCGCGGCAACCTGCAACGAAGCGTGGAGAAGCGCCATTAAAACGCTGCTAAACACCCGCCGCTACCGGGTCGCCCCCGGCGAGCGAGTAGATCTCGCATCACTTCCGACCACCCCCTCGCTCGCGCGCCGCAGCAAGACCGAGCTTCGCGAGATGCTCGACAAGCACGTCGCCCGATTCGGTGAACTCCAGGAGGCCATGTACGCCGAAAGCCGGCAGGCGTTGCTCCTCGTGTTCCAGGGCATGGACGCCTCGGGCAAGGACAGCACGATCAAGCACGTCACGACGGGAGTGAATCCACAAGGCTTCCGGGTATCGAACTTCCGCCAGCCGACCTACAAGGACATGGAATACAGCTACCTGCACCGGCACTGGATGACCCTGCCCGAGCGCGGTCGCATCGGCATTTTCAACCGCTCCCACTACGAGGAGGTGGTGACCCTGCGCGTGAACCCGAATCTTCTGGCGGGACGGAAACTGCCGCCACGCCCCGTCGACGACGGGTTCTGGTCCGAACGCCTGCACGATATCGCCGCCTTCGAGCGGCACCTGGCCGGCAACGGCACCACCATCGTCAAGTTCTTCCTGAACATCTCCAAGAAGGAGCAGAAGGCACGCCTTCTGGAACGGCTGAACGATCCGACCAAGTTCTGGAAGTTCGACCCTTCCGACCTCGACGCCCGCGCCCGCTGGGACGACTACCAGCGCGCCTACGAATCGGCCTTCGAAGCCACCAGCGCGAGACATGCCCCGTGGTACGTGATTCCCGGCGATAGCAAACCCGCGATGCGGGTGATCGTCGCCGCCATCATCGTCGAGACGCTCTCCGGCATGAAGCCGCGTTATCCGGAACCCGACCCGGCGGCCTTGCGCGCCATCAAGGCGGCGAGAAAGGCGCTATCGTAGATCGTCGGTGAGGGCACAACGCCCTCATGCCGACGTCGATGCCCCCGCACTGCGGCGAACCGAATCGCATAGCCTCACGAACCTGACACCGAGTTCAAGCACTTCATGGCCACTCACGGAAACGAAGACGAGGCACCGCAAGAGTTGGTAGAGGACTCTTGGCCAGCTTTCGCCGAAGCGGCGCAGACGATCCTGCGGTCGTTGAAGGGTCGGCTGAGTTTGGTTTTGTCGCAATGGGCGCGACGTGTGTTCATACTCCTAGACGAACTACTTTCACTACTGAAGTTGAGACCTTCCGGTCGTTTACCGACCACCATCTTCGGCACTCTGCGGTCAGTTCTTCTCGTTGTCCGAGAAGGTCCGTAGACACTGCGGCGCAGCCAGCCGCTACGACCCGCTTCACCCCTATCTCCGTCGCTGCCCCGCCGGGCGAATTTCCTACAGGCCTTTCAGCCATTGCCCATAGCGCCGCCGACGGCCTCTGCCCCATCCTGCAACTCCCCGCACCGCATGCCGGATCGCAGACATGGCGGACGCCGTCAGCCACGACCAGAACTTCAAGAACCTCATCGTCGACTACCCGCGCGAGGCGCTGGCGTTCTTCGCGCCCGAGGAGGCGCCCGCGCCGGACGACGACGTGCGCATCGTCCCAGCGCGCCAGGAGCAGCTCACGGACCGCCTCGGCGACAGCTACCGGGCGCTCGACGCGCCGCTGCTCGTGGAGTGGGCCGACGGTCGCCGGGACGCGGTGGTGTTCGCGCTGGAGGAGGAGTCAGACTGGCGGCGGTTCTCGCCGCGACGGTTGGCCCGCTACTGCCTGGACATCGCCGACATGTACGACACGAACCGGGTCGTGCCGGTGACGATCTTCCTGCGCACCGCCGAGCGGGTGCCGGCGTCGCTGGTCCTCGGCACGGAGCGGTGCCCATACCTGGTGTTCAAGTACGTGGCCTGCAAACTCGCCGAGATGCCCGCGGAACGCTGGCTGGACAGCAGCAACCTCGTGGCGCGCGTAAACCTGCCGAACATGCAGAGCGCCGCGCGCGACCTCCTCGAGGTCTACCACGGCGCAGTGCGCGGCCTGCTGGCGCTGGAGCCGAACCGCGCCAAGCGCGAGAAGGCGCGCCATGGCGGGCGCGACCTCAAGTTCATCGACATCTACGCCGGCCTGACGGACAATCAGTTCCGCCGCTACCGGCAGCAGCATCCCGAGGAGGGCAGAATCGTGACGGGAGTCTTTCAACGCGCCCACGACGCGGGCATCGAGCAGGGCCGCGCCGAGGGCGAGCGCGCGGTGCTGGAGCGGCAGCTCCGGCGGCGCTTCGGCCGGCTGCCGCCCGAAGCGGCCGAGCGGCTGCGGCGGGCACCGGAGGCCGAGTTGGAGACCTGGGCCGACAACGTACTGGACGCCGGAACGCTCGACGAGGTGTTCCAGACGACAACCTAAGCAAGGGTTGAGCCTCTCCTGGAACCTACGCCAACGGGACGGAGCGACCGGAGGCGGGTGCGCCTCGAGAGGACGGCGGGGCTGGGGCCGGAGGCGAACCCGGCACACAGTGAAGCGAAGGCGCCGGCTAGGCTGTCCCACCGCCTTGACTGCGGCTTATGCGTGCGCCTCCTGACCGGCGGACCACGCCCCGTAAACCTTCTCCAGTTCCCGGATCCAGAACGCCTCTCGGTCCTTCGTGTCGTGGCCCAGCGAACCTGCTAGCTGGAAGAACCCCGGGCCGGGCATCTGGTCGCCCTGCTTGTGGACGACCACCACGGTCAGCATGCCGCGTCCCGCCTCGTGCTCGGCCGTCGAGATTTCGCCGAGCATGTGGGCTAGGTGAACGCTCTGCGGATCGAGATCCAGGCTGCTGACTTTGGCGACGAGGTCGGAGTACGCGATCACATGGCGACGCTTCGCCACTGCGGTCATCGCCTTGCGCGCCTCCGCCTTGGCACCCTCCCATGATTTCTGTGGATACCCGTGGTCGAAGTTCTCCGGTTTCATGTGCTTCCTATAGCCTTGCCTGCCAACTTCCACCGCGCGCTTCCCGGGAATGCGGGCGATCCCTGTCGCGGACGCGCCTTGTGGCCGCGGGCCGCTCCGCCCACCGCGCAGAGCCCCGGCAACGGAGGATCCGCGTCGTCCACCCTCGGGCGGTGCTAGAGCTAGATCCTTCCCAAGCCACCGCCCTGACGCCAGCACCACCGCATCAGATGGTCCGTGTGCCCACATCCCGAAAAGCACCGGGTCGGATCGCATACGCTCGTGCCGGCCAAGCCGCCGGGAACCGCACGCCACCTAGTCCCGCGGAACCATTTCGAACGAAGGGCCCGCCCACGCACCGGGAACTGGATCGTGCGCTCGAACCGGAGCCCGCGGACGCAGACAGAAGCGACTCGTGGGATTTATTCCACAGGCGCCGCTCCGCCGAATATCGTTGATGCAACGGCGGGCCTGCCCGGCGACGTAGCCATTCCCTACGACATCTAGCTTGCCGCTTAAGGCGATCCCTTAACACGCATCGCTACAGATCAGGTGACGATCGTAACGACGATGCCGATGATCGCAAGCACCACGAGGATCACCCATTGCACCTGCGAACGGAGCAGACGGTCAAGAACATTCGTTTCCATCGCGATGGATTGACGAGCCTGAAATGCTTGTCTGCAATGTCCTTGCAGGCTTGTGCGGCGT
>CAZJRX010000017.1:0-2208 GCA_964548145.1 uncultured Pseudomonadales bacterium | reverse complement strand
GACTTAGGGGCCACCTAGCTGGTCGAAGATGGAGTCGTCGATATCGCCAGATGGCGAGTACAGATCCTGATACCTACCTTCTCCGGGGTGATTCAGCCGGTAGCCCAGCTCGTTATCCCACAATGTCGTGCGGTTGGGGTGTGCCATGGCAACGCACCTAGAGGCTGTTCTTCAGGGATGATCTCTCATCTAGTGCACGGAGTCATACTCCCGGCGCTATGCCGCAATGAGGCCCGCCTCGAGGCGCGTGCCCAGCGAGCCCAAAACCAGATTCCGATTCACCAGATCGGACGTGTCAAAGCTCCCCCACCACGTTAGGCTCCGTTTCTTGGCGGAAGCGATCCAATTGCGGGTGGACCTCAAAGAGAAGTGGGCGGCCAGGCTCCGTGCCCAAGCGGTTCTCGCGCCGTTTGCCGCCCGGGGCCGCCCCGTCGATCGCCAATTGCGCCTAGTCATCGCCAACGCCAAAAGGGACGGCGTCAGGGTGGTACGGACCTCTGCAACGCATTTCTTCGACGCCGATCAACAGCCGCTGCCTCCGATTGCGATGGAGTCGGCGGCTTCGCGCACCTGGGTCGTCACGGCCTCGAGTACCTCGTTGAAGTCGATGCCGTTGGGAACCGGGATGAAGCGATCAGGGGCGTCACCCGGATCCCAACAATCCAGCACGAGTTGCCGGTCCTTGGCGCTCACCCCGAACCAGACGCCGTGCCAACGGTCGCCGCCGCCCAACCGGAGGTAACGCCCGTAACGTCCATCGCGACGCCGTCTATTCAGCCCCTCGCTATCCGCCCAGCCGTCCTCGACACCCGACTCCGTGACACCGTCCACCAAGCGTTCCGCGTCCAGCGTCGAGATGCCGGAAACCAGATCTTTCTCCTCCTCTGTCGGAGACGCTACTCCCAGTTCACGACGAAGTGCCGCCGCGTGTGGCCAGATCTCGTTCACGTAGTTCGCGATTGTCTCACTCCGTCGGTCAATCTCCCCCTCGTTCCAAGTCTCGCCTTCCATGTCATCGAGCAGGCGACGGTTCAGTTCCAGGTTGTCGGCTTCGAGGAGTTTCACCTTATAGGCCCAAGGGCGGTTGCCGATTTTGGAGTTCAGTTCGCGAGTTACGAGAGTCAGGTTGCCAATCCGGTGGACTAGGCGGTTCAGCCGCTGTCTGCCTTCGTCACTGTCCCCGAATTCCAGATCTTTCTTCCAGTGCCGTGCCCAACTCTGCGGCGCGACGTGCTCGACCGTCAGGGTCTCTTTCGGATTGAATGGCATCGTGAGATCGTGCTGGCGCTCCTCATACATCTTCTGCGCGACGCCTCGCAAGAGGAGCTGCTTCCTGAGGCCCGAGATGCTGTTGTACATGTCGGCCTCCCGCAGATGCGAGAGGATCTCATGGTCGCTTGGCCAGCGGCTCGCTCCAGGCGACTTTTCGAGTTGCTCGATTAGCACAGCGCAGATGTCGTCGCGCGTAGGCGCGTCGCGGACCGCCTGCACGTAGCCGAACGCGACGTCGTCAAAGCCGGAGTACATCGCTTTGAGCGCGACCCGTCGCATGAGGTAGCTGTCGATGATTCGGAGCGCTTGATCAAGGTCTCGCCCGCAGCCCAGCCTTTCCACAAGAACCATGAACACCGGAATCAGAGAGGAAAGGGTCAGCTTCTCCCTTCGATGCATGACCAGACGGGCGTAATCTGAGAACTCGCTGTCCATCCGGTCGATCCGGGCGAAGATCGACGCGTACCGACCCAACCGCAAAAGCAACCCCTGAAGTGCTTCGTCGGATATTCGGTAGACGTGCTCGCCAATGTAGCGGAACTCACGGTAGAGGCGGTTGCGCGGCAGGGTGTGCAGGTCCGAGTCCCCTGACACCTCCTGCCTGCGTTTGGGAAGCTCGATCTGTGCAAAGAAAGACAAAAACAGATCGATGCGTTTCCCTTTGAAACGCGTCCCGCTCACTATCTGATCCCAATAGGGGTCGCGGTCGTATTGCTCGAGATGCTCCGCGTAGGTGCGGTCCCCGTCTGGGTCGTCATCGCGTACAGCGATGGATAGGATGTAGTTCTTTGTCTTCTCCCACTCAGTCAGCGGTTCCCCCCGGGCGTTAAGGGCTTCAAAAATCGCGTGGCTGTTCTCCTGACCGTCCAGACGGATGTCAACAACCAGAAGCCTATCGAGAATGGCTTGGGTGAGTACGACCGCGTGGTGTTCGCG
>CAZJRX010000016.1:19121-22620 GCA_964548145.1 uncultured Pseudomonadales bacterium | reverse complement strand
CACAGTTGACCTCGACGATGACGCCCACCCTTCGGTCGAAGTGGACGTAGCTGCCGATGGTGCCCTGGTTCACATCTCTGCCCGCTCGCCTGGAAGCCTTCGCCGACAAGGCGACCCTCGACGAAACCGTCGAAGCCTACGAGCTCGCCCAGGAACGGGACCACCGCAAGCTCGGGCGGGAGCTCGATCTTTTTACCTTCGACGACGAGATCGGCCGCGGCCTGCCGTTGTGGATGCCCCATGGCACGGTGGTCCGCGACGAGTTGGAGAAGCTCGCCATCGAGCTCGAATTCAAGGCCGGCTACCAACGCGTCGCCACGCCGCACATCGCCAAGGGCAGCCTCTACGAGCAGACGGGCCATCTCGAGCACTACAAGGAGAGCATGTACCCGCCCATGGAGGTGGTCGAGGAAACCCCCGACGGCAGCTCGGTCCGCGAGTCCTACATGCTCAAACCGATGAACTGTCCGCACCACCACAAGATCTACGCGGCGAGACTGCGCAGCTATCGCGAACTGCCGTTGCGACTCGCCGAGTACGGGCAGGTCTACCGGTGGGAGGCATCGGGGGCCGTATCCGGGCTAGCCCGGGTGCGCATGCTTTCCATGAACGACGCCCATATCTACTGCACCGAGGCCCAGACCAAGGATGTGTTCGCCGAAGTCATCGCCGAGTATGACGAGGCCTACCGGATCCTCGGCCTCACGGACTACACGATCCGCCTATCCCGGTGGGATCCCGAGGATCCCAAGGGCCGCGAGAAGTACGTCGATGCACCCGACGACTGGGCACGTACCGAAGCGATAGTCGCCGCCCTACTCGACGAGATGGGGATCGACTACGAGGATGGTCCCGGCGAGGCGGCGTTCTACGGTCCGAAACTCGACGTCATGTTCCGCACCGTGACGGGCAAGGTCGAGCAGCTTTCCACCGTGCAGCTCGACTTCGCCGTACCGGGAAGGCTCGGTCTCACCTATATCGGCAACGATGGCGCCGAGCACACGCCCTACTGCGTGCATCGGGCACCGCTCAGCACGCACGAGCGGATGGTGGCGCTGCTTATCGAGCATTTCGGTGGCGCTTTCCCCACCTGGCTGGCACCGGTCCAGGTCCAGGTGATCACCGTATCGGAGCACTACCACGACTACGCACAGGGGCTCGTCGAACGGCTACGCGCCCGTTTCGTTCGCGCCGAACTCGCATCCGAGAGCGACACCGTGTCGAAGAAGATCCGCGACGCCACGACTCGCAAGATTCCGAACCTGCTGATCGTGGGTGAACGTGAAGCGGCTTCAGGAACCGCGACCCTGCGCCGCTACGGCGTCAAGCAACAGGCGACGATGCCATTCAACGAGTTCGAGGCGCTGCTTAGCGACGCGATCAGGCGCCGGGGCGACCTCGACTTGCCGTCCTGAGAACGCCCTGCCGGCATCGCCCAGTTCGACCGAACGGGCGGGCTTACTGGACCGAGACGGCCCCGGTATGGTCGGCCAAGGCGATTCCCCGGGAAAGGGCCAGGTAGTCAACGAGTATGTTCGCGGTCTCCTTCACGAGCGCATCGTTACCCGGATCCTCGGGATCGTAGGCCGAGTCGTCCTGCTCGTCCAATTCGTCGAGGCTCGCGAGCGGCTGCTCCCCCCGGGCAATTCGGCGGTCGTTTTCGATGTCCAGCGCAAGAGCCTCGTCCAACGCCCGTTCGGCCAACCGCTCCGCTTCGGACAACGAGACCCTCGACCGCTCCTGTAGATGCGCCAGGTACTCGCCCCTGGCGCGCAGGTAGACGAATTCCGGATCGTCGGCGACACGTTCGTCGTGGCGCCCTCTCAAGGTATCGATGTGCGCGCCGAAGCGTTTCGCCGACGAATAGCCGGTGGGTGCGACGTCGGCGCCCCGACCACCGATGGCGCCGCCTTCCCAACGGTCGCGGTGCAGGCCGTCGGAGGGTGCGGGATACTCGATATCGGGGACGATGCCGTTGTGATGCGTAGCAGAGCCCGACACCCGGTAGAACTTGCGCTCGGTGAGTTTCAGTTGGCCGCGCCGCCGAGGGAGTTCCACCAACGTCTGAACCGTACCCTTGCCGAAGGTACGGCTGCCGACGACTAGGCCGAGGTCGTAGTCCTGAATGGCACCGGCGAAGATCTCGGACGCCGACGCCGAACCGCGGTTCACCATGACTGCCAGCGGTCCGTCCCAAACGGCACCATTGTCGCGATCGCTAAGCACGTGGGCGTTGCCGCGCAGGCTCTTGACCTGGACGACCGGGCCCGAGTCCACGAACAATCCCGTTAGCTCGACGGCCTCCTGAAGCGATCCGCCGCCGTTGTAGCGCAAATCGACGACCAGGGCGTCAATGTGCTCGGATTTGAGCTCGCCGATCAACCTAGCCACGTCCCTGGTCGTACTCGTGTAGTCCGTCTCGCCCCGCTCCATGGCGCGGAAGTCGGCGTAGAAGGTCGGGACCACGACCACGCCGATGCGATGCGCACGGCCGTCGCGATCGATCTCGAGTATCGACTTGCTCGCCGACTGGTCGACGAGATTCACCGAGTCCCTTACGATCTCGATGACGCGTGGGATCTCGTCGTTCGTGTCCGCGCCGAGTACCTTGAGCCGCACCCGCGACCCTTTCGGTCCCCGGATCAACTGCACCACATCGTCCGAACGTCGGCCGATGATGTCCACGAACGGCCCCCGGTTCTGACCCACCGCGACAATCCGGTCGCCCACCTTCAAATCGCCATCCTTGTCGGCCGGTCCGCCCTTGACCAAGCGGCGGACCACCGTGTACTCGTCCTCGGTACCCAGTTCCGCCCCGATGCCCTGCAGGGACAGCGACATGAAGATGCCGAAGTCCTCGGAGTCCCGGGGCGAGAAATACTGGGTGTGCTCGTCGTAGGTGCGGGCGAACGCGTTGACGAAACGCTGGAAGACATCCTCGCTACGGGTTTGCCGGATAGACCGGAGGCGGTTGTGGCCGCGCTTAACCAGTGCCTCGCCGATCTCCTCCATCGAATCACCTGCGAGTTTGGCCGAAAGGACCCGGCTCTTGAGATCCCGTCGCCAGAGATCTTCGAGGGCTTCGCGCGAGTCCGCCCAGGCAGCGTCTTCGCGGTCGAGGTCGATGGATTCGTCGACCGTGAAATCGAACACCTCGATACCAGTCTCGACAAGGTTTGCATCGTACTCGATGCGCTCTAGCGACCTCTGGCGGTAGCGGTTGTAGATCGCAAACGCGGGTTCGACATCGCCCTCGTTGAGCGCTTCGTCGAGGCGGTGGCGGTAGGTCTCGAAGTCGGCTATGTCGGCGGCCAGAAAGAACATGCGCCTGGGGTCCAGGAAACCGAGGTAGTTGTCGAGTGTCTGGCTCGACACCTCGTCATCGAGTGCCTTGCGGATGAAGTGGCCTTCGCGTAGCCGGTCGACGATATCGACACTGGTCTGACGATGGATCCGTAGCGGCTGGAGACCCGTCCAGTCCTCGCGCTGTATTCCCGTA
>CAZJRX010000016.1:14569-19105 GCA_964548145.1 uncultured Pseudomonadales bacterium | reverse complement strand
CAAACGCGCCGAGAACAACCCCCGTCGCCGTTGCGGAACTGAAGATGCGTCGTGTCATGGATGTCCAACCCTGGTGCTCGGCCGCAGCACACCACGGCATGGAAGGCATGGGGTGCGAAGCCGCACGGGTGTGCGAATGTAACCCATGACGGATGCCACAGCCACCGCGATATCGTCGTTCGGATCCCTTGTCTTGGACGCCCGTCAGTGGCCGCAGTTGGCGTAGAATTCGCCGACCCCGATTAAGGATTCCGCTGCAATGATCCCCATCGAAACGCCATCCCTCTCCTGGTTGCCCCTGGTCGTAGCCTTCGTCGCCTGTCTAGGGGGATGTGCGCCCGATGGTGCCGATGCCGACGCCGGCCAGGCCGCATCCGTCGACGTGGCGGCGGAACCGGCCGATGCAACCGAACCGGGCGAGGGCGAGGCTGACTCGTCGGCCGACGCCTCGGCACCGACGACACCGACCGAAAGCCTGCACGGGTTTCTCGCCGAGAACGCGGCCCGCGAGGGCGTGGTGACCACGGCGTCCGGTCTACAGTACGAGGTCCTGACTTCGGGCGAGGGCGCGACGCCCGGTCCCACCGACGTCGTCACCACCCATTACCACGGCACGTTCGAGGACGGCCGCGTCTTCGACAGTTCGGTACAACGCGGCGTCCCCGCGTCGTTTCCCGTGAACGGCGTCATCAAGGGTTGGACCGAGGCGCTGCAAATGATGAAGGTCGGCGACAAGTGGCGGATCGTCTGTCCACCCGAACTAGCCTACGGCGCTTCCGGCAGGGCGGGCATCCCCCCCAACGCGACCCTCGTCTTCGAAGTCGAACTTCTGGATGTGAAACCGAACGGCTGAACGCGGCGCCCGGTAGGTCACTGTTCGTGGCCCTCGCCCGCACGGTCATACTCGGTTGCATCGCGGCGGCCCTGGGAATCTGGTGGCTCGGCCGCGCCTACGACCTGGACGACGAGCGGCTGCTCGGCTACCTGATGTCGAGTATCGTCTTCGTTGCCGTGGTCGGACTGCTCGGCATTGCCGGGGCGGCCGTGCTCTGGCTAGTGCGCCGCGTCTTGAACCGACGAGCGCAGGTTCGCCGGCACCCGAACCCGGAATGAAGGGTCGCCTTCCGCCCGCGTGACATACCTTGGGTCGCCGACGATGGCCTGCGGCGGCGAATCCGTTCGCGACTACCGGTGCCGTTCCCCGAGCCGCGTCCCCCATTCGAGGTTCGTGAAGAAACGCTCGAATCGCGGCCAGTAGTAGTTGTCGGTATCAACCGAAAACGCCACCGCGTGGGCGCGGCCGTAGATGCTCTGCCGATCGACAAGACCGATCACCCGGGAGTCGCTGGAGTTGTCCCGGTTGTCACCCATCATCCAGTACTTGCCCCGAGGCACCGTGAACGGCGGAAACGTCGAGCAGGCACCGAGGTCGGCACATGCGCAAATCGCCTTGGCAAGCGCCTCTCCCGCACCCGCCTCGCGCCCGCGGTAGCGGTCGCAGTTGGCGGTTGGCTGCCTGAGCAGACGGGACAGCGTTCGTTCGTGGGATTCCATCGCACCCGGGCGAGAGTCGAGCATCACCACGCGGGTAACGCCCAGAAGGGTCTCGTGGTAGAACCGGTGCCGCTTCGGGTCGTCGACGGGAAGCGCCACGATTTCAGCCTTCGCCAACGGCGTGTAGCGCGCGGCTTCGCCGTTGATCGTCAGCCGGTTGCGTTCCCACGCCACCCGGTCGCCCGGTACCGCCACCACCCGCTTGATGAACAACCGACCGTCGACGGGGTTGTCGAAGGTGACCACATCCCCCCGCGCCGGGTGCGACCAGCCGGCAAGTCGAACCGTGGTAAAGGGCACCCGCAAGTCCCACGCGAGTTTGTCCACCACGATGCGGTCGCCATCCAGGATACCCGGCTTCATGCTGCCGCTCGGCACCTGGTTCCAGTCCGCAACCGCCGACCGGAACAGGATCATGACGGCGAAAAACACCAACAGGCCGCGCCAGTCGCGCCAGAATTTCAACAGTCGATCACGCATGGGGGGCGGATTAAATCGAAGCGCCATGCCGAGTGCAACCGGGCTGCTGCTGCGGCGAGGGTTCCGTTCAAGCGATCGTTCACGAGTGGGTTGCAAACCGTGTCGACGCAACTTACAGTGCCATATTATGTCAACGGACGCCCGCATCCAGCGCGCCGTTCCCTTTGCCGGGCGGCATCTGCTGATCGAGTGCTTCGGTGCACACGCCAATCTCGACGCCCCAACCCTCGAGACCCTGCTCAAGGACTCGGCCAGGGCGGGGGGCGCGACGGTGCTTTCCTGCCACCTGCACGGCTTTGGCGAGGGAGGCGGTGTCACGGGCGTCGTTCTGCTCGCGGAGTCCCACATCACGGTCCACACCTGGCCGGAGCGCGGCTACGCGGCCTTCGACGTGTTCATGTGCGGCAACTGCGAAGCCATCCGCGCCGCGAAGGTGATCGAGGACGCCGTGCCGGGCGCGGTCGTGGCTATCCGCACCGTGGACCGGCCGGGCCAGGGAGCGCAGGAATGACCCGGATCCGACTGTGGTGGGCGTTGCTGCCCGTCCTCGTTCTGGTAGCGGCCTGCGGCGGCAGCCAGCGACAGATCGAGAAGAACATGCCGGTGGCCGAGGGCGCCGTTGCGAGGCTCGGCGAGCAGTTGGACCGGGGACGAATCCGCAATGCGTCACTCATCAAGAGCTATGCCTCCACCGTCCGCGAGCGGAAGCCCGACCTTCGGCAACTGATCGACGTTCTCGCCAAGGAAGCCACGCGGGACGGGAATCTCTACCAAGGCCTCGTCACCCGCGTCGACGACGCCAAGCGACAAGCCGGCCGAAGCACCTCCGAAGAAGAGCGGAAGATACTGCTGACGGAACTGGGCCGTATCGTACAGGCAGCGGATTTCGCGGAGTTCAACCGCGCCCTGAGCGACCCCTTGAACGTCCTCGCCGACCTTTCCGACGGTATGCTGCCGCGCGTCGACGCGATGAGTGCCAGTGCTTCTTCGCGTGCCAACAACGCCGCCGATCTCGGCGTCGGCAGCCAGCTTGTCGGCAACCCGCACTACGGGCACTGGCAGACCGGTTCGGGTGGCTCGTTCTGGGTCTGGTACGGTCAGTTCGCCTTGATGCGCGACCTGATCGGCGGGCCCCGGGTCGGCTACGGTACGTGGGCCGGGGGGCGTAACTACAGCTACTACCACGACTGGGGGCGCGACAACTACACCTCGCCATCGGCCCGCCGGGAACAGACCCGGGTCGAAAACACCGCCCGTCAAAAGTTCTCGCGGGAAGGCAGGACATTCCGCAGCGCCTACGCGACCAAGCGACAGGGTGCCTCGCGCACCATCCAGCGACAGAAGACCGTCCGAAGGACCAGTACCGCCTCCACCCGCGGCACCAGTCGCGGCTTCGGGGGATACCGTGGCGGCAAATAGGAGAAGGCAATGTTGGATTCGTTGACCTGGTGGATGTGGAGCATCATCGCGCTGGACCTAGCGGTCGCGGTGGTCGCGATCTGCGTACTGCGCTACGGCGCGGGGCTCTTGTTCGGCGTCGATACCAAGGACGAGCTAGCGGAAAAGGACAACTACGCCTTCGGCATCGCATTGGCGGGCGGCATGGCAGCGGTGGCGGTGATCCTTGCCGGCGCGACTTCCGGCGAAGCGAGCGTCGAACTGCCGGTGGAACTCGGCACCGTCGTCGTCTACGCGGTCGTGGGCATCGTTCTACTGAAAATCGGCATCCTGATCAACGATGCGATGATCTTTCACCGGTTCTCGATCCGCCAAGCCCTTGGCGAGAAGAACATCGCCGCCGGTACGGTCCAAGCTGCGAACCTCCTGGCGCTGGGCGTCCTGATCAACGGCGCCATCGGTTGGGCGGAAGGCGTCCACTGGCAGTCGCTGCTGTCGGTTGCGATCGTCTTCTTCCTCTCCCAGATCGTACTCCTCGGCGTGACCCGGCTGCGATCAGCGATCTACGCCCGCCGGCACGACGGTGCGCGACTGCAGCTGGCCATCGAGGGAGGCAACGCGGGACTGGCCATTCGCTATGCAGGCCACCTGCTTGGCACCGCGCTGGCCGCTTCCTCGGCGAGCGATATGGTGGGGTATCTACCTGGGACGGCGACGGAATTGGTCATCCTCTACGGGACTTGGCTCGCCTGGGCGGTCGTCCTGGCGGTGGTGCTGAGCGTCCTGTCGATCGTCGCCCAGCGCGTTGTGCTGTTCGGCATCGACATGGTCGAGGAAGTGGACAACCAGCAGAACATCGGCGTCGCCGCCATCGAAGCCGCGATCTTCATCGGTTTCGGGCTGGTTATCACCGGCATCCTCGGCTAATGCCAGGGCGGCCGGCGGCGGCGAGCACCGGCCCTACATCGAACGACCTGCCGTGAACGACGGCGACCCGGTCGCAAGCGGCCCTCCCCCCAACCCCCCCCCGCCCCCCCCCCCCCCCGCGGCCCCGGGGGGACGGCGCCCCCACGGCGGTCGTATCGGCACCCGGGGCGGGGGTGC
>CAZJRX010000016.1:0-14559 GCA_964548145.1 uncultured Pseudomonadales bacterium | reverse complement strand
CGGCCCTCCTTCGATCGACCTGCCGTGATCGACGGCGTGCCGGTCGATAGCGTCCCTACCCCCTACCCCTCCCGCGCCCCCCTCGGCTCCCTCGGCGAGGTCGGTACGGCGCCACGACGTCGTTCTTATCGGCACCATGGGCGTGGTTGCCGGCTGCGGGTTGATCTCCGAATACCTGATGGCCCACTTCGCCGGCCGGATTCTCGGTGCCGTGGAGCCGACGATCTACGCCATGATCGGCTTGATGATCGTGGCCATGGGAATCGGTGCCTTCATGGCCAAGTGGGTGTCCTCGACGTACCGGGGCTTCGCCTGGCTCGAGGTCTCCATCGGCCTTATCGGCGGCTTCTCGGTGCTGACGCTCTCGGCGACGGTGGCCTTCGCCTACTCGCTGCCCGAGTGGATCCGCACGGTCTACAACGTCGATGCCGGCGTGGTGATGGACGGTGGTCTGTTCGCCGTGTTGAAAGCGCTCGCGAGCGTCCTGCCGTTCCTGCTCGGCTTCGTCCTTGGACTGTTGATCGGCATGGAGATCCCGCTGATCGCCCGGGTGCGGGAACACATCCACAAGACGCACCTGCCGCACAACCTGGGCACGATGTACGGTGCCGACTACATCGGCGCCGGCATCGGGGCGGCTGTCTGGGTGCTTGTCTGCCTGAAGATCCCCATTGTCTATGCGGCAGTGGGTACGGCGGCCGCCAACGTTCTGGCGGGCACCGTATTCCTCACGGTCTATCGGCGCCAGGTTCGTCCCGCCGTCGCGCTTTGGGGCGGTCACGCGGTACTCGCGGGCCTGCTCATCGTCCTAGCCCTGTTCGGCAGGGAGTGGATCGCGGGTTTGAGCGACAGCCTCTTTCGCGACCGCGTCGTCTACCACCTTAAGACCCCGTATCAGAACGTGGTTCTCACGAAGCGTCACATCGCCGGCGGCCGACCGGACGTCCTGAGCCTCTACATCAACGGCCGCATACAGTTCGCGAGCAACGACGAGCGGATCTACCACGCCTACCTCACGACGCCGCCGATGCTTGCCGCCTATCGACGCGAACGCATACTGGTTCTCGGTGGCGGCGACGGGCTGGCGCTGCGCGACCTGTGGCGGTGGTCGCCGACATCGATAACGCTAATCGACATCGACCCCGCCGTGATCGATCTGTTTGCCGGCCGCGACCCCGCCGCACCCGACTGGCTAAGCCGCGACCTCGTCGCACGCAACGACGCCGCCTTCGACGATCCGCGGCTCGCCGTGATCCGTGGCGATGCGTTCATCGAGGTCGAACGGCTGGCGGCGAGCGACGAACGCTTCGACGTCGTGATCGTCGACCTGCCCGATCCCAACCACCCGGACCTGAACCGGCTCTACACCGACTACTTCTATGCACGAATCAAGGCGATCCTGTCCCCCGACGGGGCCATCGCCATCCAATCCACCTCGCCGTACCACGCCAAGGAGGCCTTTCTGTCCATCGGCAAGACGGTTGCCCACGCCGGCTTCGGCGTATCGCAGTACCACGCCAACGTACCGAGTTTCGGCGAGTGGGGTTGGACCCTCGCCACGCCGACCGGCAAGTCCGGCCTGGAGAGAATCGACGCCTTGGGCGTCGGCGAAACCCCGGACGGCTGGCTCGACGGCGCCAGGATCGTCGCCGCTTTCCGTTTCCCACCGCGCTACTTCGACACGCTTCCCGACATCGAGATCAACCGACTGGGCAGCCATGCGGTATTCAACTATCACCAGCAGGCTTGGGAGTCGCGCCGGGGTACCTTCTACGTCGAGAAGCCCGAGGGGCAGTGAAGGGACGGCACCGCTGGCGCGGGCACTAGGTCACGCTAACTCATCGAGTTCTCGGCGGCAAAATGACGTTGACACACGACATAATATGTCATACGGTCTTGATCGTAGTGTCGCGTCGCGCTCCGGCACGACCGGCGAGGACGGCGGTTCGGACACGATGGCCGCTTGAGGAGAACGGAGTTAGGCAATGACATTGGATGAACTTTCCTATCGGCTGAACGGCTATACGGGCGACGAGGGAACAACCTTCGATGCACTCGTGACCGAAGACGGCATATTGGAAGTCGTGTGTTCGAACAACGACGAGTTTCCGATCCACGTAACACAGACGGACACCCAGCTGCTCTCGGTAACCGCGCTGTTCACCCAGGCGGAGGTCCAGCCCGGGAAGATCAACGAAGTGAACGAAGCGTTTCTGCGCTTGAGCCCCGCCGTGCCGCTGTCGTCCATCGGCCTTCAAGGAGGCACCTACATCATGTTCGGCGCGATGGCGCTATCAACTCGGTTCGAGGTCATAGCCCACGAGCTCGAAGTCCAGGCGGAGAACACCGTCGATGTCCTCGAAGTCGTCGAGCATCTGCTCGCTTAGAACACAAGGAGTCGCACAAATGAGCGTATTGAGAGACCTGTTCACCGCGTTGCGGGGTGGCGCTAGCGAAGTCGGCGAAGCCGTCATCGACGCCAACGCGGTGCGCATCCTGGAGCAGGAGATTCGCGATGCCGAGGCAGCCATCGGCAAAGCGAAGCAAAGCCTGACCCGCATGAAAGGCACCGAGATCCGCCTGAAACGCGAGATCGGCGTGCTCGATGCGGACATCGCAGACTACGAGCAGAAGGCGCTCGCGGCGTTGAACGGCGGCGAGGAAGCGCTTGCCACCGAGGTGGCCGAACGCATAGCCGAGCTCGAGTCCGACCGCAACGACAAGGGCTCCGAGCAGGCGTCCCTCGATGCCGAGATCAACAAGATCCACGCCATGATCAAGGCCCGCGAACGCACCATCCAGAAGAACAAGCGTGAATTGGACAAGGTGCGCACCGTGCGCGAACTGCAACGGGCGACGGAGAGCGTGTCGACCAATTTCGCCGCCACCGGCTCCAGCGAACACCGCGTGGCCAAGGCGCTCGAACGGGTAAAGGCGAAGCAGCAGAACTGGCAGGACCGCATGCAGGCAGGCGAGTGGATGGAAGAGAAGGAAAGCGGTGACGATCTCGACGCGAAACTTCGCGAAAAGGGCATCAGCGATGGCGGCAGCCCGGGGGCGAGCGACGTTCTCGCGCGCCTCAAGGCCAAGAGCGCGTAGGGGACGGGCCGAGAAGTCTGCGCCGCTGCAACGGCACGAAGTACCGTTGCAGGGCGCGGAGTTCTGGGGCGGTGGGGGCTGGGGCCGGACGGCGAGTGCGCCCCCTGCGGGCGCGTTCGAGCCGTCTGGCGGCGTTGTCCCGTCCCGGCGCGCCCTTCGGGCGCGTGTCGAGAATGCTCGCGCATTCTCGCGGCGCAGCATGTCCCGTGCGGACGACGACAAGCGTCGCCCCTACGGTTTGATGGGTCACACGAGGAGTCTTTGATGGTTTTCGGCAAGCTTGTGCGTAGCCGCTTCCGCCGCGACAGCGCCCCGCTTCGCGGGGCGTATCGAGAATGCTCCGCATTCTCGGCCACCGTTTCGACCGGCGGGAGCTAGTAGATGGTCTTCGGCAAGCTTGTGCGTAGCCGCTTCCGCCGCGACAAGGACGAGGGTCGACGCCTGGAGAAGCCAGCGGATCTCCTTGCCGGTGACCTGGTGTCCTTCAAGCACCGGCTCGCCCTGCCGCCGGATATCCAAGGCCGCACCTTCGAGGTCGCCTCGGTGGCCACCTACCAGTACGAGAGCGGCATCGAGATCCAGCTCACGCTAATCGGCGAGGACCGCGCCAAGTTCTACCTCGGGTTCGATCCCAAGGAGTCGCAACCGGAGCTGTGCCTGAGCCGCGATCTGAAGCGCAAGGATGTCCGCAAGATGTTCGACGAGGATGCCTTCGCGATCCTCTGGGACGAGGAGGAGTTCGCCGAGTTGGCTGTGGAAGACAGTGTCGACCGATACGCCGGCTGGCAAGCGGACGCCTATTCCCAGGTGACGAAGGACGCCGTTGGCTTCTACTATGATCGCGATTGTCGCGGTGAGACCCTGTCGATGCGCCAAGACGACGACAGCGAGGAATTGCGTTACCACGAGTGCGAAGGAGACAACGACAGCTTCGGCCTCAGCGTCGAGATCTGGGGCGATGGGGAAACCGACGTCAGCCTCGAGGTCTACTGCGGTGCTGACGTCATCGAGTCCATGTGGCCAGGCGATGGCTGACCCGGAGCAGGCGTCGGTGCCCGCCCGCCGCTACCGGCGCGGCACGGCAAACCCCGGTACAAGGCCGAAGCCCGAGGCCGCGCGATTCCAGGCAGAGCGCACGGCGCTCAAGAAAATACAGGTCCACTTCGAATTCCAGCAGTCCCTGATGCACGACATCCGTGTCGCCGCTGCCGAGGAGAACCTCTCTCCTTCGGATTTCGTGCGCAGCCTCGTTGGCTTGTCCCACGCCGAGATCCAGCGCCCGCGCATCAGCCTGTCGTTCAGTACGGCTGATCTGGATGCGCTGGCGACACGCTACGGGCAGCAGCCCGATGCCCGACAGCTGAAACGACACGTCATCGAGGAAGTACGCCGCCATTTCGAGAACACGCAACGCGCCGAGAACCACCAACGTCGATGATCGTCGCCCGGTGGTTCACGCGCAGACGCTACTTCCGCTTCTCCCGCCACGTCGCGGGCGCCATCCGACGACGGCTGGTACGGGCCATCGGCCTGTTCCTGGCCTTGTTTGCGATCCATGTCCTGGCGATGATGACCGCCGAGGGGTACGGCATCGGCGACGCGGTCTGGCTGACCATCACCACCGCCACCACGGTGGGCTACGGCGACATTTCCGCAGCCTCGCCCCTCGGACGTACCGCCACGATCTTGTGCATGTACGTATTCGGCATCTTCCTCTTGGCACAGATCGCCACCGACGTCTTCGACTATCGCGCCCTGCAACGGGACCGCCGCCGGCGCGGGCAACTGGAGTGGAAAAACATGAAGGATCACCTACTGCTCATCAACGTCCCTGCCGAGCACCCCGAAGCGTACCTCGCCCGACTGGTCGCCGATGTCCGCAACACGCCGCAGCTGGCCGACATACCGGTGCAGCTCTTGACGACCGGCTTCCCCGAAGGCTTGCCGGAGGCCCTCGTCAACCAAGGCGTCACGCACTACACGGCGATCGCCGAGAACACTGACAGCCTGCTGGCGGCCAATGCCGCCCAAGCCAAACACATCGTGATCATCGCCGGCGAATCCAACGACCCCCGTACCGACGCCCTCACCTACGACATCCTGAGCCGCATCAAGGAAATCGGTGCCGACACGGATATCGTTGTGGAAGCGGTGGACGACAGCAACCGGCAACGCCTGCTCGCTGCCGGCGCAACCACGATCGTCCGTCCCGTGCGCGCCTACCCGGAGATCGTCGTGCGCGCGATGATCGAGCCTGGCACCGAACGCGTGCTGGAAAACCTGTTCACCCACGAAGCCGACCGTCTGGCCCGATTCGACGCCGAGTTCGCCAACCTGCGCTGGCGGGACGTGGTATCGCGATTCGTCCAAGAAGGCGCCGGCCTGCCGATGGCCTACGTCGACGGCGCCGGCGTACACACCAATCCTCCACCCGAGTCGATCTGTACCGGCCATGGCATCATTACGTTGATCAAGGATGCCGCCGACGTCACCCCGCAAGCCGTGGCTGACTGTCTGCAGAAGTGCGCCGCGTAGTCGCGATGTCCACCCTCGAAGCAGACGTCGACGCGGCGCTGGCCACGGACGACGCCAAGCAACTCAGGGTCATTGCATCCTCCGTGGACTGGTCGACCCCGGACGCAACCCTCGCCAACCGCATCCTGCAGCGCATCGCACTGTATGGCTGTTCCGGACGCACGCAGCGCTACCGGGACGTCGTCGACCAAATGCTCGCCGCCGGCGTCGAACCGAGCCTCTCGACCTGCGCCCTGCTGCAGACAAACGACCTTGCCGAACGGATTCTCGCCGACGCCCCTTCGGCAGTTCTCGAAACCGACGAAAACGGCGCGACGCCCCTGCACCATGCCGCCGAGCGCGGCAACGCGGCCTTGGCGGCCAGGCTCTGCGCGCTCGGCGTCCCGCTCGACGCCGTCGATGCCAAGGGCGATACGCCGCTTGCCAAGGCATTGCATGCCGGCCCGTGGAAGAACGAGCCGGCGACGGCGGTGGTTCGGATTCTTCGGGAGCACGGGGCGCGGCTAGACCTATTCGACCTCGCTGCGATGGGCGATGCCGCCGGACTCACCCTCGCCCTGCGCGGCGGCGCCACGGCGAACGAGACGGACGAGCTCGGCCGGACCGCCCTTTTCATGGCGGCCCACAACAATCACCTCGACGTGGTCCGCGTATTGCTCGCGAATGGCGCCGATCCGAACAGGGCCGCCCACGATGGCCAGACGCCGTTGTCGCAGGCCTGCCTGCACACGCTTTCCCAGGAGTGCGACATCGAGATCGTCCGGGCGCTTGTCGGCCACGGCGCACCGATGACCCTCGAAGCCGCGATCGTCCTGGAAGACCTACAGTCAATACGCGAGGCCGTGGCGAGCGATGCGGCGCTACTCGACGGCCAAGACCATGAAAGCGCCCTCGGCTACGCCATCCACGCCTGGCATCCGGCGTCGCTACGTTGCCTAATCCAACTGGGTGCGCAACCGAACGCGAAGAACTGGCAACATATCGAGCGCATCGCGGGTGCCGACACGACACTCGTCACGGAACTCAGGCAACTCGCCAACTCCACGGAGCAGCACCCATGACCCACGAGATCGAAGTCGTCGACGTCGAAGAACGAACCATTGCCGCCGTTCGCACACGCATCGCCATGTCGGACATCCCCGACAAGATCTTCCCGCTTATGGACCGCGTGTGGGCGTTCATCCGCGACAATGCCATCCAAGGGTTCGGCCACAACATCTGGCTATACGGTACGCCGTCCGACGGTGAAGTGGACATCGAGATCGGTGTCCAAGTCCCCGAACCGTTTGAAGCCACCGCCGACATCGTGTGTTCCTGTACGCCGGCCGGCAAGGCAGCCCGGGCCATCCACTTCGGCGACTATTCCGAGTTACCCCGGGTCAACATGGCACTCGTCTCCTGGTGCCAGGAACACGGCCGCACGCTCGCCGGGCGTTGTTGGGAGATCTACGGCGACTGGGAGGAAGACCCGGCCAAACGGCGGACGGACGTGTACCACCTGATCGCTTGACCAGAGCACGGGGAGAGTATCGCGGGGACGTGCGATCCAGCCTGCTGGCGGCGGTGGGGGGCCGGATGGGAGTCGGGGATGGCGTCGGTCTCGATGGCGAGCCGTCGACCGCCTGAGCTGCTACGCGTCAATCCCCGGCACCGGGAACCTCGAGCAGGTCTCTTCCACTTCGCCCTTGATGCGCGCCAAGGTTGCTTCGTCGCCGTGGTTACGCAGCGCGTCCGCGATCCAGCCGCCCAGGAGGCGCATCTCCGTGGCCGTCATGCCTCGCGTCGTTGCCGCCGGCGTGCCGAGACGAATGCCGCTCGGCCGCAGCGGTGGATTGGGATCGTCCGGGATCACCTGTTTGTTGCACGTGATCGAGACGGCGTCCAAGGCCTCCTCGGCAACACGTCCGTCGATACCGAAACCGGCGACGCAGTCGAGCACCATCAGGTGGTTCTCGGTGCCGCCGGTGACGAGTTCGGCACCGTTCTCCATGAGCGCTTCGGCGAGCACCCGCGCGTTGTCCAGCACCTCCTGCGCGTAGGTCTTGAAGGTGGGTTCGAGCGCTTTCCCCAACGCGATGGCGACGCCCGCCACCTGGTTCATGTGCGGACCGCCCTGCAGACCCGGAAACACCGAACGGTCGATGTCGCGGCGGAAGTCCTTCCTGGTGAGGATCATGCCGCCCCGGGGGCCGCGCAGCGACTTGTGCGTGGTCGTGGTGACGAAGTCGAAACCGTAGTCGCACGGGTTGGCCATCACACCGCCAGCGATCAGACCGCCGATATGGGAGACGTCCGCCATCGCGAGCGCCCCGACCTCGTCGGCGACGGCCTTGAACTTCGCGTAGTCGTAGTCCCGCGGATAGGACGAGTAGCCGCAGACGACCATCTTGGGCCGGTGCCGTCGCGCCGTGTCGCGCAGTTCGTCGAAGTCGATCCGGCCTTGCTTGGACGGGTCCGACTTGTAGCGAATCCAGTTGTAGAGCGTGCCCATATGGGATACGGGCGCGCCATGGGTCAGATGGCCGCCGTGCGACAGATCCATCCCCAGCACCGTATCGCCGGGTTCGAGCATGGCCAGGTAGACGGCGGCGTTCATCGGCGCGCCGGAGAGCGGTTGCACGTTCGCGTGTTCGGCGCCGAAGATCGCCCGGGCGCGGTTGCGGGCGGTGCGCTCGATCACGTCGGTGAATTCCTGCCCACCGTAGTAGCGTCGCCCCGGGTAGCCCTCCGAGTACTTGTTGGTGAACACCGATCCGAGCGCGGCCAGGACCTCCGGATAGGTGTAGTTCTCGGAGGGAATCAACTCGATACCGGCACGCTGACGCGCTTCCTCGCCGACCAACGCGGCGTGAATCTCGGGGTCGGCATCGGCCAATTGGAGGCGATTGCGCCGGCTGGCGTCGGCACCTCGGAGCTCATTGAGTGACATTGCGGCGGCACCGTGACGAACGAGTGATGGCCATAATACGGCATCGCTAACGCGCGTCGAGTGAGAGTCAGCCAATGAACCGTCGCCGCATGATCGTGGTCGCCGCCGCTTCTCCCATGGTTCGGACCGTCGGCGCGGCCAAGCCGCGGCGAATGAAACCGCAGCCAGGCGACCTGCTCGCGCATGCGTTCGGCGACAGCGCCGGCGAGGTCATTACTCCCGCCGAGGTCACCAAGGTACCGGTGCCGGCATTCCCCAAGGATCCGACGAGCGGGGTCGTCCGGGACGGCTCGTTGCACAACCAGCTTGCATTGTTGCGCCTGCCCGTTGTCAGTCTCACGGCCAAAGCACGAGGCTACGCCATTGAGGCGGCGCCGGACGCTTTTTTGGTCTATTCGGCGGCATGCACCCACACGGGCTGCGAAGTCAACGGCTGGAACAACGATGCGGGTCGCCTGGTCTGTCCGTGCCACGGCTCCGAGTTCGATGTCGCCGATGCCGCCCGGGTCGTCAACGGCCCGGCCACCAAGCCACTCGCGATGTTGAACGTCGTACTGCAGGACGGCGCTTTCAACGTCGCCGGCGGCTTCTCGCGACGGGTGGGTCCGGAGCCTGCATAGGCCCGACTTGCCTAACTCCCCGCCATTGCGCCATGGTGTAAGCGATCGGCAAGGAGCGTTGGCACGATGCGCAGCAAGCTCTCGGTGTTGTCCGGGCTCGTAGTGGCAGCCGCCACGGCCGTCGGCGCGCCATACCCCCCGGTTACCGACGAACGCCTGGAGAACCCGGAACCGGGAAACTGGCTGATGTACCGCGGAACCTACGACTCGCACGGCTAAGCGCGCTCGATGAGATCGACACAACGAACGTGTCTCGCTTGAAGCCCGTGTGGACGTTCTCCACGGGCATGCGCGAAGGACACCAGGCACCCCCGGTGGTCAACGACGGCCGGATGTTCATCACCACGCCCCACAACCACCTGATTGCCCTGGATGCCGCGACCGGCGAGCAGGTGTGGCGCTATCGTCGGGATCTGCCCGAGGATCTCGCCCAGATGCACCCGACGAACCGGGGCGTAGCGCTGTACGACAACCTGGTGTTCATGGCGACCGCCGACTGCTACGTCGTCGCCCTCGACGCCGTAACCGGGGCCGTTGTCTGGGAAACCGAAATCGAGGACTACGGTGCCGGCTACTACATGACCCTCGCGCCCCTGGTGGCCGCCGGCAAGGTGATGGTGGGCGTTTCCGGTGGCGAGTTCGGCATCCGCGGTTTCGTGGCGGCGCTTGACGCCAAGACCGGCGACCTCGCCTGGAAGGCCTACACAATACCCGCTCCCGGCGAACCGGGGAGCGAGTCCTGGCCGGGCGACACCTGGAAGACCGGCGGGGTGCCGGTGTGGATCACGGGATCGTACGATCCAGACACGCGACTCACCTACTGGGGCACCGGCAATGGGGGTCCGTGGATGGGGGACGCGCGGTCCGGCGACAACCTCTACGCCACGTCGGTCATCGCGCTGGATGTGGACACCGGCACGATGGCCGGCCATCACCAGTACCACTGGAACGATTCCTGGGACTGGGACGAGGTCTCGGCGCCGCTGCTGATCGACTTCGAACGCGCCGGCCGCCGCATCGCGGGCCTCGTCCATCCCGGCCGCAACGGCTACCTGTGGTTTCTCGAGCGCTCCGATGCCGCCATCCGGTTCGTCGACGCAAAACCCTATGTCAAGCAGGACGTCATCACCTCGTTGGATCCGATGACGGGCCGCCCGACCTACGACGAGGCCAAGAAACCGGGCGTCGGCAAAGCCGCCACGTTCTGCCCATCCCATTGGGGCGGGAAGGACTGGCCACCGGCCGCGTTCTCGCCGCGCACCCGGTTGCTCTACGTTCCCGCGAACGACAACGTCTGCGCGCACCTCGAGGGCGTCGAGGAGGAGTACCGGGAAGGGCGCACCTTCATGGGCGCCAAGATGGAGACCTTCACGCTGGTGCTCGATCCTGAATCGGAGACCATCGGTGAACTCCAGGCTTGGCACGTGGACACGTTCGAGAAAGCGTGGAGCGTGTCCTTCGAGAGCCACAACTGGGGCCCGGTTCTCGCCACCGCCGGCGATCTCGTGTTCATGGGCGGCACCAACGATCGATATTTCCGCGCCTTCGATGCCCGCTCTGGTGCAATGCTATGGCAGCAGCGCACCAATTCGGGTATCACGGGGGTTCCGTCGACGTACTCGGTAAACGGCAGGCAGTACGTCGCCGTGCTTTCCGGCTGGGGTGTCGACGCCGAACGACAGCAGGAAGCGCTACGTGTTCTCGGCAGAACGCAAACCCGGGTTCCCCAAGGTGGCGTGCTCTGGGTTTTTGGATTGGAATGATCTATTCAACGCGGAAAGGGACTCTCACCCGAACCGCATTGCGATGCCGTATTATGGCCATCACTCGTCGGGCTGGGGTGCCCCCGCTAGTCTATGGACAATATCGAGGTGTTCTGGCAGCCGGGATGAACGAGCTGCCTGGGGCTCAAGGAGTTCCTCTCGGCCCGTGAGGTCGACTACATCTCCCGTGACATCGCGAACGACGCGCAGGCGCGGGTGCGCTTCGCCGAGATCGGCGTCGAGCGCGTTCCCGCAGTTGCGAGGAACGGCACCTGGATCCCCGGAGTCGATACCGCTCGGGTCGCCGAGTTCCTGGGACTTGCCGTCGAGACCCGTGCCGTCCTACCGGCACGGATACTCATCGCGCGCCTTGGCCACGTCCTGGCGACGGCAACACGTCTCGCGTCGCAGATCCCGGCCTCGTGTCTCGCCAACAAGCTGCCCAACCGGGACCGAACGCTATTAGCTCTGGTCAACCACATCGTGGAGATCGCTGCCGGGTATCTCGTCGTTGAATCAGGCGGTGCATTCGATGCGTCCGTGGCCGGCGCCATTCCTGCACGCGAACTCGATCGAGACGACCTGGCGGCCCGTGCCCATTCGGTTTGCGCGAGTTTGTCGGCGCTGCCCCCAACACCCCGGCGGCGGGTGGCCACCTACTACGGTTCTGCCGACCTGCATCGCGTGCTTGAGCGGTGCACCTGGCATGCCGCGCAACACACGCGGCAACTCGCCTTCATGCTGGGGCGTTTGGGGATAGAACCCGATCAACCACTGACGCGCACCGACCTCGACGGCTTGCCCGTTCCCCGAGCCGTCTGGGACGGCTGACAGGATCGCCTCTCAACGACGTGCGCGTACCCAACGGCTCGTCGCGCTGACGTCCTCGATCGCCTCACCAGCCTTCTGCCAACCGGCAAATCCCGGTTCCAGGTGGGCAACGTTCTTGAACCCCATGTCGGCGAGTGCCTTCGCCGCCAAGGCGGAACGACCACCTCCCGCGCAAAAGAGGACGATGCGCTTGTCCTCCTCGAACCAGTCGCGATAGTAGGTACTCGCAGGATCGGCCCAGAATTCCAACATGCCCCGCGGAACATGCTTGGACCCCGGAATCGTGCCGAGATCCACCCGCTCCTGGATTTCGCGAATGTCCGCCAGAAGCAGGTTCGGAGCTCCCAGTTCCGCCTTCAAGTCGTCCACCGACAGGTTCTCGATGTCCTTCTTGACCGCTTCGACGATTTCGAAAATACCCTCAATCGCCATTCTTCAACTCCTTTGGACGGTCGCGATGACCCGCGAGATCCCCGGATATCGGGTAGGTGCCGCTTCCTAGGCTCCTCGCCGGCTGCACGAGGGATTCGACGCGTTCGAGGTGCCTGATGTCCAATCCGGAGCGGCGAAGGCCGAAGATCACGCCGATGGTTCGGCAAACGACCCAAAGGTCAGTCCGCGCGGTCCGGTTTCGAACATAGTCGATATCGAGGGCCAGCTTCTGCGGCAGGATCCGATCCTGGTATTCCTTCTCAGGGTTCGGGGCACGGAGCGTCGGCTCTCCGTGGCTCAGGTAGAAGAGCGTCCCGGGGCTTGTCAAACCCGGCAGTACTCTGAGCGTCTCCCGGTGCAGGGGCGTGTAGCAACGTTCGACGATCTTCGGATCCCTCGGCCGTGGACCGACGATCGACATGTCTCCCTTGACGATATTGACCATCTGCGGCAGTTCATCGATCTTCAACCGCCTGAGCCATTTGCCCAGCGGAAAGACGCGACCGTCGGCGGCCGCCGTGACGACGCTCCCCGCACTATCGCCCCCGACGTACATCGTCCGCAGTTTGTACATCGTGAAGCTGCGGCCGTGACGCCCCACACGCTTGGCGCGGTATATGACCGGTCCAGGGTTCACGATGTAGATCGCGACCGCAGCGGCGACGGTAACGGGTACACTCGCGACGAGCCCGATACCCGCGAACACGATGTCGACGAGTCGCCGTGTCACAAGTGGATCTCCGTGCATGGGGGTAGAGGTCGTTCGCCACCGGGACGACGGTCGCTACCCGTGTTCCATAGGGTCGCGCGACTATACCGCACCCGGACGACGTGTTCGCTGATCGCGCGGCGAATGCGCCTCAACCCTGCCCGACAGCCCCCCGGCCATCACCTGACACGGGTCTGCTAAGCTCCCGCTATGATGCGACACCAGCCAGGCATCTTCGTCGAAGGCTCCAGCCACCACATCTTCCTCGAGTTCGTCTTCCCGGACCCGCCGCGCCGGCTTCCCTGCCGAGACCTCGCGGACAACCCGCTGGAGGCAGGCGAGGAGGTCGTGGCCTTCGGTCCCAAACTCGCTGCCGGACTCGCCAACCTGCCGCATCCGGCCGGTTTCAGGCCTTTCGCGACCATCGGGGGCATCGACGGATTCACCGCGCCGGCGACGCAGCACGACCTGTTGGTCTGGCTACACGGTGAAGAGCGCGACGAACTGTTCGCCCGTGCACTTGCCTGGCGTGACGCAATGGCCGCACTCGCCAATATCGCCCGCGAGGATCACGGTTTCACGTTCCGCGACAGCCGCGATCTCACGGGGTTCATCGACGGCACCGCCAATCCCAAAGCCGAAGACCGTCTCGAGGCGGCTCTGGCGAGCCGGGGGCCCGAAGCCGGTGGGAGCTTCGTCTTCGCCCAGCGCTGGTTGCACGACCTCGTCGCCTTCGGTGCGCTCTCGGAACGTGATCAGGAGCGTGTCATCGGACGCACCAAGCCGGACAGCATTGAACTCACCGGCGATGCGATGCCGAAGGACAGCCACGTCAGCCGCACCGACATCAGCCGGGAGGGCTTGGCGGTGAAGATCTACCGGCGCAGCGCCCCAGCAGGGGGCGTCCGCGACGCGGGTTTGTACTTCCTCGCCTTCAGTGCCGATATCGACCGCTTCGACTGGTTGCTGCAATCGATGTTCGGCCTCTCGGGCGATGGCCGTCGAGACCGCCTGCTCGGCTACTCCCGGCCGGTGAGCGGCAGCTACTTCTACGCGCCGCCGCTTGATTCCCTGCGGGCGTGCCTCGACGGGTGACCTCGAAGTCGTTGGGCCTCGCCGAGAAGCGGTCCCTCCACCGAGACGGGTTCGTTGTTCTACCCCGTGCCGTGTCCGAAGACCGCGTCGACGCCGCCCGACGGCTGATCATCGCCGTTTCGTCTATCCGGAAGCGTTGTGCGACATCTGGAAGGAGTGGCCGTGCATGACCGAGATCGTGACGCGGGAAACGTCCCCCCAAATGTTCTTGACGAGCGCCAATCTTCACACTTGAACCAACTTTTGCGGAAGGCGCTGCGAGTCGGCGGCCCGTACCGGACAAACTAGCCAGCGTACTTCACCGCCTCCGGCAGTGCATCGACGATGGGACCCAAGTCCTCCACGAGCTGGCCGCAGAACGGCGCGTAGTGCCGCCACTTGCCGAGCGCATCCAAGTAGATCGGTTGGCGTACCTGTTCGGAACTGGCCGTTCTGACCGCCCGGCGGGTCTCGTGGAAGCGTACGCACGACGCCTCGAAGGGCAGGCCGCAATGGTCGAGAATGCGCCGAACCTGGCCCTCGAGGTCGGTGACCGTCTCCTCGTAG
>CAZJRX010000015.1:7421-22876 GCA_964548145.1 uncultured Pseudomonadales bacterium | reverse complement strand
CATTGGGCACAGCGTATCGAAATGCGCTTGGACGCGGCAAAAGGCTCGCATCCGAGTCGAATTCTGATGCCGTATCGTTGCCATCACTCGTGGGCCGGGGTACCCCGTTAGTCTTCGTCGATGGCCCTTTCGGGGCCAACCAGTCTTTGCACGGATTGCACGGATGCAACGGACGACAGCCGTTGACGGACCCGTTCGAGATGCTCCTTGTCTTTCACGGACACCTCGAGGCGCAGGGTCGAGAGTTCTGCGGTGCGCTCGTCGACCGTGATGTTGTTGATGCCGGCGTCGGCGACGTTCACCGCGTTCGCGAGTTCCGCGACGACCCCCTTGCGTCGGTTCACGCCGACGTCGAGGGTGGTTTCGAATTCACCGTGGGTCGGCGTCGACCACCGGGACGGGATGATCTCCCGCGGGCTGCGGCGTCGCAGTTCGGCGATGTTGTTGCACGTTTCGATGTGGACGACGAGCCCCTTGCCCGGCGTCATGTGCCCGACGACGTGATCGCCCGGAACGGGTCCGCAACACCGCGCGTAGGTGATGACGAGGCCTTCGCCGCCGCGAATTGCGACCGGGCCGCCGCGTTCGATGTCGATGGCCTCGTAGTCCGGGTTGTCTGCTGCCAGAAGGCGTTGCGCTACCGCGTACGCCATGAGGTTGCCGAGACCGATCTCGGCAAGCAGGTCGTCGAGCTTGCGGACGCTGAATTCCCGGAACACCGAGCGCAGGCGACGGAAATCGAGCGCCTTGATCGACGTGTTGGCGTGGCCGAGGGACCGGTCGAGCAGCAGGCGGCCGAGCCGTACCGACTCCGAGCGCTGCTGAACCTTGAGTGCCTGGCGAATCGCGGATCGGGCTCGGCTTGACACCGTGAACGTCAACCAGTCGGGACTAGGCCGTGCTTCCTCGGCGGTGATGATCTCCACGGTCTGGCCGGACTCGAGGGTCGCCGAGAGCGGGGCCAGGCTGCGGTCGATCCGACAGGCCACGCAGTGGTTGCCGATATCGGTGTGAATCGAGTACGCGAAGTCGATGGGGCAGGCGCCCCGCGGCAGTTCCAGGATCTCGCCCCTCGGCGTGAAAACGTAGACCTCTTCCGGGAACAGGTCGATCTTCAAGCTCTCGATGAACTCCAGGGAGTTCCCGGCGCGTTGCTGCAAGTCGAGTAGCCCGGCCACCCACTGCCGGGCGCGGACGTGGCTGCCCTCGGCCGCCAGGTCGTTCTTGTAGAGCCAGTGCCCGGCGATTCCGTTCTCGGCGAACGTATCCATCTGCCGGGTCCGTATCTGGACCTCGATGGGTACGCCGTGCATGCCGACGAGGGCGGTGTGCAGGGACTGGTAGCCGTTCGCCTTGGGAATGGCGATGTAGTCCTTGAACCGGCTTAGCACCGGCTTGTAGAGATTGTGGACCACGCCGAGGGCGCGGTAGCAGGTGTCCACGCGGTCGGCGACGATGCGGAAACCGAACACATCCATGATGTCGACGAACGACTTGTGCTGCGACTTCATCTTCCGGTAGATCGAATAGAGGTGCTTCTGCCGGCCAATGACCTCGGCATCGATACCCTCGCGGCCCAGGTTTGCCTGGATGGAGCGCTGCAACTGTTCCATCATCCCCTTGCGGCGACCGTGGGCGGCGTCGACGGCGCGTCGGATGCGATCGGCTCGCAGAGGGTAGAGCGCTTGGAACGCCAACTCCTCGAATTCGACCCGAACGGTGTTCATTCCCAATCGGTTTGCGATCGGGGCGTAGAAGTCGAGAGTCTCCCGTGCCGTGCGCTTGCGTTTGTCCAGCGGCATGACGCCGATGGTGCGCATGTTGTGCAGGCGGTCGGCGAGCTTGACGAGAATCACCCGCAGGTCGCGCGCCGTGGCCATCGCCATTTTCTGGAAGTTCTCGGCCTGGGCTTCGGCCCGGGAGTTGAAGATGGTGGCTAGCTTGGAGACGCCGTCGACGATCTCCGCGACCTCCATGCCGAAGGACTTCGCGAGCGTTGACTTGGAGACGCCGGTGTCCTCGAGGACGTCGTGCATGACCGCCGCCATGATCGACTGGTGGTCCATGCGCATGCCGGCGAGTATGTCGGCGACGGCAAGGGGATGGGTGATGTATTGGTGGCCGGTGCGCCGGTACTGTCCGGCGTGGGCATCCTCGGCGAATCGATAGGCTTTGCGTACCGCCTCGACCTCATTGTCGGGGAGGTAGTCGGTCAGCGTCTTCAGCAACTCCTCGATATCGACGGGCACGGCCACTTCGGGGGCCGTTGCCTGGGCGCGGAGTTGGTTTTGGAAATAGGAACCGGGCTTGGGTCTCTGGCGAGCCCGAGACTGGCCGCCCGAGACTACGCGGGCGGGGCTCGGCGATCGCGTGGGCGGCGGCACCGGACAGGGGCGGGGCATCACCGGCGGACCGTAGACGAAGCTCAGAAATCGTCTGCTCGGTCATCTCCGAGGCCGCCAAACGGAAACTGCAGTTCCTCCTCGACCTCGAGGGGGATGTCGGCGGCGTCCAACACCTCGTCGGTGATCAGGCCATCGGCGATTTCACGCAACGCGATCACGGTGGGCTTGTCGTTCTCTTCGTCTACAAGGGGCTCGACGCCTTGGTGCATCTGCCGTGCCCGCCGCGAGGCACGCATCACGAGTTCGAAGCGGTTGTCGACATGGTCGAGGCAGTCTTCAACGGTTACGCGGGCCATGGGCTCTCCTAACGGCGTTCGTACTGGCAGTTACAGTATGTTACAGCAGATTCACATCTGCCGGGCGAAGATTACCGACAGCGTTTTGCGCTCATTTCTGTTCGGATTGCGGCCGTAGCAGGTCGGCGAGCAGAGCGGTCTGGTCGTCCTGGGCCAAACGTTCGCCCTGGCGGGTGGCGAGGACGATCCGTTTGAGGGTCGCTACCGCCTCGTCGAAGTCGTCGTTCACCACTAGGTAGTCGAATTCGCGACAGTGCGACATGTCGGCAACCGCTTGCCTGAGCCGCCGGTCGATTACCTCGGGCCGGTCCTGTCCCCGGGTGTTCAGGCGGTCGATAAGCGCGGCCAGCGATGGCGGCAGTACGAATATCGAAATCGCCTCCGGATGGCGGCTGCGAACCTGCTCGGCCCCTTGCCAATCGATCTCCAGGATCACGTCGCGCCCGGCACCGAGTTCCTCGACGACGCCGCTGCGCGAGGTGCCGTAGGAATGGCCGAAGACCTCGGCCCACTCTAAGAAGTCACCGGCGTCCCGGCGTTCGGCGAACGTCCCGCTGTCCACGAAGTGATAGTGGACGCCCTCGACCTCCGAGGGTCGCTTCGGCCGGGTGGTGTGCGACACCGAAACCACCAGCGAAGGCTCTGACTCCAAGAGCTTCCCGATCAGGGTCGTCTTGCCCGCCCCGGAGGGTGCGGACACGACGAACAGGTGACCGCGCCTAGCCAGCCTAGCCCGCATTTCTCACCAGCCGCTTAGTGCCATGACGAGACCAAAATCCTCGATCGCGCCCGCAAGGGCGCACATCATCGCGGCCACTGGTGAGAAACGCGGGCCAGGCACGGTGCGGTCTACGGTCACTCGACGTTTTGCACCTGTTCGCGCATCTGTTCGATGTTGACCTTGAGTTCCACGGCCAGCCGGGCGGCTTGGGGCAGAACGGACTTCGCCGCCAGGGTATTGGCCTCTCGATTCAGTTCCTGCATCAGGAAGTCGATACGCCGACCGCAGGGGCCGTCTCCGGCCAGGCTGCGCCTCGCCTCGGCCACGTGGATGTCCAGCCGGTCCAACTCCTCGGCGACATCCGCCTTCTGGACCAGAAGGGCGATTTCCTGTTCCAGGCGTTCGTCATCCACGAGTTCAAGGGTCCGGTCGCGCAGTCGGTTGCGGAGCACCTCCCCTTGGCCGGCAACGAGTCCGCGCATCGACGAGGCGGTTGCTTCGAGCCCGTCGAGGCGTTCGCGCAGGAGCGCGTCCAACCGCGCGCCCTCGCTTGCCCGATGCTCGAGCAGATCGTCGAGCGCTAGGCCGAAGCTCGTTCGCGCTGCCGCCTTGAACTGGACGAGGTTGTCGGCATCGTCTTCGACGATCCCGGGGAAACGCAGGATCTCAACCGGGTCGGGCGATCCGATGGACGACGGCAGACGGCGCCGGAGGTCCTCGATGGCGGCCAGCAATCCGCTGAGCGCGCGTTCGTTCAGGCGGGGCGCGATCCCGGCTTGGCCGGCAAAGCGCAGAGTGGCGTCGATCTTGCCGCGGTGGACACGACGCGCCGTGAGTTCCCGTAGCGCCTGCTCCAGGTCGCGGAACGGTTCGGGCAGGCGGAAGGAGATGTCGAGGTAGCGGTGATTGACGGAGCGTATCTCCCAATCGACCAAGTCGCCCTGGGCGCGTCCGAACGCGGTCATGCTCGCTATCATCGACCCATTATAATCGGCGCTCGTAGGTCGGAACGCGGTATAGAAATGGGTATAGAGCGGCCGAGTGGCCGTGCGCTCGACGAACTGCGGCCCGTGGCCTTAACCAGGGGTTTCACGAGGCACGCGGCCGGGTCCGTGCTGGTGGAGTTTGGCGACACGAAGGTGGTGTGTACCGCCAGCGTCGAGGCCGGTATCCCGTCGTTCCTGCGTGGTAAGGGGCGGGGCTGGATTACTGCGGAATACGGCATGCTCCCGGGTTCCACCCACACCCGTTCCGACCGGGAAGCCACCCGCGGCAAACAGGGCGGCCGCAGCGTCGAGATCCAACGCCTCATCGGCCGGTCGCTGCGTGCCGCCGTTGACACCCGGCGCGTCGGCGAGCGAACCGTCAAGATCGACTGCGATGTCCTGCAGGCTGACGGTGGCACTCGCACCGCGTCGATTACCGGTGCCTGCGTGGCGCTGGCCGATGCCCTGGCAGAGGTGGCGCCGACCGCGTTCTTGGGACTGGTGGCTTCCGTGTCGGTAGGCATCTACCGGGGTTCCTGCGTATTGGACTTGGACTATGCGGAGGACTCCCGTGCCCAAACCGACATGAACGTCGTCATGATGGATGGACGCGGTTTCATCGAGGTCCAGGGAACGGCGGAGAACGGCGCGTTCGGGCGGGGACAGCTCGACGAATTGCTGGGACTCGCCGAGGGTGGCATCGGCGCACTGTTCGAAGCGCAACGCTTGGCCCTGGCCGAATGACGGACGCGGGGCACGGCGGCGTCGACGGCTTCCTGCGGGCGATGCTCGACCGCAAGGCCCTGCTGTTCGGGGATTTCGTTCTGAAATCGGGTCGCCGCAGCCCCTATTTCCTCAACCTCGGCGCCATCGCGGACGGCACCGGCCACGATGTCGTCGGCAAGGCGTACGCGAAAGAGGTCATGGGCCTGCCGGTCCGACCCGACGTATTGTTCGGACCGGCCTACAAGGGCATCCCGCTTGCTGTTGCGACAGCCATGGCCTTGGCGAAGGACCACGACATCAACGTCGGTGCCGCCTTCAATCGCAAGGAGGCAAAGGCCCATGGCGAAGGTGGGTCGCTCGTCGGCGCGCCGATGGCGGGTCGCCGGGTCGTCATCGTCGACGACGTGGTCACCGACGGCGCGGCCAAGCGGGAGGCACACCAGACCATCCGGGCTGCCGGCGGCGACGTGGTCGGCGTCGTCCTCGCCTTGGATCGGCAGGAGTCATCCACCGATGGCGGCGAAACGGCTGTCGCGGCACTGGAGCGGGATCTCAACGTGCCGGTTCGCTGCGTCGCGAACCTCGACGACGTACTGGCGTTCCTACGTACCGACGGCCGTTTCGAGGACGAGCGCGCGCGACTCGCCGACTACCGGTCGGCGGTGAGCTACTGGCGTTCTTGAGTTTCGGCCATCTTTATCGTTGAGCCAAGTTCTGACGCCGCGCCGGCCATGGCCATCATTCTCGGGCTAGGGTGCCCCCGCTAGCTACCGATCCACCGCTGTTTCGTCATGGCTGGTTGGCCGGGCTCACCGTCAAAGTAGCACCCGCGCCAGCACCTGCCATTGGCCGGCCCAGTTCTCGGTCGGTTGCGTCTTGAATTCGCTGCGCACGAACTGGCTGATTCGCCCTTCGGCGCTGGCCAGCATCAGGTTCGCGGCGGCTGCCGCTGAGAGGGGGGCGGCAGTGGGGCGGGTGGCGTAGGCTTCGCGGATGATCTGACGAAGCTGGGTTTCGATGCGGTCGTAGAACTGACGCATGCGCTGCCGAAGCCGCTCGGTCTCGCCCTGCAGGGCATCGCCCGCGAACAGCCGGGCGAATCCCGGGTTCCTTTCGCAGAAGGCGAGCAGCAGACCCAGCACGGCGCCGCATCGGGATCCGGCGTCCTCCTGTTCTGCGACGATCTGGCCGATTCGCTCGAATACCGTCGCCTCGGCGAAGGCGATCAGCTCGTCGATCATCTTGGCCTTGCTGGGGAAATGCCTGTAGAGGGCCGCTTCCGAGACGCCGACGTGCGCGGCGAGGGCGGCGGTGGTGATCCGCGACCCCGGGTGGGTTTCGAGCATCGCGGCGAACGCCTGCAGGATCTGTTCGCGCCGATTGGGTCGGTTGGCCATCCGGACTATCCGTCGCCGTCGCCCGACGATGGCCCGGTGACGTTTCTGATCAACGTCCCGACGCCGCCGTCGGTGAGAATCTCGAGTAGCAGCGCGTGCGGTACCCGACCGTCGATGATATGCGCGGCGCTGACGCCGGCGGCGACGGCGTCGAGGGCGCATTCGACCTTCGGCAGCATGCCGCCGTCGACGGTGCCGTCGGCGATCAACCGCTTGGCATCGTCCCTCGAGAGACCGGTCAGCGTTTCGCCGTCGGCGTCGAGAATGCCAGCCGTGTTGGTGAGCAGGATCAGCTTTTCCGCGACTAGATGTTGTGCCACGGCACCGGCGACGAGGTCGGCGTTGATGTTGTACGAATCGCCGTCGGCGCCGATGCCGACGGGCGCGATTACGGGGATGAATCCACGCCCGACCAGGGTGTCCAAGACACGGCTGTCTACCTTCTCCACCTCGCCGACATGACCGATGTCGATGATCTCCGACGCGTCGCCGATGCCCTGTAGCCGTTTCGGTACGAGCTTGCGCGCCGTGATGAGGTCCGCGTCCTGACCGGTGATGCCGACCGCCCGCCCCCCGGCGGCGTTGAGCAGCGAGACGATGTCCTTGTTGACTAGTCCGCCGAGGACCATCTGCACGACGTCCATGGTCGCGGCGTCGGTGACCCGCATGCCGTCCACGAACTTCGTCGGAATGTTCAGCCGGTCGAGCAGGTCGCCGATCTGGGGGCCGCCGCCGTGCACGACGATCGGGTTCATTCCCACCAGCTTCATGAGCACGACGTCCCGGGCGAAGGCGCGTTTGCACTCCTCGTCCACCATGGCGTTGCCGCCGTACTTGACCACGATGGTGGTGCCGGCGAAGGCGCGTATATACGGAAGCGCCTCGATGAGCACCCGGGCCGTATCCCGTACGTCGCTCGTCACGACTGTCGCTGCCGGAACGAAAGCGCGGGATCGATGCCGGCCAGTGCCGCATTGAACGTCCCTTGGATGCGATCGAGCGCATCCGCGTCATCCGCCTCGAATCGAAGACTGAGCATGGGACTGGTATTGGACGCCCGGAGCAGTCCCCACCCGTCCGGGTAGTCGACACGGATTCCGTCGATGGTGGTGGCATTGGCGTCGGCGGTGGCGAAGGCGTCGCATTGGGCGAGCTCTCGAACCACCTCGAATTTTCGCTGCTCCGTCGTCGGCACCTTGATCTCTGGCGTTGCCTTGGCGTCGGGGAACGCCGCGAAGACGCTGCTCGCGGGGTGTCGCACGGCGGCAAGCGTCTGCACGAGGCGGGCCGCGCAGTAAAGGGCGTCGTCGAACCCGTACCAACGATCCGCGAAGCAAATGTGGCCGGAGAACTCCCCGCCCAGCATGGCGCCGGTCTCACGGATCTTGGCCTTGATGTGCGAATGGCCGGTCTTCCACATGATCGGCCGACCGCCCAGGGTCCGGATGACCGTTCCCAGGTGGCGGCTGCACTTGACGTCGTAGACCACTTTCGCACCGGGATTCGCGGCTACGACGTCCCGGGTCATCAGCATCATCAACCGGTCCGGCCAGATGATCGCGCCACGCTCGGTGACCACGCCAAGGCGATCCGCGTCGCCGTCGAAGGCGAGCCCGATATCGGCACCCGTTCGCTCGACGGCGGCGATCAGGTCGACGAGGTTGGCGGGATCCGCGGGATCCGGATGATGGTTGGGAAAGTCACCGTCCACCTCCCCGTGGAGCGTCACGACCTCGCAACCCATCGTTGCCAGCAGCTTCGGGGCAACAAGCCCCGCGACGCCGTTGCCGCAATCGACGACAACCTTCATCGACCGTGCGGTCGGTGTATCGGCGACGACCTGGGCTATATAACGGTCGATGAGATCGACGTGGGTGGTCGTGCCGACGCCGGTTCCGGGTGCCTCGGTTTCGACGAGTGCCCGCAGCTGCCCGATGCTGTCGCCCGAGACAGTTGCGCCACCGAGCACCATCTTCAGCCCGTTGTACTCGGGAGGGTTGTGCGAGCCCGTGATCATGATGCCTGTCCCCGTCTCGAGGACGTTGGTCGCGTAGTAGAGGAGTGGTGTGGGAACCGTGCCGATGTCGACCACGTCGGCACCCCCAGCCGCCAGTCCACGGTGAAGTTCGCGACGCAGTGACGCGGTACTGTGACGCCCGTCGCCGGCAACGGCAACACGGCGCTCGCCGGCATCGCCTGCCAACCGGGCGAACGCCAGTGCGATCCGATACGCGACCTCGACGGTCAAGGATTCACCGACGACGCCGCGGATGTCGTAGGCGCGGAAGATCTCCGGCGCGACGGGGGGCAAACCGTCGGCAGGGGAACCGGATAGGTGGGCGCTTGCGTTGGCGGCCATGGTCAGCCGCGCCCGGCGTCGGCGTATAGCGTCGCGATCTCGGCAATCAGACGGCGCGCGATGGCTGCCTTCGGCATTTTCGGCAGTGCCACCTCCCCCTCGGCATGAATCAGCGTCACGGCGTTGTCGACGCTGTCAAAGCCGATCGCCGCATCCGATACGTCGTTCACGACGATCGCGTCCATGCACTTGCGGCGACGCTTCTCGCGAGCGTATTCCAACGGATGTTCGGTCTCCGCTGCGAAGCCGACCACGAAGGGGCGCGGCTCGATGTCGGCGATGGATCCGACGATATCCTCGTTCTCCTTCAGCGCCACGCGAAAGTCCGTCGAGGCGCGCTGGGATTTCTTGAGTTTCTGGTCGTGGACGGTGTGCGGGCGGTAGTCGGCCACGGCCGCCACGGACACGAAGATGTCGGCATCGGCGGCATGCCCGGTCACCGCGTCCATCATCTCCTGGGCGCTCGTTACGTCGATGCGTTCGATGCCGGTCGGGGTGGGCAGGTGAACCGGCCCGGCGACGAGGGTCACCTCGGCGCCCGCGTGCTGAGCCGCTTCGGCCAGCGCGAATCCCTGACGCCCGGAACTGCGATTGCTGATGAACCGAACCGGGTCGAGGAACTCTCTTGTTGGTCCTGCCGTGACGAGTACCCGGACACCGTCCAGCAGCCGCGGCGTGCCGATGGCTGCGCCCACCTGCTCCGCGATGTCCTCCGGTTCCATCATTCGTCCCGGACCGGACTCGCCACACGCCTGCTCGCCCTCGGCGGGGCCGAGAATGGTGATGCCATCGCCGCGCAGCCGCTCGACGTTGCGCTTCGTTGCCCGGTGTTCCCACATCCGCACGTTCATCGCCGGTGCGACGAAGACCGGGGCGGTTGTCGCCAGGTAAAGGGTACTTACCAGGTCGTCGGCGATACCGTTGGCCAATCGGGCGATTAGGTTGGCGGTGGCGGGGGCGATGACCAGGGCGTCGGCCCAGCGGGCCAACTCGATATGTCCCATAGCGGATTCCGCTTCGGCGTCCCACAGGCTGGTACGTGGCCGGTGGTCGGCGACGGCCTGCAGGGCGGTCTCCGTAACAAATCTGGCGGCGTTTGGGGTCATGACCGGGACAACCTCTGCACCACGGTTGCGCAGATTTCTTACAAGCAAGGGGGCTTTGTACGCAGCGATGCCGCCGCTGATGCCCAGTACGATACGCCTGGCGTGGTTGTCGGTTTGCATGTCTTGGCGCGACTGCCTCGGTCGACGCCGCGGCCCCGGAAACTGGGTGCCTACGATACCACGCGCGGTCGGAAGGTTTGATTGCCGGGTTAGCAACGGGCACATGGCACAAGCAGCGCAGGTCGTCGAGTTTCGCGTCGGGCAGCGACCCCGCGAACGCCTGTTTGCGGCGGGTCCGGGTTCCTTGACGGACGCGGAGTTGCTCGCCTTGGTGTTGCAGACCGGGAGCGGGGCAACCGATGCGGTGAACCTCGCGCAGGCGCTCCTATCGCGTTTCGGCGACTTGCTGGGCGTACTGTCCGGCGAGCCGGCGTCGTTGCTGGCGGTCGGGGGTCTCGGCGAAGCGAAGGTCGCGGCCCTCGTCGCGGTACGGCAACTGCTCGAGCGCGCGGAACTCGGGAAAATGAGGACCGCGCCAGTGCTGTCGGGATCGGACGAGGTACGCCGCTATCTCGGTATGCACCTCGCCGGCGTCGAGCGGGAGGTCTTCGGTGCGCTGCTGCTCGACACGCGGCATCGCCTGCTGGGCGTGGAGGACATCTTCCTCGGTTCGATCGATCGGACCATGGTCTACCCGCGGGAGGTGGTGAAGTGCTGCCTTCGCTACAACGCCGCTGCGGCGGTGTTGTTCCACAACCATCCCTCCGGGAATCCCGAGCCGAGCCCGAGCGACCGCGAACTCACGGACCGTCTGCGCGATGTATTGGACGAGATCGACGTCCGTCTGCTGGATCACGTCGTGGTGGCTGGCATGCGTAGGGTGTCCATGGCGGAGCGGGGGATGTTGTGAGGCGCGGTTTCCGGTTCGGGCGTGGGCGTGTGGATGTCGCGGGAGCGGTGACCCGGAAGGTGTATGGTAGGCAGGTCTCGTCGACACCGGAGGTTGATGTGCAGCGGAACGGAATCCGATGGGTCGCCGTCGTCCTGATCCTGGCGTCGGCGCACTCGGTGGCCTTGGCCGAGGACGGCGTCTTCTTCGGCGTCACCGTGGTCGGCTCGCTCTACGACGCCACCTACGACAAAACCGTCGATAACACTCTCGCCAACAACGCATCCATGCTCTTCGCGGGCCAGCGCCTGCACGCGGAGGACTCCGCCGACCGTATGACCTACGACGCCGGCATCCTGCTCGGATACCGGGGGTCGCTAGGTGTTCTTTTTTACGCCGTTGAAGGCGACTGGATGACGCACAAGGGCGCGATTTCGGGGAATCTCGAGGGGGTGGGCTCGACGCCGCTTCGCAACCAGGTCGGCGAAAGCTGGCCGGAGGACTGGAAACTCGCGAAGGACAAGAGCTACGGGCTAACGGCCCGCGTCGGCGGCGAGGTTCCGTTCATCGATACGACGGCCTACGTACTTTTCGGCATCCGACGTGTCCAGGCGGACTTCTCGCGATCGTACTCCGGCTGCCTGCGGTTGGGGGTGGTCTGCGAACCGAGCCAGTTCGAAACGGGCAACGAGTTTTTCGACGAGAACTTCAATGCCTACTCGCTTGGGCTCGGCATCGAACAACCCCTCGCCAACCTCGTCGTCCGCGGCGAGCTGCGTGTCGTCCTGCACGGCAGCGCCACCCAGTTGGCGCTCTTCGACGATCTCGGCGTACGCGTGCCGACCCGCCTGGAGGCGAGCGAGATAGGCCTGGGCGTCAGCCTCCTTTGGACCCTTTGACGGGGCCGTCGTCTGGCTCGGCGTGTCGAGGTGCGGAATCGTCGGCCGAGTTACCACCTGAACTGGATACGCGTCACGTAGTGCGCGGGTAGCTCCGGCAGAACCACCACGCCGCCGAACAGGTTGGGGAAGTTCGAACGGAAGTAGCGTTCATCGGTGACGTTCTTGGCGATGGCGCTGAACGACCAGGAGTCGTAGTCGTAGCTCACCCCGAGGTTGACGAGGGTATAGGCGGGCAGTAGCACGGAACCCGAGTACCCGGCGTGGGCCTCGGCTACGTCGACAACGCTTCCGGTGACCGCGAGCCCGTTGCCGAAGTCGTAGGTGCCGGTTAGGGAGTAGATCGTCTCCGGCATTCCGGCGCGTCGAGCGCCCCGTTCACCGGGGCGAATCACATCGCCGCCCAGTGCGCCGCCATAGAAAGCGGTCGCGGGGATTGCCGGCATGTCGTCGGCACCGATGAAGGTGAACCTGGCGCCGGATTCGAGGGTGTTGAGGTTCACGACCTCGATCCGCGAGTGGCCGAAGGTGAGTAGCAGCTTGTCGTTCGCCGCCCAGCGAACTTCGAACTCGGCGCCGGTTGTGCGCGTGGCCTGGTTCGTGACCGTCTGCTGGGCAGCGTAGTCCGTGCGTTCCTGCTCGTAGATCGCCACTGCGAAATACAGCGAGGCGTCGAGCAGACTGCCCTTCAGACCGAGCTCCCTGAGCGTCGAGGTGTCGAAGGCCTCGCCGTTGGCGATGCTCGCCGTGGCGATCTCGGCACCTTGACCGGCGATGATCGTGGATTGACGCGCCACGGTGACATAGGGAACGAGGCCAGCGTCGGCGGCGTAGCTCAGGCTCAACGTCCACGAGACGCCGCCGACGTCATCCTCGGCCTCGATGTCGACGCATGACAGGTCGAGGCAGAAGTTGTTGGAACTTGCGATCAGGAGTTTGTCGACGGGTTGGCGGCTTGCCATTCGGATGGCGTCGTAGCGGAGACCTGCGACGGCACCGAAACCGCGCCAGGACCAGTCGGCTAGCCCGGCAACGCCGAAATCGAGATAGTCGCCGATGTAGTACTCGGTGTAGTCGTCGTCGATCTCGGTGGCAAGCAACCGCTTGCTGAGCGACGACTGGGGTTTGGTGAGATCCCGCCGGTCGAAATACTCGTTGGTGTAGTCGTCGCCGTGGCTGAATTCGGTGTAACGCAACGACGGCGACAACTGAACCGACAGCGAGGACTCGCCGCGCAGGAATTGCTTGGCCAGCACCAGCTTGTCCTCGAACACCCACGAGTCGTGGAACTGCGAGAAGCCGTAGTCGTTCTCGTTCAGGTTGTCGTAGGTCTCGAAGAACATCTGGTTGCGCCACATCCAGCCGCCGCGGGTGGTGATGTTGGCGTCGAAGTAGAGCGTCAGAACCCGGTTTTCCAGCGTGTCGTCGGGCGCCACCAACACCTGGTTGCCGGCGATGGTGGCGGTGCCGGGTTCGAGCAGTCCGAGCAGGTCGGGTACGCAGCCGAATACCAAGGTTTCCCCAATGCTGCATGCACCGTCGAACGGACCGGGTCCGAGGGGCGCTTCGGTGCCGGGCACCAGGCCGGCGGCAAACGGGTTGAGATCCGTGAAACCGTCGCCGTCCACGTCGAACTCCTGGTGGGAGATATGCCCGTCCCCGTCGGTATCGAGCGGCGCGGGGCTGCCGGTCACGTAGGTGCCGTGGTCGATGAGATCCTGCGTGAGGCGGTTCCAACCGGCGATCTGATTGCCGGTGTGGTCGTGGTACATGCCACCGAACTGCAGGTGCGTGGTCTCGCTTACGTTCATGTCGAAGGACGTCTGCACGAGCGTCTGATCGATGCCGCTCTTGCGGTAGTAGCTTCCCGAGTCTTCGCGCTCCACGTAGAGCCAGTAGCCGAAGTCCTGTCCCGCCCACCGCCCCGGGCCACCGATCTCGGCGTTGGCGATACGCTTGTCCCAGGAACCGACATTCAAGCTGGCGGAGCCCGTCTTGTCGGCGATGAACTCCCCGGTCTCCTCGATGCGCGCGGACTTGGGGTTGAAGTTCAGGTAGCCGCCGATCTTGGACGGGCCGTGGATCGGGGAAGCGGGTCCCCGAACGATGTCGATACGGTCCGATGCGCCGATGGGCGTGGGATAGTTGCCGGGATTGTCCAGCCGCCGTACGCCCCTGAAATACGTTTCGCCGATCGTGCCGCGGATGTCGAGTGAACCGGCGACACCGAAAAAGGACTGGGTGAAGGTGCCCGGCGCGGCCACGATCAACTCGTCGATATCGCTCATGTTGTACCGATCCATCATCTCCTCGCTGACGGTCGATGCGGATCTGGGCGTGGTCAGGATCGACTTGTCGAAACCGTAGATGGACCGCACATCGGCGCCGGGCAGGCTGTCGAGGCTGCCGACGACCACCAGTTCCTCGACCTCGCGGTCGGCTTCGCTTGGTTCTTTGTCGTTGTCCTCCGCTGCGTGGAGCGGGCTGGACACACAGGTCGCCGACACCAAGCACGCGACCGAGCGACGAAACGGCATTGCGTGGTTCATGCGGCTGTCGTCCGAGGAGAAATCAAGCGCGAATGATGGGCGTCGCCACCGGCCACTTCAACCTGACGGCGCGCCCGGAACGTCGCCGCTGGTGAACCTGGTGAACGCCGCCACTTGGCGCGGTGGCGCTCCTTTGGTATAAAGCGCGCCTTCCCGGAACCGAGCCTGGCGATGTCGAAGGTCTGTCAAGTCACGGGCAAGCGCCCGATGAGCGGCAACAACGTTTCGCACGCGCACAACAAGACGCGTCGAACCTTCGAGCCCAACCTGCACCACCACCGATTCTGGGTGCCGTCGGAGAATCGGTTTGTGCGCCTGCGGGTGTCCGCTGCGGGAATGCGCATTATCGACAAGAAGGGCATCGAAACGGTCCTCAAGGACATCGCGAAGCGGGAAGCGCGGGGCTAGTCCCGCCAACAGTCGAGGGAATCATGCGAGAGAAGATCAAACTCGTCTCCAGTGCCGGTACCGGGCACTACTACACGACGACCAAGAACAAGCGCACGATGCCGGACAAGCTCGAGCTCAAGAAGTACGACCCGGTGGTGCGCAAGCACGTCGTCTACCGGGAAGACAAGATCAAGTAGCGGCCCGGCGACGCGCCAACCCCCGGGGCGACTCCTGCCGGAACTGCCGGAAGTCGAAACCACCCGGCGCGGTCTCGACGCCATGATTGCAGGGCGCCGCCTGGATCGGGTCGTCGTCCGAAATCCGGCGTTGCGCTGGCCGGTCGCCGTTCCCAACCACGTCAACGGGCAACGAATCGGCGCCGTCGGGCGACGCGCCAAGTACCTGCTTTTGCCCCTCGAGACCGGTGCCTTGATCGTCCATCTCGGGATGTCCGGCCATCTGTCCGTCGTTCCGGCCGATACGAAACCCGCCAAGCACGACCACGTCGATCTCGTTCTCGACGACGGTCGCCTCGTGCGGCTAACCGATCCGCGCCGCTTCGGCAGCGTTCACTGGCAGCCGTATCCGGTGGAGGATCATTGGCTGCTCGAAGGGCTTGGCCCGGAACCGCTGTCAGCGGCCTTTTCCGATGCCTACCTAGCGGCCCGGAGCAAACACAGACGCGTTCCGATCAAGACGCTCCTGATGGACGCCCGGGTGGTGGTCGGGGTA
>CAZJRX010000015.1:0-7411 GCA_964548145.1 uncultured Pseudomonadales bacterium | reverse complement strand
GTTGAATCAACACCGGATCGCCGGCATCGGGAACATCTACGCCAATGAAGCGCTCTTCCTGGCCGGCATCCGCCCCAGGGTCGCTGCGCGCAGAGTGTCGGGTCCGCGGCTCGGGGGTCTGGTGGACGCCGTCAAGGCGACGCTGGCGAGCGCAATCCAGAGCGGCGGGACCACTCTGCGGGACTTCGCAGGCACGGATGGACGACCGGGGTATTTCGCTCACGAACTCGCGGTCTACGGCCGCGGTGGAAAGCCATGCCTGCGCTGCGAGACCCTTCTCAAGGCTATCCGCCTGTCCGGCCGGGCCACGGTCTATTGCCCGCGGTGTCAGCAGTGAAGTTCGAAGGTCCGGCGAGCGCTGCGTTATAGTGGGAGCTTGGGTCCGGCGCGAGAGCCGGAGATTCTACGAGCGCACTCTTGGGGGCGAAGTGAAAGCAAAGCGATACGTGATGGTGGCTGCGGGGGCCGTTCTCGGTGCACAAGGGGCCGTCGGCGACGAAATCCGTTTCGGTGCCCAGGCCGGCGTCCCTAGCTGGAGCTTCGATGTCGGCGTTCCGGCGCTGAACGTATCGACCAGCGTCGAGCCGGACGCCGAACCTTCCTTCGGCGTCGCCGGTCAATACATCTTCCACTCGGGCGAAGAGGACGATAGCGACTTCTACGTAGGCGTTGAAGCGTCGTACGGCGCGGAAAGCGCTTCGGGCATGGACCGGCTTACGCTCCTCGGCACCGCCGTTGACGTGGTCGCCGAGACCGCCTGGGTTGTCGACATCGCTTGGCTCGCCGGATTCAGACTGAGCGAAACGTCGATTCTCGGCGACGTCGGCGAACTGTCGATCTTCGGTAGCGTCGGCGCAAGCTTTGCCCAGGCTGAAGTCGGCGTGTCGTTGCCGGACCTCGGCCTGACGGGTAGCGACGAAGGCAAGCACTTCGGGTGGAAAGCGGGCGCCGGCATCGAGTTCGACATCGGGCGGACGGCGACGCTGCAGGTACGTGCGAACTACACCTACTACGAGGCCCGGACCTACCGTGACCAGGGGGTCAGCCTCGAGGTGGAGCCGGGATCGTTGGAACTGCGGGCGACGTTGCTCTACCGCCTAGACCATTGCGTCCTGCTCGGCTGCTGAGGCGGTTCCGCTTGAGCCACCGCTCCGGCTGACGCTTTCGTCAGCCGTTGGAGCTTTGATAGTGGGCGGCGACGGTCGGGTGGACGAACTCGGAGATGTCGCCACCGAGACTGGCGATTTCGCGGACTCGGGACGAGGACAGGAACGACCACTGCCTCGACGTGGGTAGCAGGACGTATTCGAGGTCCGGGTCGAGGGTCTGGTTCATGGCGATCATCTGGTGTTCGTAGTCGAAGTCCGAGATGGTGCGTAGGCCGCGCACCACGAAACGCGTGTTCTTGCTGCGTGCGTAGTTGACCAGGAGGGTGTTGAACCCCTCGACCTCCACCCGTTCGCCGAACTCGGCCAGGGCACGGCGACATAGTCCGATGCGCTCGGCGAGATGCGTCTTGGGATCCTTGTCGGCAGAGGTGCCGACCGCCACGATCACCCTGTCGAACAGGCGCAACGCTCGCTCGACGATGTCCCGGTGACCGTAGGTGATGGGGTTGAAGCTACCCGGGTAGACGACGCTCGTCATGGACTGGCCCCGTAACAGTTACCGATCGATGTTAACCCGCATTCGCCGAGAAAATCGCTTCCGATGTGGCAGGCATGCCCGCATAGCTCACGAGATCGCCCCCGGGGCGACGGAACCGTGGGGCGAAGTCCGGTGCCGGATCAGAACGTAGTGGGCGGCGCCGGCCGTCGACCGGCGGATGATCTCGATCCCTGGAACCTCCACCGTGTGCCAGTCGAACGCGGCGTCGGATTCCGCATACACGACGCCATTCGCGGAAACACGGGCGGCGACGGCGCCGATTGCCCACCGCAGGAGCGGCGAGCCGAACGGCGGGTCGAGAAACACCACGTCCCACCGCTTCTCGGCGGGCTGCGCCGCCAACCAGCGGACGGCGTCGGCTTTTTCGATTGTCGCCAAGGCTGGGCCGAGCATGTCGCGATGCCGAGCCAGGTAGGCGACCGCACGCGCATCGCTATCGACAAAGGTGGCGTGCGCTGCGCCCCGGGACAGTGCTTCGAAGCCGAGTACTCCCGTGCCGGCGAAGAGGTCGAGCACCCGCGCATCGGGCAGCCGTTCAGCCAGCCAGTTGAACGCCGTGACCCGTGCCCGGTCTGGCGTCGGTCGGATGGATTCACTGGCCACCTTGAGCTTTCGCCCTCTCCACTTACCCCCGATAATGCGGACTTGGCCGGGTTTGGTGTTGTTGCGCCGAGACATGGACGGATAGTGCTTAAAGGCAAGCGAAATCTCGACCCCGTCGCTGGGGAAGCCTCCGGTTGGTCACGACTGCGCGGCTCACTCGCCAAGACGCGTCAACGAATCGCCGCCGGTGTCGGCGACTTGCTGCTTGGTGAACGGGTGATCGATGCGGGCCTCCTCGACGAGCTCGAGGTCGCCTTGCTGGCTGCGGACGTTGGCGTCGGTGCGACGGAGAGGATCATCGATGCGATCAAGGACCGCGTCTCCCGTCGGGAACTGGCCAGTGCCGGGCATCTGAAGGACGCATTGGCCGCGGAACTCGTCGAATTGCTTGCGCCGGTGGCCAAGCCGTTCGAGATCGGTGCGGCTCGTCCGTTCGTGGTATTGGTCGTCGGTGTCAATGGCGTCGGAAAGACGACGCTTATCGGCAAACTTGCCAAGCGGCTGGTGGATGACGGCCACGACGTGCTGATGGCCGCCGGGGACACGTTCCGTGCCGCTGCCGTCGAGCAGTTGAGCGACTGGGGCCGGCGCAACGGCACCGCAGTGATCGCGCAGGGCAAGGGCGCCGACAGCGCATCGGTCATCTACGATGCCATCGAGGCGGCCCGGGCCCGCGAGGTCGACGTGGTCCTCGCCGACACCGCGGGCCGACTGCAGGCCAAGGTGGGCCTGATGGACGAGCTGAGAAAGATCAAGCGGGTGATGGGGCGGTTGGAAGGCGACGCGCCCCACGAGGTTCTTCTGGTGCTCGACGCCGGCGTGGGCCAGAACGCGCTGGGCCAGGTTGCCGAGTTCGACAACGCCGTCGGCGTCACGTCGCTGGCCATCAACAAGCTCGACGGCACGGCGAAAGCCGGGGTGGTCGTCGCGATCGCCGCTGCCACGGGGATTCCGGTGCGGCTCATCGGCGTCGGCGAAGGCGTGGCCGACCTGCAGGACTTCGAGCCCGAGGCGTTCGTGAACGCGCTGTTGGCGGATCTCGGCTAGCGTGGGCACTAGCGGCGCGCTGCAGCCCGACGAGTGATGGCCATAATACGGCATCGCAAACGCGAGTCGAGTGAGAGCCTTGTTCCGCGTTCAATACGGACTAGCGGCGCGCTGCAGCCCGACGAGTGATGGCCATAATACGGCATCGCAAACGCGAGTCGAGTGAGAGCCGCTAGCCAAAGGAACGGTGCATGGGGATCGAGTTCCACCACGTCGTCAAACGCTTCGAGACCGGTGCCGAGGCGTTGTCCGACGTATCGCTGACGATTCCGGCAGGATCCCTCGTCTTTCTTACCGGACACTCCGGGGCGGGTAAGACCACGTTCCTCAACCTGCTGCTGGGCCTGAACACACCGACCCGTGGCAGGATCCTCGTCAACGGCGTTGACATCGCGTTGCTCAAACGCCGCCATCTACCCGTCTACCGACGGCATCTGGGCGTGGTGTTTCAGGACGGCAAACTACTCGACGGGCGAAGTGTCTACGACAATGTGGCGGTGCCGCTCCAGGTGGCGGGAATGCGGCCGCGGGACTCGGGACGACGGGTCAGGGCAGCACTCGAGAGCGTCGATCTTCTTGCCAAGGCGACCTTGCTGCCGGGCCAGCTCTCCGCAGGGGAACGTCAGCGGGTGGTAATCGCGCGCGCGGTGGTTCATCGGCCCAGAATGCTGCTGGCGGACGAACCCACCGGCAATCTCGACCCGACGTTGTCGAGGAGCATCATGGGGCTCTTCCAACGCTTCCATGATGTAGGCGTCACGGTGATAGTGGCGAGCCACGATACGGCGCTGGTCAATGCGATGGGTAGCCGCGTGGTGGAGTTGGCCCATGGCCGCGTCGTCGGCCAGACGGGTCCATGAGCGGCCTGGTGCAATATGCGCGATAAAGCCAAGGAGGTCTGGCCGGCCCAATCACGTCCTTGGGACGCCTATTGGCGCGACCACGGTCGGGTGATTCGAGACACCTTGGGCTACATGGCCCAGCGATTCGCGGCGACGCTGACGGTGTGGGCGATGATCGGCCTGGCCCTGGCGATGCCGGCTGCGCTCTATCTCGTGGCGGCGAATCTCGCCGGGGTCGCCGGCCAATGGCGCGGCAATCCGGGATTCTCGGTGTATTTCGAACCGGGGGTCCCGCCCGAACAGCCGCGCGCCCTGCTCCAGCGATTGGGTGCCACGAGCGGCATCGACCGGGTCTGGCTCACAACGCCGGACGAAGCGCTGGCGGAGTTCCGCGACGTGTCCGGGGTTAGCGATGCCTTGGAACTCCTTCAGACGAACCCGTTGCCGGCAAGCGTCCGTGCCACGGTTGCGGTCGGCATCGGGCCAGCCGGTCTGTCCGCCCTTGCCGCAGAGGTGGCTGAACTCGGTGGTGTCGCGGACGTGGTCGTGGAACGGGATTGGCTCGCCCGACTTGCTGCCATTCGCGAGGTGGTGACACGCCTCTTTTGGTCGCTGGCCGCGCTTCTCGGCGTCGCGGCGGTTCTCGTTTCCTCGGCGGCAGTCCGACTGGCCATCGAGGCGCGGCTGGAGGAGATCCGGATACTGACCCTGGTCGGTGCGGGAAGGGGATATGTTCGGCGACCGTTCGTCTATCTCGGCGCCGTCTACGGACTAGGGGGTTCGGTGATCGCGGCAATGTCGGTCTCGGCGCTCCTGCTGCTCCTCGAAGAGCCCATGGAACGACTGTTCGGCAGCTACGGCAGGGACTTGGAACTCACCGGCTTCGGCCCCATGTTCCATTTCATGCTGCTGGCGAGCGGTGCCATCCTGGGTGTTCTCGGCGCGCTAGTCGCATCGAATCAACGGCTCAGGCGGCTACAGGCCGGTTGAGGGGAGCGACCCGATTGTTAGCACTCCCGGAACAAGAGTGCTAATATCGAGTCTAAGTGTTACCAAAGGTAGCGTTCGCGGTGCCCCGAAAACGGGGGCGGACCACAAGGTAACGGAGGGACGGTATGAGCGCCAACGTACTTTCGCTAGCGAGCCTGTCGCCAGGTCGCGATTTGGAAGCCTATATCCAGACCATCAACGCGTTCCCGGTACTTAGCGCCGAGGACGAGCGTGCACTCGCGGAACGCTTCTACTACGAGCAGGATCTCGAAGCGGCCCGTGAACTCGTCCTCTGTCACATGCGCTTCGTCGTGCATCTTGCCCGTAGCTACGCCGGATACGGTCTTCCCCAGGCGGACCTCATCCAGGAAGGCAACATCGGTCTGATGAAGGCGGTGCGCCGGTTCGACCCGGAAGTCGGCGTTCGCCTGGTGTCCTTCGCGGTGCATTGGATTCGTGCCGAGATGCACGAGTTCATTCTTCGCAACTGGCGAATCGTCAAGGTCGCGACCACCAAGGCGCAGCGCAAGCTCTTCTTCAACCTGCGCAGCAGGAAGAACAAGCTGGGTTGGTTGAACGACGCCGAGACCCGCGCCATCGCGCACGACCTAGGTGTGCCGCCTGCCACGGTCACGCAGATGGAGGGGCGCCTGGCATCGCGCGACGTCGCCTTCGACGGCTACCCGGACGACGACGCCGACAACGCGCCGCCGGCCCCCGCGTTCTACCTCGAAGACCCGACGTCCGATCCGGTCGATATCGTGGTCGAGGAGGACGCCGCGCGCGTCGCCTCCGCTCACCTCGCGGAAGCCATCAAGGCCTTGGACGAACGCAGCCGGGACATACTCGAGTCGCGCTGGCTGCGTGACGACAAGCAGACCCTGACCGAACTCGCGACGCGTTACGGCGTCTCGGCGGAGCGCATCCGTCAACTCGAACGGAACGCGATGAAAAAGCTCCGCAAGCACATGGAGGTCGCCGAGGCGGCTTGACCGAGCCCGCGGCGCCGCATCAAGCCTATCTTCGTCGCCGGGGTCGGTTGACGGCGGCACAGGCGCGCGCGCTCGCGCTTCACTCGCACCGTTATCTGCTTGATCTTCCCGACACCACCATCGGTGCCGACTTCTGGCGTGAGGCGTTCGGCCGCGACGGCCGGTTGGCCATCGAAACGTGTTTCGGCAACGGAGTCGCGTTGGCGGATTTGGCCAAGTCGAATCCATCCTGGAATTGCGTCGGCGTCGACGTCTACCGGCCCGGATTCGGTGCCCTCATGCTGGCATGCGAACGCGACGGCGTCGACAACGTGCGCATCGCCGACACCGAGGTACTCTGCCTCCTGCGCCGTCTCGAGCCCGGGACGGTACACCGCGTCAGCGCGTTCTTTCCCGACCCGTGGCCGAAGAAACGCCACCACAAGCGGCGCCTCGTCAATGCGGATTTCGCCACGGCGGTCGCCGCATGTCTCGAAGCCGGCGGTTCGCTGCACCTGGCGACGGACTGGGAGGACTACGCGTTGCAGATGACTGCCGTGTTGGACGCGGAACCGAATCTTAAGGGCGGTGTGTCGGCACGCCCCGAACGACCGGTGACCGCTTTCGAAGCCAAGGGTCTCGCCAGTGGCAGACGCGTGATGGAGTTGGCGTATCGGCGCTAGTGTCCCGTCAGGCTGCTGGCGTTCTTGAGTTGGCACGTCCGGCAAGGGATCGGAACGCGCCCGCCGGCCGAGGCGACGATCTCGAACATGCGGTGCTCGGTCATCGCGTCTGGTCGTCCTCTCCGACGCGATCGTTCAGCCCATCCAGGTTCCGTACATCGCCCTTATCAAACCGGGGCCCGTTGGCGTTGCCCACCCTTCGCCCACCGCGACTTTCGCTTCGTCGGGGACCGTCGCCGTGGAGGAAACGTGGACAACGCGCCGGCGCCAGCACGCCAACAGCCGCTGGCGCCGAGGCGTGAAGATGCGCCCCGACATGCCGCGGCACGCACATCGTCATCCCCCTGCGACAGAACATCGCCCGATTCAAAGCCCGTGCGCGTGATCGAGGTGAGGGGACAGCGCGTCGAGGGCGAACCCGGTCGAGCCGTTCTTCGCGACCCCGACCGGCAAGCAGATCCGGCGCGGCGTATTCACCTCGGTGCCGCAACTCGGAAGTGCCTGCGGGAGTATCCGAAGCGTCGAGACGCGCTCGGGCAGTGAGACGCGCTAGCCTAGTGCTCCGTCAACCCCTAATCTTGGTGTCAGTGGCAGCCGGAGTGTTCCG
>CAZJRX010000014.1:0-22877 GCA_964548145.1 uncultured Pseudomonadales bacterium | reverse complement strand
CACCAGCCCATCCGGAAGAACGGCGACACGCCCATAGTCATCGACGACGCCGAGCTGCGCGAACAGCAGACGGAGGGCAGACGCTTGGATGCCACCAGTCTGGAAACGTTGGTCTTCGGCGAACGATCATGACCATCGACACCACATTCCTGCGCCGCTGCATTGCTTCGCTCGAGCGCGCGATTCGTGAAATTGAGGCGCTCGAGGACGAGGACGATGTTCTCTACGAGATCTTCCGTGCCGCCTGCGTCAAGGAATTCGAGCTGGTTCTGGAACAGAGCGGCAAGCTGCTTCGCAAACGCCTTGCCGCCTACTTCGCCAGCAACCGCCAAGCCGACCGGCTCAACTTCAAGGATCTGTTCCGCCACGCCGCCCGACACGACCTGATGGGGACCGACGCGGTCGAACGATGGCTCGGCTATCAGGACCACCGCAACGACACCGCGCACGACTACGGGGAGGACTTCGCGGAAGCGACCCTCGCGCTGCTGCCGGGGTTCATCGAAGACGCCAGATCGCTCGCCGACATGATCGAACAGGCCGAAGATGTCTGACCAGTTGCACATGTCGCGACGCCACAGGAGTGTCCTCGAAGCGCTGCTGCGCGAGCACCTCCCGGACGTCGAGGCATGGGCCTATGGCAGCCGGGTCAACGGCCGCAGCCACGACGGCAGCGATCTCGATCTCGCGCTGCGAGGACCGGGACTGAAGGAGATTCCGGCGGGTCGATTGGCTGACTTCAAGGACGCGCTGTGCGAGTCGAGGATTCCGTTTCTTGTCGAAGCGCGCGACTGGGCGCGGTTGCCGGAGAGGTTTCGACAGGAGATCGAGGTCGCCTACGTTCCTCTTGCGAAGAGTGGGCCTCCGCAGCGCTAGTTTTTACCGCAAGGACGGAAACGAAACGCTCGATCGCCTCAGTATCGTAGATTCGCGCCGAAATCCGGAATCTGCCCCTCCTTGACCGCGGCGGCCCACTCGTCCAGCGGGTCGCCATCCCAGAATGGCGCGCAGAGTTCGAAATACGCGAGGACGACCTCCCGCTTCCCGCGTTCCAGCAACTCCCGGGCGAGGAGCATGTTCGGGCCGGACGCTGAGGGCGACGTGAGCGCCCTGCCTGCAGCGAGGAGATATTCACCGGCCTTTTCGGTGTCGTCGTCGACCAGGGCCACCCGCCCAAGAACGACATTTGCCCAGTGCTGCAGATCACGAATGCTCGCTGTGTTGCTGCCCAGAATCTCAAACGCGTAGCCCCGCGCATCACCCACCTCGCCCGCCTCGAAGGCAGCCTCCATTGCTGACCGCAGGGCCAATCGAACGTGACGCCTAGGGCTCCAAGCCAGACGGCGAACCCCAGCTTGAAGGGCCACTCGGAGTTGCGCGGATCCACCGCCTGTGCTCTTTCCAACAGCGAGACGGCCAAGTCGCGATTTGCACTGTCATGGATGATGGCTGAAGGGTCTGCCAGCATCGCGGCTGTGTTGCGGAGCAAGGCGACGTCGTCCGGATCCCGTTCAAGGTACTCGAGCAAGCGCTCCTTGGCGCGTACGAACATCCGCGGGTTCAAATGCGGCTCGATCTGGCCGTACGGTAGGGCGAGTACAGGATTGCGCCGATCGTTGTCAATCATCCAGAGCACGAGTTCGCCGTGCCGCTGCGCGCTCTCCGGGGCAGAGAACTGCCTCCCCCAGTGGTACGCCACCAGTTCCAGGCGTGCCGTCGCGTCGCGCGGATTGCTCCGCAGTAGCTCCTCGCGGGCGTCGGCGTCGGCGGCAGTGAGTTGCCCTCCGGCTACAAGGCTCTTGAACTGCTCGAGCGACTGGCCAGCCACCGGAAACGACTGGACAAGCGCGACGCAGGCAACCAGCGAGGGGAGAAGCCGTGCAACGGGGATCATCCGCTCAATCACAGAGCTGTCGCGAAACGCCGCTGGTACACGTCCCCGAGGGCCGAGGCAATTCGAGTCATGCGGGCTCACTTTGGGATAGGAGCACCGAGCATAGCAACTCGGGCATCGGGACACGCATCGCTTTGGATGACCACGGCTGGCCTCAGTTTCCATGGTCCCCGCGTGCTGTGACCGTTACAACATCACCCCGTCGAATGGCCATCGAACTCGGAGACCGCTTCTATCCAACTCAGGGCGTCCAATTCCTCTTGCGCATCGAGACTGGCTACCGACCACGCCACCCGCTTGCGCACGCTTGGCAAACGAGCGTCCGGCAAGGTCATGCGCATCTTTCGACGACCCGAACGACGCAGCCGATTGCGCGAATTCCGCACTCTCTCCCCACCAGACGTGGCCATGTAACTTGCTCAGAAAGCGAATAACGACACCGTAACGCGTTACTCTGCAATTGACGCGGATTCATGTCCGCAACGGAAGCGTTGAAGATACTATGCCCGAGGGACGCGATTTGGCTACAGCATCACAGCATCTTCGCTAGCACCCGCTTAAGACCAACATGGCCGAGACCGGTGAACCAATACGCAGCCGGTCCGCTGCACAGCTAAAGGCTCAACATCGCCAAATGTTGTTCGCGCTGGTGGTGGTAATCACCGTCTTTGTCTACGCGATCTGGCACACCTTCGCATATACCGCCAAAGACGAGTGGGCGGACTACCTTGAATGGGTACTTGCTCAACAACGCCTTACGGCTGCCGCGAACTCAGAAATTGTATTGACGGGCTGTTGGAGGCACCCCATCCGACCACGACAACGGACAAGTATGGAGGGCCTCGGGGAATGAGCATGACGGTTATGGCCGAGTGTCCACACCTAATGGGACGCTATCAGGCCACGCTGCAGAAATTTGCTCGCGGTGAAGAGGCTGTTGGGGGGCTTTTGGCACCGGGCCCTCTCCTCGGCTCGTCAATCATCCAGCAGGAGGGTTGTCCGATACGGGCATGGATCCGGTCGCACCCAGCTAGGACTCGCACAGTCACTACCCAGTCGCCGACCGGTAACGTCCTTCACTCGGATTTAGGGATCCCGAGCTCCCGTCGTGAGTGCCCGTAAAGTGCAAGACGGTAGCGACCGGTTCCCTTCCTATTCGGCCTCCCGCGACGACCTCGTCAAGAGCGGTCCATCGGTCGGCGTCACCAGACGATACAGTCCCGGCGCCACGCGTACGAACAGTTCGCTCTCCTCGCTCGGGTTGTCGACTCTATGCTTCGACAGGAACGATCCAGGGAACTGCGGCCACAACTCCCGGACATCCGCCACACGGAACATCGTGGGCAGCTCACCTCGCCGCCGTGCCTTGCGGATATTCCCGATCCAATAGCGCTCGCTCACGCCGACGGCCTCACCTTCCTTGCCCGCTCCGCCGCCTTCAATTCCGTACGGCGCTTCCTCCTGTTCACATCCGAACATTCCGGACTGCAGGTGACCGCCCTGCCGCCGGTTGCCAACAGCCGCGCAGCAGGTATCTCACTCGAGCACCATCTGCAGATCGGCAGTGGCCCCTCGAACGGGTCTGACCGCGAGCCCGGGACATCCACAATGTTCCATCCCACTTGGTCCACTCGTTTCCGAGCGATGGCCGTGTACTCCGGGCTGACGTCCACCCCTACCCAGCGCCGACCGGTCGCCTTTGCCATCTTGCACGTCGTCCCAGCGCCGCACATCGGGTCGAACACTAGGTCGCCGGGTTCTGACCACGACAAGATGTGGTCCCGAGCCAGATTCTCGGGAAACATCGCTGGATGCTCGAAGGCGTACATATCGGACGTCGTCCCGTTCTTCCCCACTGCGTACGACCAGATGTTGTTGCGCACCTTGTGCTTGCTGAGCGACCGTTTCGTCTTGCGGTTGATGCCGTCCGGCCCCTTCAAGAACGGCACCGGCGCGATGCCCGTCCGGACGCTCGGACTTCTCAACGGGTTGAACGTTGCTGGCAGTCCCCGCGTGAACACGAACATGAACTCGTAGCAGTTGGTGTACGCGCGCTTACGCATGAACGGCGTATTCCGCTTCTTGAAGATCATGACGTCGTAAACCGTGAACCCGGCGTCCCGAAACGTGAACGCCTGATCGAAGCTCGTCAGCGATCGCCCGCCGTTGATCCGGTCACCGACAACCCAGACCACCACACCGCCTTTCTTCACCACTACAGCGAGACCCTTGGCGACTGCCTCGCAGTCGAACTTGAACCCCTTGTAGTTCCGAAGATCGTCGTAGGGTGGAGACGTCACCACAAGGTCGACGCTTCCTTCCTCCATGCCCTTCATGTACTCCACGCAATCGCGTGTTTCGATGATCCCCTTCCCGTCGCCTTCCTTGGTAGCCTCGTGCATCGCTTCCCGTCCCCTTCGTCGAACAACCATAGTTCGACGACCTCTGTGGGTCAAACCACACCGCCGCCGCTGGGTACCACCGTACACTTCTGTTCGACATGGCTGAGCCGCCGCCGTATAATCCGGCCCGTTCCATGCCGCGCCGTTCGCCGGGCCGCGCGAAAGCCCCGCCCAGCATCACGCCGACGGCTAGAAGCGCCACGCGGCATCGTGCCGCCTCGCGAAAAAACCGCCCCAAGGCGGCACTTCGAGGAACACGCATAGGAGGACTGCCATGTCCACCCAGCATTCCCACGCACTCACCTTCGATTCCGACCCATATTCCGTCACCAACTTTGTCGAACGCATGCACGGCGAGTGCGCCCGCCTACAGTGGCTCCGCGAACTCGTCGTCAACTCCGTCGAGGCGATCGCGGCAACCGGGGAGGGCGGCTCCATCCTGGTCCACCCCGTCGACCAAGACATGGGCGACGGCACGACCGTCCGGAAACTCGCCGTCACCGACACCGGGGAGGGCATTGCCGAGCACGAACTCTACAGCTCGTTCCAAGTCGCCATGACGTCCCGCGGTCGCGGCAACTTCGGCATCGGTGCCAAGATCGCCGCGTTGCCCATGAACCCCGCCGGCTTGATATACCGGTCGCTCGTCGACGGCGGTGATCCCGCCGAACTCATCTGGCACAAGACCTACAGAACGGGGACCGGCCACTACGCGGCCAACGGTATCGAAGACGACGAGACCGGAGAAACACGCTACGTCACCGAGCCTAGCTGCGATCCTGACGCCTACGACCAGATCACCGACGCCGGACACGGGACACAGGTGGTCCTCTGCGGCGAAGAGCCGGGCGACGAGACCTGCAAGACCCTCAGCCCGTCGCCCTCCAAAAGCAGCGGGAACCTGCATTGGGCCATACGCGAACTCAACTTTAAGTTCTGGCGCATACCCAAGGACACCGAGATCCGCGTCCACAACACCAGCACCAAGGGACCAGCGAGCTACATCGTCCACGGCGGCGAGGTCGGCATGAAGGAATTCGCCGCCGCACAAGACGTAGTCGAACTCGAAGTCAACCCCTACCGCGTCCGCTGGTTCCTCTTGGATACCAAGACCCGCAACTCCCAAAACGGATGGAGCGAAGGGCGAATCCTCGGCACGCTCTACCACGAGAGCACCGGCGTCATCGAAGTCTACGCCCTCCGCCGGCAGAAAACTGCAGCCGGTCTGATGAACGACTTCGGCATCTATACTGGTGCCGACCGCGTCGTGCTCCTAGTCGAACCGAAGCACCCAGAACTGCTCCAACCCACCACCGCCCGCAACGATCTCCGCATCGAGGACGAAGGCAACGTCAGCGGTCTCTACAAGGAAATCGGGCAGGAATTCGCCAGCCTCATGGCGGACAAAGCCCCGATCCTCGCGGGCTATGTCAAAGAGCAGCTCGATGGGCTGAAATCAGACACAGACGAGCAGATCCTCCGCGATGTGATCGCCCGAGCAGCCGCCCTTTATGACATCCGCGACTTCCGCCGCCTAGCCAAGGGCAGATCACGGGTCTCCGACGATGAAACAAAAAACACTCCCGCGACTCACCCCGTCGACAACATCGACTCTCCGGATGATGCCGATGAGCCGACACCGCCGACTCCTCCCCGCCCGCGTCCGACCCCGCGACCACGTCCACGCCCTCGGCCAAAACCCGTCGTAGATCCGAAGGGCAAGCGGCGCGCGCAGGATGTTCCACCCGACATACCGCCGAAGATTTTTAAGTGGACACGGCTTCCAGACGTCGACGACGTAACCGACTACGAGACCAAGTCGCAACGAGTCGTCAACGTCAACACGGAGGCTGAAACCTACAACCGCCTCCTCGCCTTGTACAATAGCCGCCCCGACTTCGCCGACCACCCTGAGGTCGTAGAAAAGGTCGTCCGGGCGAGATGCGAAGCCTGCCTCCAACTTGCCATCTTCTCGCTTGAGCGCGAATTCGATACCCATGGCAAACGACTGGGTACCGACTTCGACGGATTTTTCAAGCACAATACCGGTCGCGTATGCCTCGATGGCATGGCCTCCAAGGATGTCCATGTCGCGACGGTTCGCGAGATTCGCAATCTGATCGCCAAGGCTAAATCGGAGGCCGCTGCCGAAGCCCATGCTGCGGGCTAGCAGCGTGCATTCCAGATGCCAAACACACGGCATCTGCTGTGGTCGATACCTGAAGAGGCGAGCAAAAAAACCGATCAACTAGATCACCACTTAGACATCGGGGTGCACCGCACCCGCAGTCACCCAAAATTGTCCGTATGGTCCGTCTCGTTGGTTGCCGAACGGCGCACTCTCCGCCTTCGGCCCGTCAACGCGGCGGGGCCAAAGCTGTTTCGTCGCGAGCCAAATCGTTAGGACACTCCTCCGTGCTTACTCTCGAAAGTCTATGATCTGGACCGCAACAGGCGACGTCAGGGTGCTCCAGGGCACCGGCTCGTTGTGCGCCAGTGCGTTTCGAACACGCCGAAGCCAATCCGCGCGCCTGCGTTCATCCGGCAGGGACCGGCCGGACAATTGCATGGACAGGTCACCAATTTCCAGTTCCTCCAAGGTGTTCACGCGGGATCCGTCTGGGCGACTATGAGGCAAGCGCCAGAAGCTCCGATAGGTGCGGAGGAGACGCTGCCGTTCCCGCTCGATCACCGGAAACAGAGTGGCGACCTGCGCAGCCCAGACCGCTTCTCGACGGCCTTCACAGTCATTTAAAACCCTTCCCAGTGGTTCCCGTGCCAGCCGCTCGGCATATGCGAGATCGTTTCCCGCCAATTCGGCAATCACCGCGCTCCTGAGTCCTGTGTGCGCTGCGGATTGGCCTTGACGTCTCCCATGCCTTTGTACGAGCGCTAGGGCGTCCAAGCCGGTCACGAAATCACCCCACATTCGGCGACGCAGTCTCTTTTCCTCCGCGCACGCCTCCGCCTTTACCGCGTCCGCTGCGATGCACAGTCGAGGCATCTTTGGCTCCTCTGCCAAGCGACGAACTTGACCCACCCACGAGGCCGTCGCATCGCCGTGTCCTGTCGTCTCAACCCACAGGACAATGTTGTCGCCACTTGATGTCACTCGACGTGCGATGGCCTCTGCTGGACGCGCCATCGCTTCCATCGACCGGATCGTCACCCATGGCCCAAGGCGCCGTTGCCGGACCATTTCAGCAACTTCGACGGCCAGCGCGCTGACCGGCACGGCATCGGGCAAGCCGGCAACTACGGCGGTACGGTCGGTCAAATCATCGAGAATGGTGTCGAGGAAGTCCGCCGGACCCGGCATTCGGGTCCATGCATGCGGCAGGCTCACTCCCCAAACGCCCGCGCAAGACCCATCGCATAGGTAGTGTCCAAGCGGTAGCTTTTCCCTGTGCGCAGGAGCACGCCGAGTCGTTCGCCCCACAGGCATAGCCGAAGAGTGTCCTCGGCCGCTATGTTGGCTCCTTCGTCGGCTACAAACCCGGCGAGGTCATCGGCGGTCACGGCATCGCCCCCAAGGTCCGATAGAATGCGGAAAACGATGCGGGCGTCGTCGGAGATGAGGATGTCCGAGACGTCGAGATCATCTGGGTTGTCCTCGAGACAGGCTTCGACGACCTCCTCGATCGATTCGAGCTCCTTGTTCTTGAATGCGGCCGCAAGGGTCGCGGGCCACGGCGGATCCACCGAGTTGGCATGGGACTCAAAACTGCCTTTGGCGTGCGACTCCCGTGCAGTGAGTCTAATTCGAGCAAAGTCGCGCGCGCACGGGCCGAGCCATACTTCGCCAACGGCAGAACCCCCGCCCTTGCCTGACTCCGCCGACCGGCGGCTCCACGCCACCGACGGGCCGCACAGGAAGACCGGGCGAACCACCCGGGTCTGACCCTCCTGCCCTGCGACAGACGAAAGCGCAATGCCGAACGCTTCCTCGTCCCAGGTTGCACGCATATCCACGAGGACGACTTCCGTCCCAGGTCGACGGCCTCGGGAAACTTGCCGCAGCGTGTTGGGAAGCTGGGCGGGCGCAGTCAGGTCGCCTGAGAACAGAAGCGATCCATCCCCGGCCTCTGCGGCCTTCCGAATCGACTCGCTCACCCGATCAAGGCCCGCGACACGCGTGCCGAACACGATGCCCACCGAGTACCGCCGCGAGAAGAGACGTTTCTCTTGGTCCGCGGAGAGTGACGACGGGGTTCCATCGTCCAGTGTGTACCGAAACTCGGGCGGGTCGAACACAGGCGGGGCTCTGAGTCGACTGGCGTCGGCGAGCCTACGTTCGATCTCTTCATCGTTCCCAAGCAACATACGCAGATTGCGGGTGCGAATCGCAAATCGATCGAAGGATTCCCGCAGGATGCCAAGGCCCACCATCTCGTCGAGCAGCACTTCGAACATCCAGAAGCTGGAGTCATGCGCAAAGCCCTTGGGCCATTCTCTTAGCGCTGCTTCGCGAATGTCGGCGATTCGCATCGCCCGTGGTCGCCCGTTCTCGAGGTCGAAACTCCGCTGTGCTATCAAATAGGTCAGAAACTCGTAGCGCGGATCGAGCTGGATCGTCCACGCGAAAAGGTTGCGAACGCGGTTGCGCGTCTCCCTCGCATTGAAGACGCGGTCCACCATGTCCGGATGGATGGGGAACGGCGGTCCCTGTTCAAGGCTGGTATCGGCGGCCTGGCGCATCGTTGTGAGCAGTTCCTTGCAGAACTGCTGCGCCAGCGCCGGGTAGTAGTTGGTCTCGGCAGCGATCCGAATGATCGAGTCGTTCGACACGAACCGATAGCCCAGTGCCTCGAGCGGATTGCGGATCAGCCTCTGAATCTCGTCCCCATCGACCCCGGGGAGCATCGGTCCAATCTGGACTGCTTCGCCCAGATGCGCAAACGGCGTGTTCGGGTCCTTCGCCGCGCGTTGGACGTTGTGCAAGCCGGCGAAGACAACCTTGAACCTTCGTTGCGTGGTCTCCATCAGCACCTTGATACCGTCCAATACCCGATATCCCTGTTCAGGACGGCGTTCGGCCTCAAGGAAGGCGTCGGACTCGTCCATTAGTAGCAATATTCGACGCCCATCGGCCTCCGCAAGCCACTGTTCGACGCCCCGGGTGATCGAGTCCTGACGCACCGTGCCGGGTTGCAGGACCTGATGCTCTGCAAGCCGTCGGCCAAAGAGTGCCCACAGGCCTTCGGTTGGCTGGTTCTCGCCGATGCCTGATCCCTTCAGGTTGACCAACAAGACGAGCTCCTCCGGCTCGCCCGCGGCTCGTGCCCCGTATTCGCGGGCGATATCGGCCAACAACGTGGTCTTGCCTAGCCTTCGGCCGCCGTAGACGAAATGCGTCAGATCCCCGGACATCGCCACGATGGCGTCTCGTGCCGCTTTCCGGCCGTAGAACATCTCGGGAGCCAGTAGGGGCGCGTCCGGATCGTAGGGCTGCGAGAACGCGAACGCGGACGCGCAGTCGAAGAACGCCGCCAGCCGGCTACCTGGCCACGACGACAGGAATGCAATCAGAGCTTCGTCGAGAACAAGGGTTGAGTGGAACCCGCCGGAACCAAATTCACGGGCGAGCGCTCGGCGTGCCTCCACATCCAGAACGCCAACGAAGACGACGATGTTCGGGAGGCCACTACTCGCTGGCCCATCAATCTCCCGGACCACCGCCTCGGCGGTCGCGCGACCACGTAAGGTCATGAGGCGGTATTTGCCGTTCGCCCGAGAACCAAAATCCGGTAGACGCGCCGTTTCGCCATCAGAGATCGGTGCCGCGTCGAGTTCGAACACCCGCTGACCGCTCGGTGTGGCGGCGGCACGGCTTACCCTTACTATGGCCCGCTCGAAGCCCAACGCGGCCGTGAGATGCTGCAGCAGACGGGCAGACGTCGGGTTGTCCTGCAACGCCACCCACGCATCGAGCAGCGCGATGCCGTCCCGAAGCGCATCTTCGGAAAGTGCGTGGGCGTCAATCAGCCTGTTGGGCTCGCGGTCCCCCATCGCTTGCCGCATTTGGCCGATTCCGTCTTCATCCCGGTGTGTGAACACCGAGAACTCCTCCACGAAGCTCGGGAAGAAACGGTCAAACGGCAGGTCGCGTTGGTCTTCGACTGCCGGCAAGTCCTCGCCTTGCTCAAGCCGTTCGAGAAAGTCCTCGGCAATCTGAAGCTGGCCCGCATCCACCACCGAGTCGATCCGGCTCTTCGTGTCTGCCGACAGCGTGATGCCCGCGATCCTCCGGCGAATCGCATCCCGCCTGCTGGATTCGGCGGAATCTATCGCTTCGTCCACTTCCTTGAGGATCTCCAACTGCCCAACAAATGAGTCGTCGGCGGGGGCCAAATCAGAGATTTCAGCGCTCTTTTCGTCGTAGCTTTCCCAGGTCAGACTCCCGTTCGCGTACGCCGCATCCAATCGGATTTGGGTCTCGCCGAGCTGTTCGGCCAGCGTCCGTTCAAGGCGTGCCCGGTGCTCGTCGATCGAGGTCCGTGCTCGGTCGGCCCGCTCCAAATCGATCAACCCCGTGCGTTCGGCGAAACGGATCGCCGCCGCGGCGTTCACCAAGTCGCCCCGTCGAGCGCGGTCCACAGCCGCGCGCGCAAAGTCCAGGGGCGTGTCCAAGAGACTGCGCAATGCGTCGGCGGGCAAGGGTGTTTCGGCGGGTCGCCCTTGGTCGTTGAAGGCGATGTCCGGATTCGCGAGAAGATCCCCGTGGAGAATCTCGTTCAATCCGACGGATTCGCCTTTTGGCTCGACCGTATCGTGAAACAACGCGCCGTAGCGCTTGAGCAGCGCCGCTGATGCGGCTTCGACCGCAGTTCCGCGGGTTTCCGCAAGTGCTGGGGTCAGGTGCTTTACCACCGCCTCCCGAAGCCGGTGGGCCTGCTCCGCGTGAAACGGCGACTGTATTGCGGGTCGTTCCCCCATGAGCGACACCCATCGGTCCGCGAACGCCAAGGCATGATCGATCTTGGCTCGGAGCGCAGTTCGCGCCGAACCCACGATCTTGCTAAGCGCCTCGCTCCCACGAAGCTCCCTGTCAATCCGGTCGATTTCCTTGTCTCGATTCGCCCGCCAATACTCCGCCGCCTGCGCAAGTCCACTCGTGTCGATCTTGTCGGCGGGCTTGTCAACCATTCGGAACATCCGTCCCAGTGAAACACGGTCGGCGTCCGGTCCCCAATCCTCCAGCAGCCGTCTCCACAACTTAGTCGCTGCTCGGTATCGTAGATTTGCCTTGCGCTCTCCCGCCATCCAGGACACTGTCTCGCTGCGCAACCCGGCGACGGCGTCCTGCCACTTCGAATCGTCCGCGTCGTCACGGAGAAGCGAGCGCGGCAGGTGGACCCCGGTGATCGACACGTCGGAGGCCACCTTGGCGATCAATCGCAGCGACGGTGAATCGGCGAGACGTCTCGTCAACTCCTCCAGCAGCTGCCCAACCGGGCCGCCTGGCGCGACAAGCGCAGGATCAAGTGCGGCACAGGAGGCGAGAACCGTGAAGTCCCTCGAACAACCCTCCCCGTTGCGGGTGTCCTCGTGGAGGGTTGTTTCGACCGATAGTCGGTCGGCAACGCCGTGAATGTCAGCGCCAACCCGGGCAAGGTCGTCCGTAGCGTAATTGCTGGCGACGAGCCTGACCAGATCGGCGCTCAGCAGTGCATCCGGCGACGAATCGGCAAGGTGAAACGCCAGTCCGAGACGGCCATGATTAAGGGCAGTCGCAATCTGGTCGTCCACGGTCATTGCGACGTGGTGGTCGGGGCCGGCGCTGGCTTTGCAGTCGTGCGCATCCACCGCCTCGATGCCACGCTCGTCAATGCCGTTCCTCGGATCCTCTCCCGTCGCCGTTTGGGGTTCCGCAGTAGTCACGACCGCTGAGGAACTAGCGTCGACACCCAGATCGTCGATGTCCTTGGATTGCGTGCGGGCGGAACCTGGCAAGTCGTCGATCTGTGGTGTACCTGTGTCTGGGTCGTCCGGCGCACCCCGTTGGGCTGCCGGCCCGTCGCCCTCCACCTGGCCCGTTTCCCGCTCTCCTGCCCCCGGCTCGTCCAGGTCAGCAGCATGTGAACTCTCTTCGCGCATGTCGGATGGCTCGGCGGGGAGCAACTGAACGTCGATCTCGGCTTCAAGGTCCTCAAGCTTCCCGCCAAGCGAGTCCGCCGTATTCGCTGCCTCGGTCAACGGCAAACCGGCGCGCAACGCCCGCTGGACCTCTTCGCGGGCTTGAACGTGTCGTCCGTGCACGGCAAGTAGCTGCGCCAGAAGGCCCAGAATCTGGTCTACGTCCGCCGCCGTCACCTCGTCACGACCAATCTGATCCTCGAGCACGGCAAGCTTTTCCGCAACCGTCGGCAGTTCGAGCGAATGAGGCTGGTAGCGCGCCTTCCAGGCCTCGACCTCATCTCGATTCAGATCGATGGCATTCGCCCGAAGCTTGTCGGCCTCCACCACCTCCATTAGGCGCCTCACGTAGTCCCCGATGGCCTGGAGTTCCCGTTCTTCCAAGCGCGCGCCTTCGAGGCGTTCCACGCTCGTGCGTAGTCCACGGATCAACTCGTCCACGGTGGCCCCCTCAGCGGCGGCGGCTGGCTCTCCGGCTTCGCGCAGAAGACCATCGAGAACGGTCTCCAAGAATCTCCTCGTTTCAGGATGTTGGTCCACCGTCTCAAGCAGGGGACCAGCATCGCCCGACCGGACGGCGTGCGCCCAAGAAACTTCGGCTACGAACCCCCACGCTTCCTCCTCGGCGAGGCGCTCAATTACGTCCGAGGGTTCGTCACCCGCCGGCGGCAAGCTCCCAAACGCCTCTGTACGGCAACTGTCGACCACACGGAGAAAAAAGTCCGCTCGCCCGTGCAGCCTCGCTTTCTTGCCTTCGAAACGGGATCTGGCTTCTTCGTATGTGTCCCGCCCGTCGGGCGTGGCCAGAAGCGCGACAAGTCGCTCGTAGAGGTCGGCATCGCCGTCGGTCTCCGTCCATGAGACGGTGCCTACGCCATCTAGTTCGTCCTTGAGAAGACGCTCATGGCTGTTGGCCAATTTCAGCGTAGCCAGAACACGTTCCGGCGTCACCGTTGAGGGAAGACCACTCCCTATGCGAACAAACACGAACTGCACCAACTCTGCGGACCAAGCCGACAGAGCGTACATCACTGTGCGGATTTCCACAGCACACGAAATACCCAGACGCGTCGCCTCGATCGTCCTTAGCGCCTTGCCACCTCCGACCCGTGGGCGCCTCGGAGTGCTTTGGTCTCGCAGCTCGCTTCCGCAGGATATGCCGCACCGTCTCCTCCGTGCTGCGCAGGCTCCTAGACGAGCGTCCTCAGAAAATCTAGAGCGGGCACGGCCCTGATGCCTTCGGGAGTCACATAGTCGCGTTCCCCATGCAAGGCGATCTGACGGGCATCCGCAGTGGGGAAGCGGGCCTTGAGATATCGCAAGCCGCGGTCAATGTCACGCTCTGCAAGCTTGCACTCCACGAGCATCAGGGGCTTGCGATCCTCCAGAACCACGAAGTCGACTTCTCGACCGTCGACGTCGCGGAAATAGCGAAGTTCGAGGTTACGCCCTTGCGTGTCCTGCTCGTAGTGGACCCATTTCAGCAGGTGGCACGCGACCAGGTTTTCGAACCGAGCGCCCGGATCGGCAACCACCGACCAGTCGAAGTGATAGTGCTTGCGTTCCTGCTTCACCGCCCGGATGCGTGGCGCGCCAAAAGGCGGGAGCCGGAAGAGAGCGAACAGGCGTTCCAGGGTATCGAGCCAGGAGGCGACTGTCTTGTGCGCCACCTGCAGATCCTCGCGTAGCGCGTTCACGGACAACGGCGAGCCGACGAGGTCGGGTAGCCGGAGCATCATTTCCTCGAGCCGCCCGAGATCGCGAATGCTGGTCGTCGCCGTTACGTCCTCCTCGATCAGACGCGTTCGGTTCTGTCTCGACCAGCGTCGCGCCTCGACCTCGCTTCCGCCCAGATACGATTCCGGGAAGCCGCCGAGGCGCATCAGGTCGGCTAGACCTTTGGCGTCCTCGATGCCGGCTTCGGCGACGGAAAAGGGATGCAGACGCAGGAGGTGGTAGCGGCCCTGCAGCGAATCGCCACCGAAGGCGAAGAGTTCGAGCCTGCCGCTTCCGGTCACCAAGATCCTTTGACCTTCGCGCCTGGAGTCGTAGAGACCCTTGAGGAAGTTCCGCCACGGCCGGTACTTGTGGAGTTCGTCGAAGACCCACAGGTCGGTCGCGGGCAACTCCCGGCGCAGAATGCGTTCGCGGTCGGCAGCGACATCCCAGTTCAAGTAGCCGACGCGCGCCCCTGGGAGGTTGAGCGCCAGTGTCGTCTTGCCGACTTGGCGCGGTCCGGCAACGAATACCATCTTCGCCGCCAAGTCGTCTTGGACTTGGCGTGCTAGGTATCGCGTCGACGTAGCCACGCAGCCAACACTACGAGCGTTTGGGATAAAGGTCAAATTTACTCGCGTTTATTTTTGACCTGACTATAAGAAACTCGCCGTGTAGTGGTTCATCGCGCAATGGATTCGTCGAGCCAAAGTCGTAGGGCTGTTACCACCCTATAGCCCGCCCAGCGCACGGTCGCCCGTGTTGAGGTGCCTCCCGTTCGGTCGGTCGACACGAGATATGCGTGAGCATTCTCGAAACGCGCCCGACGGGCGCACCGGGACGGGACAAGCTCGTTCCCAACGCCGTATTCCTTGGCGCTGGCGACACGGCGCCCAGAACCCTTGACCATACAATAGGGGCGGATAACGAAATCGCGTTGGCTTGGCGCGGAGGGGAACATGGCAACACAAGAAAACAACGAGAACGGGGAGACCGCGCTGATCGTAGGTGGCGGTCCCGGTATCAGCGCAAGCTGCGCGCGGCTGTTCACCGGGGAGGGCATGCGGGTGGCAATCGCGGCGCGTACGCCGGACAAGCCCGTGCTCATCGACTTGGCGGAGCGGTTCGGCGTGCGGAACTACGTCTGCGACGCTGCGGACCCCGGGGCGGTCGGGCGCTTGTTCGAGTCGGTTACGGCGGATCTCGGCAGTCCGACACTCGTGGTGCATAACATCGACGGTAGGATGGCGGGAATCTTCCGCAAGGGCATCACCGAGGCGGATCCGGAGCTTGTTCGCGATACCGTGATGAACTCGGCCTACAGCGCCTTTCTCGTCGCCCAGCAAGCGGCGAGACAGATGCTCGACGGACCGTCGGACGCCGCCAACGGGCATCGCGGGACGATCATCTTCACCAACGCCAGCGCGGCGATGAAGGGCTACCCTCGAAGCGGTGCCTTCGCGATGGCTTGCCAAGCCAAGGCGGGCCTTGCAGAAAGCATGGCGAGGGAACTCATGGGACAAGGCATCCACGTCGCCCAGGTGCCGATCGACGCCGCGATCGGATGGACGCAACCGGATGGCACAAGAGCCCACCGTCTGGCCGGCACATCCGTCGACGACAACATGGCCGATCCCGACCGCATCGCCGTAACGTACCTGCAACTGCATCGGCAGCACCGTTCGACCTGGGCGTTCGAAGTCGTGCTGCGACCTTGGGTGGAAAACTGGTAACGAGACGGAGCTGGTCAATAGGCAACGGATCGGACGAGCAACTGTGCGTCCATGGTTGAGGTCGGATTTCGGGCACGGGCGACGGCGCACCCTTGCGGGCGCGTTAGCGTCGCCCCTACGGGTCTGTGTTCCAAGTCTTGCGGGCGGGCGATCACAAGGTCGCCGGGTTGAACGGTCAACTCCAGGTTAGTGCGCCCGTGCTTTGACCGAAGGAATCCGCCTCCACCCCCACCGAGCGCAGCATCGTGACGAACAGGTTGCACAGCGGGGCGTTGTGCTCGCCTTCGTGGACGATGTGCTTGCCGTGGCTGAAGCCGCCGCCGGCGAGGAGGATCGGCAGATTCACTGCGACGTGGGAGTTGGCGTTGCCGAGGTTGCTTCCGAACAGCAACGTGGTGTTGTCGAGCACGGAGCCGTCTTCTTCGGCCTGGGCGCGCAATGCGGTGAGCAGTTCGCCGAAGCGACGCACGATCTCCGTCTCGACGATCTTCAACTGGGCGATCTTGCCCTGGTCCTGGCCGTGGTGGGACAGGTTGTGCTGATCGGTCGTGACGCCTTCGACCTTGGGGACGGTCTGGTGATCCTGGATCATGACGCTGATCACCCGTGACGAGTCGGTGGCGAGGACGAGCGGGATCAGGTCGAACAGGAGTCTCACCCGACCGATGATGTCGGTGTTGTCGGGAATGTCCGTCGGCGGCTCGGCATCGACGATGGGTTTCGGGCGCTGGGTCCACGCCTGCACCTCGACGAGATCGCGTTCGGCGATGCGGATGGCCTCGAAGTAGGCATCCAGGACTTCACGGTCGGTGCTGCTTGCGCGCTTGCCCAAGGCTGTGGTCTGCGCGGAGAGCGTGTCGAGGATGCTCCGGCCGTCGCTCAAGCGACGGGTTTCTCGTTCCACTTCCTCCGGCTTGCCCTGCAGGAACAGCTTGCCGAAGAGGCGGGCCGGGCTGGTCTCGGCGGGAACCATGACGCCGTTCGAGGTGTACGACTGGCTCTGCGGCGAGTACGTCCCGAGGACGATGGACGGGAACCGCGTCACGTAGCCGTAGTGGTTTGCCACCACCTGGTCGACGGAAATCGTGTTCTGGAACCCGTCCAAACCCGGGTGCCGCGCCGAGGTCAGCCAGGTGATCTCCGAGTTGTGGGCCTGGCGACCGGTCTGCTCCTCGTGGCAGAAGCCCGAAAACAACGTGTAGTGGTCCCGGTGCTCGTCGATGAGCGTGAGGTAGTCGGAGGCTTCGTAGCCCGCGCCTGCGGTCTTCGGGAACCAATAGTGCGAGTAGAGCCCGAGCGTCGCGCAGATGTTCACCATGCGCCGGGGCGGCTCTCCAGCCGAGCCAGCGAAAGCAGGCCGCATCGATTCCAGGAACGGCAACGCTAGCGCAACGCCTGTTGCCCGCAGGAGGGTGCGGCGATCGATGGGTCGAGAAATGGCCATGGCGCGCCTAAAGACTCCGGAACAGGTCGCTTTGCACGACCTCGTGAATGATGGATCGAACGGGATAGCCTCGGTCTGCGACCGACGTCACGATCCGATGGACTTCATCCCGATCCGCGAACTCGACCTCGGCGCCGGTCGCCAGCGTGATCAGTTGCGAGGCGAAGTGGCGCGCGATCTGGCCGATTTCCTTGTCGAGCAAGATCGCCTTGTACTCCCCGATGTCGGCGAACGACTCGCCCGTCGGCGTAAGCCCGCTGGGATCGACGGCGGGGCCCTTGCCATAGGGCTTCGGCACCGTGAAATCGCCGAACTTCGTCTCGCCCCGAGACGCCCGGTAGTTCTTGCGGAATCCGCCGATGGGATCAAAGGACTCCAGTGCGAAGCCCGGCGGGTCGATGGACTGGTGGCAACTGTTGCACACCGCGTTGGCGCGGTGAGCCGTCAACTGTTCGCGGATCGTGGTGGTTCCGCGGATATCCGGCTCGAGACCCTCCACACCCGGCGGGGGTGGCGGTGCCGGGCGACCCAGGATATTGGCCAACACGAAGTTGCCCCGGGGTACCGGGGAGGTGACCGTCCCGTTGGCGGTAATCTTGTGGATGCTGGCGTGCGTCAGCAGTCCGCCGCGCGGGCTATCCGCCGCCAACTCGACGCGGCGCATTTGCTGCCCCTTGATGCCTGGTATGCCGTAGTGCTCCGCGAGGCGGCGGTTGACGTAGGTGAAGTCCGCGTCGATGAGCCCGCCAACGCCGTGGTTTTCGTCGATGAGTTCCTCGAGGAAGAGTTCGGTCTCTGCCGTCATCGCCTTACCCAGGCGGTCGTCGTACTCCGGATAGAGCCCGCGGTCCGGCGTGGTCTGGTTCATCTCGTAGAGCCGGAATGCCTGGCCCGCGAAGTCCTTAACGAACCGCCGCGATCGTTCGTCTTCGAGCATCCGGTCGACTTGGCTCGCCAGCACAGCCGGTTTCGTTAGTCGCCCGCTGCCGGCGAGTTCGAACAGTTCATCGTCCGGCATACTGCGCCACAGGAAGTAGGACAGCCTCGCGGCCAGCGCGTGGTCATTCAACGGACCGGCGGAAGCCGCCTGGTAGAGGAACGGCGGCGCGCTCAGGATGGCCCGCATCGGTACGCGGACTGCCTCCACGAGCGGGGCGCCGGCGGCCAGCGACGGTTCGGCCAGGCTGGCATAGGCCTCTGCCTCGCCATCCTTGAGCGGTCGCCGAAAGGCCTGGGTAGCGAACGCCCGAACGATATCGAGGACATGCTCTTCGGCCGACTTTGTCGAACGAACCTGCCCCGTCTCGTCGAAATCAAGCCCGGCAAGCAGTCTTCGCGTGCTTTCGGGCGGCCACTCGTCGATCAGCGGGCCCTCGACGGTCAGGGACTTGATCGCAATACCCTCGCCCTTGTAGTTCGCAACGGTCTTGTCGGGCGCGAAATGGTTGACGTAGCCACCGGGCGGCCGGTCGAGTTCCGCCACCGAAGGTGCCAGCAGATCGCCCGGTCGCATGAACGTGGTCACCTCCACGGTTCTTGCCGTGTCGTCCAAGAGATCGAAGGTCCCAATCAGGTCATCGAGGGATGCCACGGTTCCCTGTTTAACGCCCTGGTAGAGGGTCAGCACCACCGGCGTATCCGCCTGGTACGGCTTGGCGTCCAGGGTCACCCGGTAGCGACCGGGATACGGCACGGCGTAGCCCTCGGCCTGCGTGTGCAGCATGTATGTCGAACCGGTGTCGTAGAACATCACGACACGGTCGTCGACCTTCTTGGTGATACCGCCACCGAGGATCTTCGCCGTGTGCATGAAGTTCATGTAGCCGGACTTGGCGTATTGGATGTCACGCCGCGTGGTCTTCGGCCGGGGGCCTAGTACAAGTGCCGCATCCAAGGCCCTGTCCGCGGCATCGAGATAACTCCGAACGTGCAACGCGGAGATGCCTTGCTTGGATGCCACCGTGTCGAAGCCGCCGGTGTCGGCTTCCACGGGCAGGTTTTGGATGAGATCCATGCCCTGGGCTTCGTCAAGCCCGAGGAGGTCCGCGACGGTGTAGGCGTATTCGAGCCGGGTCAGGCGCCGGAGTGGCGTCCGCTGGCCATTTCGAGCCGCGAGGTTCGCTTCGAGCAGCGATTCCTTCATCGATGCGAGCGCCGTCGCCAGTTCGTCCGGTTCGGGCATCAGTGCGCCCACCGGGGGCATCTCGCCGTTCTCAAGGCGTTCGTAGACCCTTGCCCAAGCCCCGAAAGTGGCCGGATCGGTGAGGTCGTAGCCGAGCCCCGCCAGATCGAGCGGCGCCAGGATCGTGCCGGTGTGGCAGGCGATGCAGTGCTTCTTAACGAGGGGCGCGACGTCGGCCTCGAAGGCGGTCGCCGGCAGGGACAAGGGAACGGCTAGCGCGATGGCGATCCAGCGAATGGAGGCTGTGCCCCCAAGGCGTTTGGGATCCGACACTCGATTCCCCCTCTTGCCCGATCGGCTCCGAAACAGGCTCGCACAATCAGCCGGTCAAGAGTGCCCTAGTCGAGTTGCGTTGCCAATATGCGGTCGTGTGCGTGTCGGTGTCGGCTGCCGTGACGGCCCGCTGCGGCGTGCGGTCACGATGCCGGGTCGTGCGGCTTGCTTGACGACGCGACGAATGTCGGCGAGCACTTTGGCCTCAGTCGACGTTCGAGGCCGCGCCACCGACGCCACCGACGCATCTGCATGGAGCGGTCTTCGCGGGCGTGGCATGATGGCGGGAAGGCAACCGGGAACCGCAAACGGCCATGGCCGCGCCGTATCCCGACACGGTCGGCCCCCGAGACGAAGCAATGAGCAACGTGCAGGATAGCCCTTTCTTCAACGGCTACGGCCCGTTGTGGATCCCCTTCCACCCCCACCTGCACGAGCCGGTGCCGATCCAAGACGCCGGGTTGCCCTAGCCCGCATGCCCGCATTTCTCACCAGCCGCTTGGTACCGTGACGAAAATCTCTACATATCAGATGGCTACCATCGGCATGATGGCGGCGCGGGCGCGCCTGCTCGGCGACGACATCCCGACGCGGCTCGCCACCGAGGTCGCCGACCGGGCCGGGGTGCCACCGACCTCCTGATCCTGTGGCCGAAGGATCCGAACGAGCCGTCGGATCTGTGGCGCAGGGTCGTGATCGAGTGCAAAGTGGCCTACAAGGCGCAGCGGCGGCGCATATCCGGCATCATCGAGGAAGGGATCGCGCAGACGGTGCGTTACATGGAACGCTGCGGATCGGAAACCGGCCATTTGGTTGTCTTCGACCGCCGCGAATGGAGCGAAAAGGTGTTCCGGCGCGAGGAAACGCATGGCGGGCACAAAGTCGTTGTCTGGGGCATATAACGGGTCGGTCCTTTCCATGTAACAAACGCCAGCCAAACGCCAGCAATGAGCGCAGCGAACGGCGGCGGTTTGTTCGCCTGGGACGTCGGTGTGGCTGGGCCGAGGCGAACCCACAGCGGAAGGCGAATGCGCGTGCTTCGGTCGCGGCCGAGCCGGCTATGCGGCGCTCGATAGTGCCAAATTGATGGCACATGTCGGCAAAACGCCGGCGACACCCTGCGACATCGGCGAATCGGGTACCCCACAACGACCGACTCACGGACAATGCGACGAGGCCAACCAAGGAGGACGCCGCATGGCAAGCTTCGAGTCCCGCATCCACGCCCTGCGCATCGAACCGCATCCGAACGCGGACCGTCTGGAGCTCGCCGCGGTCGGTGGCTTCCGGTGCGTCGTCGCCAAAGGTGCCTTCGCCGACGGCGACTTGGCGGCCTACGTTCCCGAAGGCGCCGTCTGCCCGGACTGGCTGATCGCCGAACTGGGGCTCGAAGGCAAGCTGGCGGGCAAGGCCAAAAACCGGGTCAAGGCGGTGAGGCTGCGCGGTGCGCTCTCCCAGGGGCTCGTCTATCCGGTTCGCGACGGCGCCATCCGGAGCCAGGCCGTCGCCGAGGGGGACGACGTGACCGAGCTTCTGGAACTGGTGAAGTACGAGCCGCCCATTCCCGTCGCCATGCAGGGCGAGGTCGCGCCCGCGCATGGCGCGACGCCGCACTACGACATCGAGAACTTCAAGAAGTATCCCCACGAGCTGCGGGAGGGCGAGCCCGTCGTCGTCACGGAGAAGCTGCACGGTTCCTGGTGCTGCCTCGGCTGGCATCCCGACCACGGCCCCATCGTCACCTCCAAGGGCATGGCCGACCGGGGCATGACGTTGAAGCTGAACGAGGCGAATGCGGGCAATCTCTACGTCCGCACATGGCGGGAGCAGGAGGCGGCCTTCGAGCAGGCCCGAGCCCGGCTCGCCGCCGACGGCCAGCCGTTCTACATCCTAGGCGAGGTCTACGGTCGAGGCGTTCAGGATCTGCACTACGACCGACCCAACCCCGCCTTCGCGGTATTCGACGCCTACGTCGGCGCGCCGGGCCGGGGCCGCTACCTTTCCGCCGACGAGATCGAAGCGTCCCTCGGCGACCTGATGCCTCTCGTGCCCGCCCTGTACCGCGGGCCCTTCAGCGAGGCCATGCTGCGCGAACAGACCGCCGGGCAGACCGCGCTCGGCGGCAAGCATGTGCGCGAAGGCGTGGTGGTCAAGCCGGTGACGGAGCGCGAATCCACGGAGTTCGGTCGGGTCGTGCTCAAGAGCGTCTCCGAGGCCTACCTGACGCGCAGGGGCGGAACGGAATACACGTGACAGACGGCGCCGAATCGGCCATTAGGTTAGCCGGCGACAATGGAGCGGTCTTCGCGGACGTGGCATGATGGCGGCCACGCAGGCCGAGAACGGCGAACGCCCATGACCGCGCCGTATCCGCGCATCCCCTACGGCGAGGCGGACATTCGCCGCATACGGCTTCGGGGCTGGCTCTACGTCGACAAGACGCGCTTCCTGCGACGGCTGGAGGACGAGAGCTACGCCTTCCTAATCCGCCCGCGCCGCTTCGGCAAGAGCCTGTGGGTGTCGGTGCTGCAGAACTACTACGACCGGTCCATGGCCGAGCACTGGCACGGCGTCTTCGACGGCACCGACATCGGCCGGGAACCCACCGAGGATCGTTCACGCTACGTCGTCCTGCGCTTCAACTTCTCGGCCTTCGAGGACACGCTGGAGACGCTTCAGGAACGTTTCGAAACCCACTGCGACATCGAGTTGCGAGCCACGCTGCGTGTGAACGCGGACCTGTTCCCGGAAACCGCAGTCCGGCGGATAACGGAACCTTCGTCGATCGACGGCAAGCTGCGCGAGTTGTTCGTGCATTGCCGCGAGCACGATATTCCGCTGTACGTGATGATCGACGAGTACGACAACTTCGCCAACACGATCCTCGCGCACCGGGGCCCGGAGGCATACGAGTCGTTCACGCACGGCGGCGGCTTCTACCGGAGCTTCTTCGCCACCCTCAAGGCGGGCGCCGGGGAGAGCGGCGGCGGACTCGAGCGGCTGTTCATCACCGGCGTCTCGCCGGTGACCATGGACGACGTGACCAGCGGCTTCAACATCGGCGCCAACATCAGCCTGAACCGCCACTTCAACGAGA
>CAZJRX010000013.1:15224-24803 GCA_964548145.1 uncultured Pseudomonadales bacterium | reverse complement strand
TCAAGCCCAGTTCACGGCCCCTCGGCCAAAATGAGAACTGCTGCTTGAATAGAAGCCGGGTTGCGCGTAGCCGCGAGCCGTGGCAGTCGGGGCAGATGTGTTCGACCATCACGCGGTCGAGCCAGGCTTCCATGCCGGAGTTGGCGACGTCCTGCTGCCGATACCGCCGGTAGTTGCGCTCGATGCCCCCGGCGATTCCGGGGAACGGCCACTGCCACCGCAGCCAGCCTTCCTTGCGCACCTTGGCGTCCGGCGGTATGTGAAGCTGAAGGGGCTCGCCGCGGGTGCCGTGCAGGATCACGTCCCGGGCTTCCTCCCCGAGTTCCTGCCAAGGGGTGTCGAGGTCGAACCCGTACTTCTCGCCCAGCGAGTAGATCGTATAGCCGCGATGGTTGTCCGGCCGGTAGTTGAGGGCGTCGCGCAGGAAGCAGCCGTCGCGGATGCTGCGTTCCGGATTGGTGATGAGCAGATCCTGGTGGGTCTGCTTGTCCGTGCCGATGCCGCCGCAGGTGCGGCACGCGCTTTCCGGATTGTTGAACATGAAGAAGTCGGGAATGATGTCGCCGTAGACGAGGGCATGGGTCGGGCTGCCGAACGTCTTCGCGAACTCCCGGGCGACGGTCTTGGTCGTGCCGCCGACCACCGCCGCGGACATCAGGCTGTCCCCAACCCGCAAGGTGTGTTCGATGGCGGCCTTCAATTGCTTTTCGACGCCGGCGACAAGTACCAGCCGGTCGACCACCGCGATCAGCTTGGGATCGCCGGGCAGCGCTTCGGGAACGTGCTCGGTGAGGTCGACGCGTTCGCCATCAATTTCCACGTACCGGCAACCGAGTTTGCGCACCTCGTTGAAGATGAACTCCGGATCCTCGCCGTAGACCTGGAAGAACGGCGCGCGCAACTCGACCTCTGCGTTCTCCGGCAGCGCCAGGATCGACTCCAAGATCTGCGAACCGGTCTTCACCGGCGTCGGTTCACCGGTGTAGGGACAATGCGCCTCGCCGATTGTGGCGAAGAGCAGGTTCAGGTAGCTCGACACGTCCGTGAGCGTCCCGACCGTCGAGCGCGGGTTCCGGGCAATGGTCTTCTGCTCGATGGAGACCACCGGCGACAGGCCGTAGACGAAGTCGACGTCCGGCTTCTCCACCTGGGCGATGAAGCGCTTGGCGTAGGTCGATAGCGACTCCATGTAGCGCCGCTGGCCCTCGGCGTAGATAGTGTCGAACGCCAGCGACGACTTGCCCGATCCCGACAGCCCCGTGACCACGGTGAGTTGATCCCGGGGTAGCTCCACTGAGATGTTCTTCAGGTTGTGGACCCGTGCGCCTTGGACGTCGATGGTGGTCCGGATTGCCGGGCGCTTCGGCTTGCGCGACTCGGTCGGCCTAGCGGCAGCGCGGCGGGCTTGTTTTGGTTGGGGCATGGTCTTCCAGGGGATTCACGACTTCGCGGCGAACTTTCCGTACGTATTGCCTAAACCTTGATATGACGCCGAGAAATTCGTTCGGCACTCCAGCTCAACAACCACCTGCACTACGCCTCACGGCCAAGCGGCTGCGTAGCATAGCCTTTTTGAGTAGCGAGTCGCCTACGGGGAATCATGCCTGCTGGCCAAAGCCGGCAAAGGCGTTGCAAAGCGCCGGTCAATGACGTTACATTCGCCCGGTCAATTGCGTTGCAACCGCCCGGTCATACACCAGCGATGTATTCCCCTCGACTCGCCGATCAGGAGCTCACCGATCGTCTGGCGGTCTCGGGCGCCGTGCTCATCGAAGGGCCGCGTGCCTGCGGCAAGACCGAAACAGCCCGGCAGCGGGCAGCCAGCGAAGTCCTGCTGGACGTCGACGACAACGCGAGAAAGACGATGGCTGTCGAGCCCGGCTTGGTCCTGGCCGGCGCGACGCCCCGACTCATCGACGAGTGGCAGGTCGAACCGGCGATCTGGAATCATGTCCGGCGGGCCGTGGACGCCCGAGGCGCTCGCGGCCAGTTCATCCTGACCGGATCGTCGGTCCCTGCCGACGACATCACCCGCCATACCGGAGCGGGGCGCATCTCCCGGCTGCGGCTGCGGACCATGAGTTCGTTCGAGATGGGTCATTCCACGGGGGAAGCGTCGCTCGCGCGGCTGCTCGATGCGGACTTCGACGGCTGCCCGGCACAGGACGTAGGCTTGGTTGAGCTTGCATCGCGTATCGGCCGAGGCGGTTGGCCGGGAGACATGGATCTGGCCGAGCAGGCGTGCCTGACGGCGCGTGCCGACTATCTCGACGAGATTCGCCGCAGTGACATGCCTCGCGTCGACGGGGTCTCCCGGGATCCCGACAACGTGGCGCGGGTGCTCCGATCACTAGCCCGCAACGTAGCCACGCCTGTGAGTGTTCGAACGATTGCCGCCGACGCAGGCGGCGATGGCAACCCGTTGGACGCCGACACCGTTGGCAGCTACCTAGCGACGCTCCGACGGTTGATGGTCTACGAAGAGCAAAGCGCCTGGTCGCCGCACCTTCGGTCCCGGTCCATCCTTCGGAAGTCGCCGAAACGCCACTTCGTCGATCCTTCGCTGGCGGTTGCCGCAATCGGCGCGACGCCGCAACGGCTGCTCGGCGATCTGGAGCTTCTCGGCTTGCTGTTCGAGTCGATGGTATACCGGGACCTCACCATCTACGGTCGCGCCTGCGACGCCGAAGTACTCCATTACCGCGACAACACGGACCTCGAAGTGGACGCTGTCGTCCAGACACGGCAGGGAGACTGGTGCGCGTTTGAGGTCAAGCTGGGCGGCGGGCAGATAGACGCCGCCGCAGCGACCCTGTTGAAGTTCCGCGAGCGAATCGACGTGGAAGCGGTCGGGGAGCCCAAATCGCTGGGCGTGATCGTCAGCACTGGCTACGGCTATCGGCGAAGCGATGGCGTCTGCGTGATACCGATCGGTGCGATTGGACCCTGAGCGGAACACGTCCAGCGGAAACCCGCGTAGCGATCATCGTATTCGCTGCAAAACATGCGTTGCATACGCTGCAAAACATGCGTTTGGTTACTGCATGCGTTGGCGGAACCGTTCCTACCACCCCACGTTCACGCGAAAAAACGCCAGTTCCTCCACGTCGACCTGGCTGCGGGTAGTCAGTTTGACGGGGGTGGACGCCTTCTCGATGAGGCCGATGTCCGATAGCCACTCGCAGGCGATGATGATGTGCTCCATGTCGTAGTTGCGCCGGAAGTAGTGCGCGATGTCCCGGGCGGCGCGGGGGTCGCCATCCGCCTCATCCAGGTATTCGAGCACCGGTGCGAACAGCGCTTCGGCGCGGGGTTCCAAGTAGCCGTCGATGGCGTCCAGTGCCGCGGTGAGCGCTTGCCGGTTGACCTCGCGTTCTAGGAGGTCGCTGTAGATCAGCTTGAACAGGTCCGGGTTCAACCTGAGCGCGTCGATCAACGCTTCGCGATCTACGATTTCGCCGTGCAGTCCCACCTCGACCTCGGCCAGGGAACGTGCCGTCGTGAGAATCCAAAGCGCCGTGTAGGCATCGTCGTCCTTGATCTCGTACCACTTGCGGGCCTTGTAGAGGGATGCGAGGGCGTGCTGCGCGGCGTGCATGGCCTGGACCTGGCTGTCCCGGGTGCCGACCTTGCCGAGTTCGGCGAATATCGCGTCGATGGACGGATCGCGGCTGTAGATAAGCCGAGCCTTGGCGAACACCGAATGGCCGAACAGGTTGCGCACCGACGACTCGAGCCGGCGCCGGAACTCGGCCCGGGGCTGGACGGTCGTGTGGATGTTGATGTCGTCCTCGACGAGCGCCACATCGTGGGTCTTGGTCTTCTTGTCGTCGGTGCAGACCAAGACGAGGTCGATGTCCGACTTGTCCCAGACTTCGTCGTGGGAAAGGCTGCCGCAGAGGATCGCCGCCAGGATGTGGTTGTCCTCACGGATCTCCTCGACGAGCGAGTCGAGGGCGGCTTCGAAGCGTTGGCGGGCGACGGACGGCAAGGCTCACCTACCTGGCGTCAGCGAACCAGTCGAGGAATTCACGGAGCACTAGGACGTCCGCGCCCGACGCCACAGCCACCTCGAGGAACGGCTTTGTCGTCCTCGTCGGCAACGCAACGGATAGCAGCATCGGTACCACGATCTCTCCCTCGCTCCGAATCTGCGCCAAGAACGACCCAACGTCATCCTCATCGAATCCAAACGACTCCCGGCGTAGAACGTCATGGTACTCCGCCAGCAACCCAAACGAACGAGGGTTGGCCGCCTACGGCATCCAGCCTATCCTGCCTGCCGGGTACGTGCGATGCGGGCGCGGTGGATCCGGCGGGTGGGTTCGAACAAGTAGTCGATCGGTTCATCGACGTATTCCGCATTGGCGTCGGCACCCCGGCCTTCCAGCGCCTGCTCGCAGCCGGGCCCGAACTTGAGCCGGTGGTGCGACTCGGGCGTCGGTTTGGAGAGGATGAGCGCGATCATGTGGCGCGGTCGGTTGGAGCGATTGGGGACACCCCGGTGCCAGAGCAGGACGTCGCGGATCAGGATGTCGCCGGGTCTCGTCCGTGGATTGACCGGGCCGCGCAGGCGACGCCGTTCTTCTTCGAAATGTGTCGGAACGGAGTTGTGCTTCCCGTGGACCCCGACGCGGTGGCTACCCGGCCAGAGTTCGATCGCGCCGTTGTCGGGGCCTGTGGGTCCTGGTGGCACGTTCACCACCAGCCCCGTCGTCGGCGGGATCGGCTCGCCGGGCGCCGTCGTGTGGATGCCATCCATGTGCAGTCGTTGGCGCGAACTACCCGGACAATTGGTGTTGCCGTTGTAGAACGTCAACCGCGGGCGGCGACCGAAAACCGCGTGGGCCACCGCGTTGACGTGATCGTTCATGGCGACCGCCGCGAACACGTAGTCGGCGAAGGGCGGCGGTCCCTGCTGCAGGTGCCCGGTCTCGCGCGGATTGCCGCCGATGGTCTGGCAGAACCGCAAGAGGTCGTGGGTGTCGCGGTCCATGCGTCGACGGAGAAACGCCAACGGCTCGGCGGCCACCGCACATTCGAGGATGACGCAGCCGTCGACCGCGATGGCCTGGGCGGCGCGTTCGGTTGCCCTGGCGGACACCCGGACGACGTGATCAGCCAAAGCCGACACTCCGGCCTTCGGCGTCGGCGGCGTACGCCGCTTCCATGAGTTGCGTGAGTTGGATCGCATCCACGAGGCCGAACTCGATGGGGGCGCCCCGTACGCATCCCGCAATCCACTGGTCGATGGGCTTGTCGAGGGCGGCGGGCAGGCGGTCGGGGCGTTGCCAACCGTTGCCGTCGAGATGTTTGGAACGTACCTGTACGCCTTCGCCGGGGGAGAGCATGCGGTAGCCGCCTTCGGTGCCGTCGATCTCCAGGGAATACGAGCCGCCGAAACCCGTGAACGACGTCTCGTTGACGGCGATGGCGCCGTTGTCGAACTCGATCACGGATACCGTGTTGTCGTCCACCGCGCGACCGGTGACGGTGTTGAACACCGAGACGATGCGCTTTGGCGGACCTAGGAGCCAACGGCTCAAATACATGCCGTGGGCGCCGAGATCCATCATCGCGCCACCGCCGCAGGCTTCTGGGTCGTAGAAATGGGCTGGCAGCCAGTCGCGAACGGCACCGTCGTGGGCGATGCGTACCCGGAGCGCCGTCACATCGCCGAGCAAACCCTCGTCGATCGCTTGCTTGGCGTAGAGAATCTGAGGAATGGTCCGGCGCGGAAACGAGATGCAGAACTTGACGCCATTGGTCCTGACGGCAGCGGCGATGGCCTGGCAATCGGCCACGGTCGTTGCCAGCACCTTCTCGGTGAAGATGTGCTTGCCGGCGTCGGCGGCTCGAACCATCACCTCGCGATGCAGGTTCGTCGGCGTGACGACGCAGACGGCATCGATGTGGTCGCTCGCCAGCAGACGGCCGAGGTCTGCCTCGAAGGGAACGCCAAGCTCGTCGGCCCAGTCGGCGCCGCGTTCGTGATCCTCGTCCCAGATCGCGACCACGTCGGCGTCGGGATTGGCGCGGGTCTCGGTGGCGTACTGGTTGGCGTGGACATGCCAGCGGCTCAACATCGCAACACGCAGCATGGATTACCCCTCCCCGGTGTAAGGGGCATAGTACGTCAAATCGCGCTCAGGCTCCGTCGAACACGGCTTGCGGTGGATGTAGTTCGTCGCCGGCGGAAGCGCCCGGCAAACCCTGTGCTGGATCGAAGGATTCACCGACTCCGCCGGCCGATCCCCAGACCTCTACAGGCCCCTGCAAGGATGTGATCGCAGCGTACCCCGCCCGCACCGCCGCGAGGTCGGTGCCCTGTTCCGGTTCGTATCCGGTGCGTCGCAGCTCGAAGTGAAGCCGATCTTCCGCCGTCTTCGCCAATGCCGCGCGCACAGCGCCGAAGGTAGCCAGGCGCGTCCAGCGAATGCCACGGATCTCCTCACGCGGTGCGCCCGGGACATTCACGTTCAGCGCCAGTCTCGAGGGCCCGTCGAGCACATGGGGAAGCAACGTAACGGCGATGCTCGCCGCCGCGTCCCAGTGCCATTTCCCGCCGTCCCGATCGAGGCTCACGGCCATGGTACGGAATCCGAAGTTCTGCCCGGCTAGTGCGCCGCCCACGGTACCGCTGTGCAGCGCCGACCGACCGGGATTGAGGCCAGCGTTTATGCCGGAGACAACCGCGACGGGGCGAGGCCCGAACGCTTCGAGATTTCCAGCCATCACGCACAATGCCGGCGGCCCGGACAGTGCGTACGCCTCGCCTCCAAACCCGGCGATTCGCCGGGTCGAAACACGCACTGGATCGTTGGGACCCATGGGACCCAACGATGCGCCGGTACCCGAAGCATTGTGGTCCGGCGCGACGACAACAACCTCGTGACCGGCGCGTTCGATTCTCCGAGCCAGTTCGTGGATGCCGGGCGCGTCGATCCCGTCATCGTTTGTTACGAGAATGCGCACATCGGACCCCTAAATGTTGAACGCCAGCGAGCGAGTATAGGCTGCGGCGGCCCGTAGAGGCGGGGCTTGTGCCCGGCGGCGTTCGGGGCCACACCTACCTTTTCTGCGGCACGGGACGCCACAGCTCTGCGGCACGGGACGCCGCAACAGCGTCCCCTACGCGTAACGCGCTACCGGCTCGGCACGTAGTCCGGCACGTTCATCAGCAGCCCCGTTACGTCGCGCTTTTCCCGTGCGTTCAACTCCCGGTAGACCGCCGTCTGGTGCAGGCGTTCGCAAACCGGCCGGGTGTCGCGCTTGGGGACCACGTCCGGGGTCTCGTAGTTGGTCGCCATCATGCCCCGCTTGTGGCCGCTGCGGTTGTAACCCGCCCGATGCCACGTTCGCGCGTCGTACAGAATCATGCTGCCGGCCGGCGCCTCGAGTACCGTGGCCTCCGGGCCGCTGTAGGGCAACTCACCGTCCTGCAACGGGGCGTTCCATTCGTCGGGCGGTCCCGCGTCGAGAAGATGCGAACCCGGCTTGAACATCGTCGCGCCGTTCAAGTGGCTGAAGTTCGACACGAAGGTGTTTCGGTTGCAGGCCTTGGGTGGGCCTTGCCGGGGAAACACCGGCTGTGGACTTCGCGACGGCGTGTACGGAATGTCGGAATGCCAGCGCCGGCCGGCCTGGGCGATCGTCTCAGGCGGGAGGACGTTGAAACCCGGCGGGTGGCCGAGGTGGATGTCTTGCGTCTGCAGGTAGTCGCGGAGCACCGAGAGCGATATCGGCTCGGCGATGGCCCGCCCGACGGCGGCGTCCTGGCAGATCTTCGGTTGGGTGGTGTCCTGCTCGAGGTGTTCGTAGGGACCCGTGCAGGCGACCCGTTCCAGTCGATCGACAACCGCTGGCGGAAGAATGGAGTTGATGCAGACCCAACCATCGCGTCGCAGGCCCGCCAGGTATTCGGAAGGCAGCTTCTCCGGACCGTGGCTGATGTGGAGGTCCACCGCCGCCGAACCCACCGACAACGTACAGGTGTCGCCAGCGAAGTCGAGGGCGAGGCATTTGCCCGTTGCCACGTGCGCCACGCCATCGGCGATCCGATCCCAGACGACGCGATCATCGGCGTCGTCGCACATGACGAGATCACCCTCGTCGTCGAGACCGAGCATCCTGCCGTCGGTGGCAACGAGCAACGCGTAGTGGTGTTCCGGACGCTCGAGGGTGACGATATGCGGCTGAGATTCCTGTTGGTTCATCGTTGCTCCAATGCCTCGCGTCGCGGAGTTTCAGGTGGCTGGGCCAGCCGTTCTCGTTCGGCGGCCCCGTCCGCCGTGGTCCGCCTGACTCCCCGGTCACGGCTATGTTAGACGGGTACGTATCGCGAACCCGCAGTTTGGGAACGGCCGGGGCGGCACACAAGCCGTTCTGCCTTGCGAAGGCCTACGAAGACTGGACGGGCAGGAACGACCGGTTGCATGATGGTCAGTTCGGCGCAAGGCCCTGGCCCGCCGTGCTGCATGACGACCATTAGGGAAGGTCTGATTAAGTGCCCCGGGTAGTGCTCGGTTGTTGCCAGATCAATGCGTTACGAATAGTGTCAGGCGAAATGCCGACTTAATCAGACCTTCCTTAGGAGCGTACAAACGATGAGTCTCGCCACCTACAACGCCTATCCGGACGTCGACAACCTCATGGCCGAGATCGAGCAATACGACCTCCACGAGCACATCGTCGAACTCGAAGCCTACGGAATGACCGTCGTTCCCCCCGAAAGGATGCAATCGAGTGACGGTTTCGTCGATCGACTACGCGACGCCATTATCCGCACCTGCGAGAAGCGCAACGGCATCGAGATCGGCGACTACCGAACGGCAAAGGTGGACCTCAGACAGACCGGCAAGGGCTGGCACCTGCTGGAGGAAGACGAGGTATTCGTCGAGGCGGCCATCAATCCGGTGGTTCTTGCACTGGTGCGCTGGCTGCTTGGCCAAAGCGCCGTCTTTTCCGGACAGACCTGGATCATCAAGGGCGAGGGCGCGCCGGGCCTCGGTCTGCACAGCGACTCGCACGGTGTTCCGCCGGGTGCCGGTCAGATCGCCCACATGTGCAACGCGTCGTGGGTGTGCACGGACTACGGCAGCCAGGAAGACGGTCCGACCTTGTTCGTGCCCGGCAGCCACCACTACGGTCGGGCCACCCTGCCCCACGAGGCCAACCTGGAAAACACGCCCTACAAGTTCGTGCCGCTCATCGCCAGGGCGGGATCCCTCGCGATCTGGAACGGCGCGACATGGCATGCCTCGGCGGGACGAACGAACCCGGGCTTGCGGGTCACGTTGGTGCAGAACTACATGCGCGCTTATATGCGCGTCCAGCACAACTACGAAGCCACCTCGCCGCAACTCCTGGAGAAGTACCCCGAACTGGCGCGGGTCGTGGGCAAAGCGCTATATCCCTACGAGAATCCCCACCAACCCGACTACAGCCGCGTCGGACAGATGATGCGGGCCGGGACGGACCCGTTCGCCTAGCCCGAACCGTGTGCAGCGATACGGTCACCGAATTCGACGTGCCGAAACAACGATGGACGTACCGGGAATCGAGAAACTGATCGAGGTC
>CAZJRX010000013.1:11152-15214 GCA_964548145.1 uncultured Pseudomonadales bacterium | reverse complement strand
ACGGCATCGGTAGCGTCGCCGGTCGGATGTTCGTCGAGTGGAAGGCTAAGAAGGCCGGCCGCGCGCAGGTGATCGCCGCCGAAGCCGAGGCGCGCGTCCTGCAGATCCGGGCGCAGGCGCACAAGGAAGCCCGCGAGCTACTTGCGCGGGGTGGTCCCGCTGCCGCGACCGATGTCGACATTGGCGAGACGATCACCGAGCGGGTCCGCTACCGGGAGCGGGCAAGGCTCTCCAACATCGGCGCAGCGGTAGGTCACGCGGCCACCGTCCTTGAGAACAAGCACGTCAGCGAAGAGGCGATCGATCCCGACTGGACGGCTCGTTTCTTCAACGACGTTCAGGATGTGTCGTCCGCCGAGATGCATGTCCTGTGGGGCAGGATCCTGGCCGGCGAGGTCGAGCGAACCGGTCGCACGTCGCTACGCACGCTGGGCGGCAATGCAGCACACAACTCGCTGGCGGAATTCGGCCTGGGATTCCCGGAGTTGAATCGTCTTCAGGAGCATGGCCTGGTGATCGGCGACTACGACTCATGGGCCGGCTATGACTGGGCCGTTGTTCCGGGCCTGGATACCGAACCCCTGCCGTCCTTCCAGCATCAGGGACGCGAATGGGCGTTGGTCGCCCAAGCGGGGTACCAAACCGACGGGCCACTGAAAATCAACGGGGTCTCGCTCACGGTCGCTGGCCAACAGCTCTGCCATGTCATCGATCCGACGCCCATGCCCGGCTACCTGCGTCGCCTCGGGCAGTTCTTCGAGGGGTTGAATCTACAGATGCGTGACGTCACCGACCTGGTATAAGCCTGCGCCGCTCCCCCGGCCGAAGCGCGCGGTGGCCACAAGCGTTTGGCAGTCCCCCGGTAACGCGGCACTCTCGATGCATCATTTCTGCGGGCATCCAGCGAGACGAATCGCCCCTTCCGACTAGATCGGTCCGGACAGATCATGTTCGATCGTCCACCGAAGTCGAAGACGAACCCGCCGCTGACCCGGGGGAAGGCGTTCCGGTCGGGCTTGTCGTGGCGCGCGAACAGCCCCGACGCCACGCCACCGGCGGCTTCACGTACTCGCCGCGCGGGTCGTAGAGGAAGACCTCGGCCAACGCGCGTACCGCACCTTCTTCTGCTCGTCCTCCGCGGGCGTGTTTTCGACGTCACCTCCAGCACGAACGACGGCGCGTTGTTCTCCCACAGCTTGTAGATCTCTTGTTCCCGGTCCTCGATACCGAACGCCACGACGAGGTCCGGCGACAGGTGCCGCCTCGGATTGCCCGGCTCGTCGTGGACCAGCATGTTCACACCTACGTAGGCACCCGGTTGCGACTCGAAGCGCATCCCGAGGGCGTGCGTTGCGATCGACAAATCCAACGGGTCATGATGTAGGCGGTTGACGCGGAATCCCCAGATGACCCTCCTAGTCGCTGGCCTTGCCCTGTTCATCGCGGTCCACCTGGTGCCGAGCGTGGTGCCCCTGCGCGATGGGTTGATCGCACGTCTCGGTGCGGGCCCATACCGGGGCGTGTTCTCGCTCGTAGCGCTGGTGGGCCTGGTGTTGATCGTATGGGGTTTCTCCCGGGCACCGTTCGAGCCGCTGTACGCAACGCCGGGCTGGGGGCGCCAAGTGGCGATGTTCTCGGTGCCCGTCTCGCTGGTGCTGCTCGCCGCCGCCAACATGCCTACGCACATCCGCGGCGTGCTCAAACATCCCATGCTGCTCGGGGTGCTGCTATGGGCCACCGCCCATCTGCTCGGCAACGGTGACCTGCGTTCGGTGGTGCTGTTCGGCAGCTTCGCGGGCTATGCGGTCTTTGACCTCGTCAGCGCCGAGGTGCGCGGCAAGCGGCCATCGGCCGAGAAATCCCCAAGGCTTGCGATGGATGCGATAGCCGTCGTTGCGGGCCTCGTCGCGGCAGGGCTGCTCATGGTCTTCCACGGCGCTCTCTTCGGCGTCCCAGTGCTATAGGAGAAGGCATGTCCACGAAACCACCCAACATCCTGCTCGTCATGAACGACGACATGGGGTTTTCCGACATCGGCTGCTACGGGGGCGAGGTCCAGACACCGAATCTCGACGGTCTGGCCGTCAACGGCATCCGCTTCACGCAGTTCTACAACACCGCGCGGTGCTGCCCCACCCGGGCGTCGATCCTCACCGGTCTCCACCCCCACCAGGCCGGCGTCGGCTGGATGACGACGGACCTCGACGAGGACGGCTACCGGGGCAGCCTCAACGACAAGTGCGTGACCATCGCCGAAGCGCTCGGACCGGCAGGGTACGCCACCTACATGAGCGGGAAATGGCACGTCAGCAGGCAAGTCGCGCCCGACGGCCCCAAGCATAGCTGGCCTTGCCAGCGCGGCTTCGACCGCTACTTCGGAATTCTCGGCGGCGCGGCCAACTACTGGCAGCCAAGAACGCTGACCCAGGACAACGACGCCGTCGACATGGCGGGCCTGCCCGAGGATTTCTTCCTCACCGACGCGATCAGCGACCACGCCGCCGACTACATCCGCGAACACGCCGATAGCGGAACCGACGCCCCGTTTTTCCTCTACACCGCCTACACATCGCCGCATTGGCCGCTCCATGCCCATCCAGAGGACATCGAGCGTTACCGGGGCCGCTTTGCGGCGGGCTGGGACCGGCTGCGGGAAGAGCGTCTGCAACGGATGCGCGCCATGGGAATCGTCGATGCGTCGTGGCCGATTACCGACCGGGATCCGACCCAGCCGCCGTGGGCCGACGCACCGCACAAGGAATGGGAGCAACGCCGCATGGAGGTGTACGCGGCGCAGATTGACCGGATGGACCAGGGCATCGGGCGCATCATTGCCGCCCTCGAAGAAACGAACCAGATCGACAACACCCTGATTCTGTTCCTGGCCGACAACGGCGCCTGCGCCGAGGAGTTCGCCCGGGAGGTCCAACCGCTCCCATCCACGTACGGTGCTGGCACGACGCTCACCCGCGATGGACGAACCGTGATGCGGGGCAACGATCCCAACGTCATGCCGGGATCCGAGGACACCTACCAGAGCTACGGCGTTCCCTGGGCGAACCTGTCGAACACGCCGTTTAGGGAATACAAGCACTGGGTTCACGAGGGCGGCATCGCCACGCCGTTGATCGTGCACTGGCCGGCCGCCATCGACGATGCCGGCGCTTTGCGGCACGCCCCCGGGCAACTCACCGACATCATGGCGACCTGCCTCGACGTGGCAGGTGCCAACTACCCGGCACGGTTCAACGGCAAGGACATCATTCCGCTTGAGGGAACAAGCCTGGTGCCGCTCTTCCACGATCAACCCAACCACAAGGAGGCGTTGTTCTGGGAGCACGAAGGCAACAAGGCCGTACGCCGGGGTCGGTGGAAACTGGTGTGCAAGCACCCGGGCGATTGGGAACTCTACGACATCGTTGCGAACCGCACGGAAACCGAGGATCTCGCGCCAGAGCATCCGGAGGTCGTGGCGGAACTCGGCGCGATCCACGATGCCTGGGCAGAACGCTGCGGCGTCAAGGACTGGGAGCGCATGCTGGAAAGAGCGAGGAAAGGGATGGCGGCGAGCGCGAGAAAATAACCACCAGGCGCGCGTGCCCAAGATCCCGTAGGATCTTGGCTTGTCCCCGCCCGCGTGCCCGTTTCCATACGTCCCGGCGGCATGAAACACGGGCCGGGGCACGCCCGTCCTACGGTCGCTCCCCGACATTCGCGCCGGACCGGCCATATGGCGCTACCATGGATTCCCCACGAGACTCCGGCAACGCCCCTCGCGAGAGATCCAGTGAACGGTTTCAAAAGACACCCGATCGTAGCTTGCAGCTTCGGCGTGACTCTCGCGCTGCTCCACGCGCCCGTCTTCGCGGTCGAGAAAGGCACCCTGGATCCGGAGTATGGCTTTCCGAAGACCGCCTTCGAGTACGCGAAGATGGTCGAGCCCCAATTGGGTGTGCCGCCGAAGATCGATCTCGGTGAAGGAGTGGAGATTCCGCTCTACGTCGATGGGGTTCAGAAACGCGGGGTCCTCAAGACCTGCGACAACCCGAGCCGGCTGGGCAA
>CAZJRX010000013.1:0-11142 GCA_964548145.1 uncultured Pseudomonadales bacterium | reverse complement strand
CTCCGTGCTGCAGCGGTACGAGGGCCGCACACGCGAGGGCGAACCCCTGCCGGGGGTGGTCTGGGTGAGTTTCGGTCGGAACTCCAGCTTGACCTACCGGGGCGAGGTTCATGTGCTCGGTTCGGTGCAGATGATCGGCTACGACGAGTGGACGGGCGCCACCGCGTTCTTCGAGAGCAGCGACCTTATCGACCCCTGGGCCGACGTCGATCCGCAGACGTATCGTTTGACCGGTGTGATGCCATGGATCGACGACCCGGACGCGTTCAACCGGGCATTTCGCACACCCAAGATCCAGTGCGTGGAGTGCCATCAGAACGACCCCTTCATCCACAACTCGTTCATCGACGCCGCGATGATGCCGGGCACCGATGAACCCGTCGTTCCCCGTGTCCGCACGCGGGACAGGGACATGAGAACCGACCTGCCCTACTTCGCCATCGGCGGCTGGCACTGGGACATGCGGACCATTCACATCGACGGCAACGGCTGTCTGGATTGCCACAGGATCGGCATGGGTACCGCCAAGCTGTTCATGCGATACGGCTGGGATCCCAACGAGCACATGCCCCCGAAGGATCCGGGCAGCCTCTCCGAAGACTGGGAGGAACTGCAGACATGCTGGGAAAGAAGCCCCGAAAAGACGCCGGGATGCGATTGGGTCGTTCCCCCGACCGGGAATACGCTAGGGCGAGTGGTCGGCGAGGACTATCCCTACAAGGCCAGATTCAACCAGGTCGGACGTGAGGCGCTCAGCCTGCCGGCGACGGGTGACGGCGGACTCAAACAGAAATCCGGAGCGAAGTCCAACGTGAAGAAGCCCCGCAATAAGGACAAACGATGAGAAATGGCATCAAGGCCCTGACGTTCGATGTCGGGGGCAGCGTCTTCGACTGGCAGACCGCAACGCGCAAGGCGGTTCGCGCTATCGCCGATGCGCGGGAGGCCGAGGTGGACGACGGCGCGTTCACGATGACCTGGCGTCGGCGAATGTTCGAAGAACTCGGCAGGGTTCGCCGCGGCGAGGTGCCGTGGCAGAACGCCGATCAGCTTCATCGCGCCGTTTTGGACGAATTGGCCGACGCCTATCCGCAACTCGAACTGTCCGCCGAGGACCGCGATGACCTGAACCGCGCATGGCACCGCATGGGGGTGTGGGACGACGTCCCCGACGCGCTCAAGAAACTACGCGAACACTACATCGTGTCGATACTCACGGTGCTGAGCCTGTCGATCGTGGTCGACAGTTCCCGACATTCGGGAATCGACTGGGATGCATACCTGTCGTGCGAGTTTCTCGGCGTCTACAAACCAGCGGCCGAGTCGTATCAGATGGCCGCGCGCCTCTTGGGCGCCGAACCCCACGAGGTGATGATGGTGGCCGTGCATCCCGGCGATCTGCTTGCCGCCCAACGCGCCGGCATGAAGACCGGCTACGTCAAGCCGAAGCTTTGGGAACCCGGTGCCGAGGGGCCGACGGATGGGTTCGACGTCAGTGCGGAAGACTATGGGGACTTCGCCCGCCAACTGACACGCTGACAATGCGGGCGACGACGGGCCACCGACCGTAGCGCCCGACGGGTGCGCGGTCGCCCGTACCCGGATCCCGGCGGTCTCAGTTCGATCGGCACGGGACGCCACAAGGGCGTCCCTACGGGTTCTCCGCGCCACGAGGCAGTTCGCAGGTCATGTTTGGGTCCGCCCCTACGCGGCCTCCCTGGACCTCGTCCGCCAGGGCTCGCATACGACGCGGTGACGCAGACCCCGCTGGATCTCGCGCCACTTGGATGCTTCATCCGGCGTCACGAACGTAATCGCCTCGCCGCTTCGGCCCATTCGCCCCGTACGTCCCACGCGATGGGTGAATAGCTGAAGAGAGTCGGGCAGGTCGTAGTTGACCACCTGATCCACCCCTTCGATGTCGAGGCCGCGGGCCGCCACGTTGGTGGCGACCAGGATCGGTGCGGTACCGGATCGGAATTCCGCCAGGACGCGCTCGCGTGCGTTCTGCTTGAGATTGCCCTGCAAGGCACCGACCCGATAACCGAGCGAGTCGAGTTGGCGAGCGAGCTTGCGGACGCCGTGCTTGGTTCTGCCGAAGACGATGATGGATCCGTCCTGCTCGTCCAAGAGCGACTGCAACGCCCGGATCTTGTCGGGCTTCTCGATGCTGTAGACCGCGTGGGCCACGGTGGGTGGCGCTTGCACGTCCGTGTCGATCTCCACCTTGCGGGGTGATCGCTGATGCTTTTTCGCGGTGTTGGCAACCCACTTGGGCATGGTCGCGGAAAAGAGCGCCGTCTGCCGCTCCCGGGGCGCCCGGTCGAGGATCGCCTCGACGTCGCGGGCGAAACCCTTGTCGAGCATCTCGTCGGCTTCGTCCAGCACGACGAACCGTACGCCGTCGAGTTTCAGGTTGCCCTGCCGCAGATGATCGAGGGTGCGTCCGGGCGTTCCGACAACAACCCCGACGCCGCGTCTCAAGGCCGCGTGCTCGGTGCGGATGGACCGGCCACCGTACAACGACGTCACGCGGAGCTGACGCGACGAGGCCAGGGTCTCGGTGACCGTGGCCACCTGTATGGCCAGTTCCCGGGTTGGCACGAGAACCAGGGCCTGGACCTGGCGCAGCGTAGGATCGCACCGTTCCACGAGGGGAATGGCGAACGCCAGCGTCTTTCCCGAGCCCGTGCGCGCTTGTCCCATTACATCTTGCCCGGCAAGGAGATGGGGAACGGATTGCGCCTGTATGGGCGTCGGCACGGTGATGCCCATTTCCGCAATCGCCGTCCGGGTCGCGGCACATAGGGCCATGTCCTCGAAGTTGGCGCTGGCGGCGACCGGGTTCTCGACCGGGAGATCGATCGGCCTCGGCGAGTCGGCTTGCCGCGTATCAGCACGGGCAGGCGAACGGCGGCGCTGGTTCTCAAAACAGGGACGGCAGTAGACTGGCCGGTTAGCCGTGGGGCGGAAGGGAACGGTCGTCGGCGTGCCGCATTCGGCGCACACGACTTCGTGGCGCCGGCTGGGGCGGTGCGGACGGGCGGCGCCGCGTTGTTGGGGCCGCCTCGTCGAGAGGGTTTGTAGAGACATGCGGAATGGACTCCTTGTCCAAAAGAAGGTGAAACAATGATTCGGCGCGGTGGGGTGCGGCAGAGATGACCGGTCGGTCACTGCTGCGGGTTAAGAACCTGGCGCGACAATCTTCGCATGCGCATCATGCGCGTGGCGGTATTATGCCAGTTTCCGGCGGCCACCGGGCTTTTTAACTTGGAACCGGTCGACAGCGGTGGGAAACGGTAGTCGGCGGCGACGCATTTGATGATCAATCGAAAGACAGCCGTTGTGCTGATTCTGGCATCGTGCTGCAACACCCCGGGCGCCGACGGGCTCGACGGGCTCGAGTTCAAACACGGTATCGCTTTCTTCCATGACTTGAAGTATCCGGCCAACTTCACCCACCTCGACTACCTCAATCCCGAGGCCCCCAAGGGCGGCGAACTGGTGCTGCCCACCCAGAGCGCGTTCAACACGCTTGCGCCGATGGCAACGCGCGGTGTCGGCGCGCCGCAGGGCTTCTGGTTCACTGCCGATACGCTCGTCATCCGCGCCGGCGACGAGGTCAGCGCCTTCTACGGCCGCCTCGCCGACGGCATCGCCGTTACCGACGACGGCATGGGGATGGTATTCAGGATCCATCCGGGCGCGCGGTGGCGCGATGGCGTGCCGATCACCGCACGGGACGTGGTGTTCACCCTCGACATGCGCCGGAACCAGCCCGAAGGCCGGGTGTATTTCGCCTTCATCGAGGGCGTCGACGCGCTTGACGACCGGCACGTCATCGTCCATCTGAATGCGCCGATCACGCTCAACCACATCATCATGATTCAGTTCACCTCGATCCTGCCCGAGCACTATTGGCGCGACCGGGATCCCTCGGCGAGCACCCTTGACCCGCCGCTGACGAGCGGCCCCTACCGCATCTCGTCGATCAAGCAGGGACGTTTCGTCGAATACGAACTCGACCCGCGGTATTGGGGCCGGGACATTCCCGTCAACCGGGGCCGGTACAACTTCGAGAAGGTTCGCTACGACGTCTACCGCGACGCCACGGTGATCCGGGAGAGCTTTCGCAAGGGCCTCGTCGACATCTGGACCGAAACGGACATCCGCTACTGGCACGACTCCTTCGACACGCCGGCCATGCACAAAGGCTGGGTCAAGAAGATCCGGCGCCACTTCGGCATCGAGGTCGGCGTGCGCAGCAACATCGCCCTCAACAACCGGCGGGCCAAATTCAAGGACCGCCGGGTCCGCCAAGCGCTCACCCTCGCGATGGACTTCGACTGGCAGAACCGGACGTTGCACATGGGCCACCACAAGCGCGCCCACAGCTTCTGGCCGGATACGATCCTGTCCGCCACCGGCCTGCCGAGCGAAGCCGAGCTCGCGCTATTGGAGCGGTTTCGCGATCAGCTGCCGCCGGAACTCTTCGAGGCGCCGTTCCGATTTCCGGAAACCGCCTCCGTGGACGAACACCGGGCGAACCTCGTCCGCGCCCGGCTGCTGCTCTCCGAGGCGGGCTGGCGAGCCATCGACGGCGTACTCACCGACGAATCCGGCGAGCCGTTCACGATCGAGTTCCTGTCGCAGAACGTCGCCGACGCGCGCATCCTGCTTCCCTACCTCAAGGATCTGAAGCAACTCGGAATCACCGCCACGATCCGCTTGGTCGAGGCCAGCCAGTTCATCAACCTGCTCCGCGATTTCGACTTCGACGCCGTCCTCAAGAACCAGGACATCCTCATGCCACCGGGGATCGAGCTGGAGGCCACGTACCATTCCGAGTCCGCCACGGATCCGTTTTCGCGCAACGTCGCCGGCATCGGGCATCCGGTCCTCGACCACCTCATCACCCAGGCCAACCTCGCGACGACGCTCGAGGAGATCGTCGCCGCCTGCCGGGCCATCGACCGCGTGCTGCTCTGGCAGTACTACCAGATCCCGCTGTACGCGGTTGACCTGCGCCGGACGGTCCATTGGGACAAGTTCGGCATCCCGGACTTCGAGGCGAAGTACTGGCCGGCCTTCCCCGATGGCTGGTGGTACGACGAGGCAAAGGCGGCGCGGATCGTGAATCGGTGAGGCGGGCGAGGCTTGTCCCCGCCCGCTTGCGCTCGGGTGCCTAGTGCTCAGCGTCGCTGTGGGGAATCCATACGAGCCCCCGGGCGTTGGACAGTCCCGGTACCTGGGAGTACGCTGACTAGCTACGCTGCGCCGCCCCGAATAGGTCACCCATGGATGCCCGGACTCCCTTCTGCTCTCTGCCCCTCGTGCTAGTTGCCTTGCCGGGACTTGCCGCCGATCAAAACCAGGATTCGAGTACGGATGCGTACATCGAAGAGATCATCGTCACTGCGGAGAAACGGGAGGAGAGGCTGCTCGACGTGCCGCTCACGATGTCCGCGTTCAGCGAGCAGATGATCGAAGAACTCGGCATGACCAGCGCCAACGACATCGAGCAACTCGTGCCGGGTCTGCAATTCGGCGACAACGGCGAGCAGGTCGGCCAGGGGACCGTGATCCGCGGCATCGGCTCGCGACTCGCGGGTGAGACCCACTCGGATCTGGCGGTGGCCACCTACGTGGACGGCGTGTACACCATCGGCACCTACGGTGTCGCCCCGAACCTCTTCGACGTCGAACGGATCGAGGTGGCGCGCGGTCCCCAGGGCACGCTGAACGGGCGAAACTCGATCGCCGGGTCGATCAGCTACTTCACCAAGCGACCCACCGACGAGTGGGACTCGCTGTTCCAGGTGGAATTCACCGACCAGACGACCCAGCGCTACAACGTGGCTTTCGGCGGGCCGCTCGCGGGCAACCTGAGCTTCCGCATCAACGGCGGTTTCTACACCGGCGACGGTGCCCAGAAGAACAGCGGCGGTGGCGGCGACTACGCGGCACCCGATCAGACGACCTTCACGCCGCAATTGCGCTACAAGTCGGATCGTCTGGATGTGAACCTACGCATCGCACTGGTCGAAGACGACGGTTCGCCCCGGATGCAGGTTCCGCTCTCGGAGAGAAACCGCACCTTGGAGTGCATCGTGGATCCGCTTTCCCGGGACGAGGAACCCGAGTGCGAAACCAATTTCTGGTATCTCTACACGGGACCCCTACCCTCCGTGCCGGACGATTGTCCCCCAGGGACACCGGGTTTCGAGTGCGGCGACATCTCCAACAAGCTGCACGTCAACCGCCCCGGCATATCGGGCAGCGAGGGCGACCAACGGACCCTCAGCGCCGACTATCAGCTCACCGAGTCGTTCTCGTTACGTTACAACTACGGAAGTACCGACAACTACCAGCAGGTGACCCGCGACAACGACTTCACGAACCGGGTCGGTAGTACCGCCGATCCGTCCCTGTCCGCCGATGCCGGGGTTCCTTTCGAGGACATCGTCCTTGGTGTTACCTACGACTACACCGAAGAGTCGCACGAGCTGCAGCTCGTATCCGAGCTTGACGGCAACGTGAATTTCATCGCCGGGGTCTTCCGCTACAACAATCACACCACCTGGAGCGTGCCGGTATGGAACTACGCGAGCTCGTTCCGCTTCCAGAGCGCCGACGAAGCCGCCCGGGCGGCGTCACCGATCTTTGGCTTCATACCGGTAGCCAATTGCCAGGACGTACTGACAAACGTCATTGAAGGACTCGGCATTGGCGTATCTCGCGGCGGTCGCGATGTCGCCCAGGGCTGGGACTGCCCCGAGGGAAACGACCACACGCAGTTCTTTCTCTTCTCGACCAACGGTGCATCGACGACGAACGCGGCTTTCCTGAATGCCGAGTACCAAGTCAACGAACAATGGCAGATCTCCGGCGGTCTGCGCTACACGGAGGATGAAAAGGAACAGCTCTTCGACGGTGGCTGGATAATTCTGGAGATTGGCTCACCCGTGATCCTCTACTTCGACGACTCGGATCCGAAGAAGCGAACCTGGGGCAAAACGATCGGCCATGTCAGCCTGGAATACGCGCCGGCACCCGACCAGTTGATCTACGGTCGCCTGTCCACGGGCTACCGGGCAGGCGGGTTCAACACGTTCTCGCCCGGCGCCCCAACCGGTCCGATCAAGGAAGAGACCCTCGTCAACTACGAGGTCGGTATGAAGGGTCTGTACATGGATCGGCGGCTTCAGCTCACGGCGGCGGCGTTCTACAACGACTATTCGGACTACCAGATCAACGGCACCAAGGAAAATCCCAATCCGATCATCCCCCCTACCGCGGATTCTCCGCTCATCGAGTTCACCGACAACATCGAGAGCAACAAGATCTGGGGTGCCGAGGCCGAGTTCATCTACCAAGCCAACGAGAACTGGCGCTTGAGCGGCTACTACGCCTGGCTGGGTTCGGAGATCGGCGAACACGCCGAGGTCGTCCGGGGCGATCCGAACCCGGAGTACGGCATCTGGAACCACGTCGATTTCGAGACCGGAGAACCCAGGGTCAGCGCCTATGTGCTGCCGAAGGACATGACCGGGAACGAGCTGCCGATGCAGCCGAAGCACAAGTTCGCCGTGACTGCGGCGTACTCGAGACCCCTCGACATCGGTGGCGAGTTGCTGTTGCTGTCAACCTACAGTTGGACGGGCGAGCGGCACGCGGATTTGAACAACTCGCCGATGGCCGATCTGGAAGCCTATGGCCGTTTGGACCTGAGGGGCACATGGACCTCGCCCAACGGGGATCTCTCCGCAACGCTCTTCGTTCAAAACGCACTCGACAAGATCGGCTTGATCGAGTTCCTGCAGCGGTCGACCAATAGCAGCGCTCCCCATATGGGCACCTTGACCGACCCGCGGCGGATCGGCCTGCAGGTGCGCTGGCGCCCACAGGGGTGACGGCGCACCGTGACGGGGGCGTTGCGGTCGCCCTCGACGGGTTGCCTGCGGCCGCGGTCGATGCGCGCCCCAAAGGGCGCGCCGGGACGGGACAAGCCGGTCCGTTACGGCGATCCGCGCCGTCGCCCGCGCCCGAAGGCGGTGTCGGTAGCCGTCGGCGATGACCGAAACAGCCTGGGAGGCCTACGCAGAAGCCGGTGTCGAGCGCGCCCTCGCCCTTGGCAACCGTGGGCCAGTCCATCTCGACGTCGAAGGGCGTCTCGCCCAGGACATCGCCGACGCGTATCGCGAGCATGGCTTCTACGTCTTTACGGGGGTGCTGGACGAGGAAGAGATCGGCGATTTGACGGCGGAGTTCGACCAAGTACTCGACAACGTCCCCACCGCGTCGGACGGCGATACCGACCGCCACGGTCGGCCATCGCCGTTCGGTGGCTACTTCACCATGGTCGAGGACGAAGCCGACCCCGACGCGCCCGCCCGGGTGTCGCTGCTGTCGCACCCGTTCATCTACATGGAGTCGACTCTGAGGGTCTACGCACACCCGAAGATCCTCGCCATCGCGGCGAGCCTATACGGGCCGGATTTCGTGCCGTTTCACGAAGGCATCTTCTACAAGGCACCCGGCAGCGGGTTCCCGACGCGCTGGCACCAGGACGGCCGCACGCATTGGACGGCGGATGGCGAAGCGCTCGAGCAGCCCGACGGCAGCGGCAAGTGCCACGGCTACAACATGAGCGTGTCCTGGTCGAACTGCACGGCGGAGAACTGCCTGTGGGTGGTGCCCGGCAGCCACCGTCGATGGCTATTGGCGAACGGCGGTGAGTTTCCGCCGATCACCGAACGCTTGGCCGACGCCGTGCCGATGCTCCTCGCCCCCGGCGACTGCGGCATCGTCAACCGCAGTGCGTTGCACGGCTCGTATCCCAACAAGTCCGCCGAGCGCCGGGTGACGATGGTGCTCGGTTTCCACAAACGCGACTCGGCGATCGGCGCGACCACGACGAACGTGCACGCCTTCAAGCAACCGGGGAAGGACACCAAGAAGATCACCTACACCGAAGACTACGTACTGCGACGCGCGCGCATGATCCCGCTGGCGATCGACGCCCGACGCCAGCACCGCCCCGACGAGAGACCCTTCGAGTATCGGGGAACATACCTCGGCGACGCGTCCTGGAACGAAGCAACGCGTGCGGAGATCCGCCAGGACGGCAACGAATACTGGCGGCGCGACATCACGCTGTGACGCGGCTGGCCGGCCGATCATCCGATCCCACGCACGGTTTAGACCATGGTCCTTGACCATAGTATGATCCGCCCATGGAACAGATGAAGATCTCCGAGTTCAAGGCCACGTGCCTCGCCGTGCTGGCTCGAGTCAGTCGGACAGGAAAGCCTGTTCTCGTGACACGTTTCGGCAGGCCCGTCGCGCAGATCGTTCCGCCGCCGAGAACGTCGGGCCACGCCTGGCTCGGCACCCTGCGGGACCAGGGGACGATTCTGGGCGACCTCATTGAACCGGCCACCGCCGCAAGCGAGTGGGAAGTCCTCGGCGACGCACGTCTCCTTGGGTGCCCGGACATCGAGGTCATGCCCGCCTGACCGCGGCAGGAGCCCGAATTTCGAGGGTTGCCACCATCAATGCCGAGGCGGCGCGGCCATGACCGCCTCTGGCACCGTCTTTCGCACTACCGTGTCATCGACGGCGCCCCGCCCACCGGTACGTTGGCTTCTTCCGGGCCAGAGGTTCCAGTCGCCGAGTTGCTGACGACTTCCGCGCCAGGAGTCGCCGCAGCCCGCCATGGTTTCACGCAGCAACGCGTCCATTTCGGCAACGGATCTTTCGTTCTGACCGACCAGGTTGTTCTCCTCGAACGGGTCGTTTTCCAGGTCGAACAGAACCCAAGGGGCCTCTTCGGTTCGGGCGTAGTTGTAGCGCTCTGTTCGAAGCCCCCGCCATCCCGGCCAGGCCACGTAGCCATGCTGCATCGCGAGATACACGGACTCCTGGGCGGGCTTCCCGCCCACTAGCGTCGCCGAGCAGTCGACACCGTCCAGCCCCTCGGGCACCTCGATACCGGCAAGCCCGCACAGTGTCGGATAGATGTCCGGCGTTCCGAATGGCATCCCCAAGGTGGAATTCGCCGCGATCCTGCCCGGCCAGCGAATCAGGAAAGGAACCTCAGACGACTCCCGATAGGGCCAGTGCTTCGAATACATGCCCTGGCTGCCCAGCATCTCGCCGTGGTCCGACGTAAAGACCACGATCGTATCCTCGGCCTGACCACATTCCGCCAAGGCCTGCATCAGCCGGCCGAATTCCGCATCGACTTGGGAGATCAGTCCGTAGTAGTGCGCGTAGTTGGCATTCAATCCGGCGACCTCGTCGTCATGGTAGAGCTTCCATGTCGTCGGGTGCTTGGCCAGGTCTCTCTCCAGGTAAGGTTCGACGTACCGGTCCGGCGCCACCAGGGGTGGGTGGGGTGGGTACCACGACAGAAAAAGACACCAGGGCGCATCCCCATCCTGCCGGTTGATGAACTCGATGGCCCGGTTCGTTTCCGCCTCGGTGCGATCCAAGCCTTCGCCCACGTCGGTTTCACGACTGTTGATCGCATGGTCCCGGTTCGGATTGTTGTGTCGGCCCTTTATCCCCACGAACCACTCGTCGTCGAACCCCAACCGCATCGGATGGCCGGCGTCGAGGCGCATCTCCTCCCCCGTGTGCCACTTGCCGATATAGCCACATCGATAGCCCGCATCCCCGAACGTGCGGCCGATATGCGGGTGACGGCTTATGTCCGGATAGCAGTCGTTCGTCGTCACGCCCGTGTGATGGCCGTAGAGGCCCGTCATCAGCATCACCCGATAGGGAGTGCACACCGGCGAGTTCGAAACGGCAGCCTCCATGCGCAATCCTCCGCCCGCCAGGGCGTCGAGATTCGGCGTCAGCAGATCCTCGTCGCCATAGGCACAACCGATCGCCGAGGCACGCTGCTGATCGGAGAACACGTAGAGCAGGTTGGGCTTTCTCGTTGGCATCCTTTGACTCTCTCAGTTCACGGGTGACGGACCATGGTCGGACCAGCCGCCGAGGAAAGTCCTCGTCGGGCACGCTAGTATCGTCGCGATGCTGGATCTAGACCACCGCTTCGGACTCACGGAACGCGGAACCAACATCCGCACCGAGGTGCGGGCGGGTCTGACCACCTTCCTGACGATGGCC
>CAZJRX010000012.1:0-25034 GCA_964548145.1 uncultured Pseudomonadales bacterium | reverse complement strand
CCGGCTGCGCTTCGCGCAGGCGACCCTCGCCGGTCTTTTGGTCCCGTGCGCGCACGTGCGACCTCAAACGTAGTCCATCGCGTCGCTTGCGACGCGCCGGCCGGGCCGACGAGACGTCAGGCCGGTGCGAGAGCGACTGTAGGGGCGACCCTTGGGTCGCGCGTGTGAACGAACGGGCGACCACTACCGTCGCTACGGTTACGGGAGATGTATGAGAGCGATTAGCAGCATCGCTCAACTGGGTTCAAGTACAAAGATGGCAGGGCAGACATGTTGAAGGATCGTATCGAAGAGAAACTGGCGGTGGCGTTCGACCCGGCGCATCTCGAAGTGGTGAACGAAAGCGGCAACCACAACGTGCCGGACGGGTCGGAGACGCATTTCAAGGTGGTGATCGTCTCGGAGACGTTCGTTGGCGAACGCCTTATCAACCGCCACCGGCGCGTCAACGAGACGTTGGCGGCGGAACTCGCCGGCGGTGTGCATGCCCTGGCGATCCACACCTACACCGAATCTGATTGGCAGAAGCGTTTCGGCAACGCCCCGATGTCCCCGCCCTGCCGGGGTGGCGATGGCGCGCTGCGGGCAGGCCGCACCGAGGGCTAGCCCAATGGCGGACCCCGGTGACGCCCTGTCGGTGGCCTCGTTCTATCGCTTCCGATCCATCGACGATGTCGGTGCGTTGCGCGATGCCGTCGAGGCGGCTTGTTTGTCGCACTCCCTGCGCGGCACCGTCCTGCTGGCTACGGAAGGCGTCAACGCCACCTTGGCCGGGCACCGGGCCGATCTCGACCGCGTGATCCGTCGGCACTTTCCCGGCGTCGACGTGAAGTGGTCGTCGGCGGCCGGCGGCAACCCGGTGTTTCGACGCTTGCGGGTGCGCGTCCGCCCGGAAATCGTCACCTTCGATCGACCGCTCGGGACAACGACACCCGTCGGCAAACACATTGGTGCGGCCGCCTGGGAGGAGCTGATTGCCGACCCCGCCGTGCTCGTGCTGGACGTACGCAACGGCTACGAATCCGACGTCGGTACGTTCAAGGGTGCCACGCGAGCCGATACGGAGAACTTCCGGGACTTCCGACGGTTCGTGGCCGAGCGGCTCGGCGACGCGCGGCAACGGCCGGTGGCCATGTTCTGCACCGGCGGCATCCGCTGCGAAAAGGCGTCCGCGCTCCTTCTCGAAGAGGGATTCGAGGATGTCCGCCAACTCGACGGCGGAATACTCGGTTACTTCGCGGAAACTCGTGACGCCACAGGCGCGTTCGAGGGCGAGTGTTTCGTCTTCGACGAACGGGTCTCCGTCACATCGACGTTGGAGGAGGGTGGTTTCGAGCTGTGCGGAGCGTGCAGCCGACCATTGTCGCCCACCGATCGAGCATCGCCCCGCTACGAGAGAGGCGTGAGCTGCCCGGGCTGCTGGACGGGAGCGTCCTGATCAGGGTGAGGCCGATGCCTCGACGGTCGGTAGCTTGCGGATAGCGTCAATCCTGGCCTGCATCGACGGATGCGACCAGCCTTTCGCGTCCAACGGTTGCTTGTTCAGTTCCGCGAGCCGAGTAAGGGCGTCGACAAGCTGCTCCCCGTCGCCGAGCATCTCGACAGCGAGGCGGTCGGCCTGGAATTCCATCTTGCGCATGAAGAACCCGGGTAGCACGGCGAGGAACACCCCGCCAAATGCCCCAGCAAGCGCCGCTCCGGCGAGTACGAACAATCCCTCCCTATCGAAAAGGGGGTTCACAAACGAGATGACGCACCAGACGTGCAACGTTGCGCCGACGATCATCAAAGGGAGAATCAGTCTCGGCACATGGCGCTTTTCGACATGCGCGATCTCATGGGCGAGGACCGCGACCAGTTGAGAATGGGACATTCGGTCGATCAGCCCACCCCCTATCACGACGAGGTGCGTGCGCAGTCCGGCGGTGACGAACGCATTCGCAAGGCGTCCTTCCTGCACCCTGACTCGGAACGGGGGAAGCCGGCGCTGGCGGCGCAGTTTGCCAAGCCACGCCACCGTTTGGGCAAGGTCGCGTTCGCTCAATCGAGGTGCGCGAAGGTACCTCAGCCACGGGATCAGGAAGGTGTTGTACATCGGCAGGATGCTGACGATCAGTGGCGTCAACGCCCACGCAGGAACGATCCCGGAAGGCGCGAACATGGTTGCGGAGAAAACCGATACGAAAAGGAACATGAAGCCGCCGAGGATGAAGACTTCGACGAGGAACAGATGCCCGATGGGGGTTGCGTTCTCTCTTGGCAGTCGGCATGACCATCGATAGAGCTCGAGGGAGATGCCGACTAGGATCGCCCTCAAGAGAAGATACATGATGAAACCGCAGACCAGGCCGAGTGCGACGATGAACTGCCAACCCGATGCGGGGAGGTGCCGAGAGTCCAGGGTATACGGCAAGCCGGCGAGCGCCATCAGAAGGACGGATACGCTGGCCAGCAAGGACGCAGTCACGGCGATTCGGTTGATGCGCGGACTGGGTTCCTCGCCGTCGCTTCTCGAGCGAACCCACAGCAGTGCGACCAGCGCACAGGGTGCAAGAACGAGGGCGACGGCGAGGAGTTCCATTGAGGTGAACGTGCTTGTCAGTTTGCCGCTCTGTGCTGATCGCAGCCCCGTGTCACACCGACGCGTTGGCGGTCAGGTTGCGAATAGCCTTGATCCGGTCAAGCGTTGAAGGGTGGGACCAATACCCCTGCCGGATCGGGTCACCGTTCAGGGCGGCGAGGCGTCGTAGCGCGTCGACAAGCAGATCACCGTTCCCAAGCAACTCGACGGCAAGCCGGTCTGCACCGTACTCCATCCTGCGCATGAAGTAGCCCGGGATCGCGATGGTGAAGACGGCGGCGCTCAAGGCCGCTATCCCCGCAGCGGACAGCACGCCGGACACGGTTTGAGTGGCGAATAGCGGACTCGCGTAGTGCCACACGCACGCCAGCCAGCATGATCCCGATGCGATCGCGATGGGAAGCAGTAGGCGGGGCACGTCGCCGCGGATCACGTGCGCCATCTCGTGGGCGAGGATCGCCCGGATCTGAGACGGTGTCATGCTGTCGAGGAGCCCGCCGCCGAGGACGATCAGATGACGGTAGAGGCCACCCATGGCGTACGCGTTCGCGAGGGTTCCTTCCTGGACCTTGACGTGAAACCGGGGGATCTGGCGTTTCCGACAGACGTCGTCGAGCCAATCGTCGATATCTGCAACATTCCGCGTCGTCAGGTGCGGCGCTCGGAGAAACCGCAGCCACGGAAGCAGTAACGTCTCGTAGAGCGGGATCGCGGCTGCGAATACGGGGAGAAGAAGCCATACCCCCAGATCGCCCAAACCCCGGGCGTAGTGCCCGAGCAGGTAGAGAACGGCGAACCCCGCTGCGAAGCCAACCATTTCCCATACCACTGAGCGGAGTCTCAATGCTGGCGTCTGATTTCTTTCGCGGGGTAGATGCAGAGCCCAGTGGATGGCGAGTTCATAGAGTCCGTGGAATACGATGCGTAGCAGAAGGTGCACGGTCAGACCGCTGATCGCGCCGGCCAACACGACCGTGTGCCAACGGTCGCTGCTAAGCAAAACGCCGTTCTCCTCCCTCCAATGGAGCATGCCAGACAGAAGCAACAGCGCCACGCCGGCACCGAGCAAGTACGAACACACGTGAACTCCCACTAATAGGAGGGCACCGCTGTTTTCACCGTTGCGCTGGAGTCGTGCGTAGACCAACACGGGCAACGCCATAGCGAGACAAGCCAACGCAACGGTGAGAACTGCCATACCGAACTCGAGCTCAGCCGGTCGAGGTGCTAGAGGGCGCCTGCGGCTGCACCGACGAACATGCCAACGGGGCCTCCCGCAACGCCGATGGCGGCGCCGACACGAGCGCCCACGGAGACCGCTACTCGGCGGGTAGCCGCATGCCCGACGGCTCGTGCGACGCCCGCAGCCGTGTTTCGCATGGTTTGTTTGGCCGCGTTGCCCGCCGCCTTTCCGACTTTCTCGCCGATCATCCCGCCGATGGCTGCGCCGCCGGCTTGCGCACCTGCTTGGCCTGCCGCGGTGTCGGCGATGACATGGGCGATTGCCATACCGATCTCCGCCGTGGCACCGTCGAGATTCAGTCGATGGGCCTCGGTCGCGCCGGTAAACCCAGCCAACCCAGCCACCAGACCGCACGCCAATACATGCTTTTTGATCTTCATTTGATGTACTCCTATATCGAATTGAAGATGCGTCTACTGTAGGTGCAGCCTGGTCGTGACGTTGAGCGACAGTGCCGACTCCCGGAGTAGGAAAAAGCTGAAAATTCGCGCTCGATCGCGCATTTCGGATCCCACGTCCCAACAGTGACGTCGTGGTGAGATCAACTGCTCCGCATCCATCGACGGCGGAAGATGATAGGTAGTTCCACTTATGGCGCGCAAGTGGGATGGGTGCGGTTCTGCCGCGCGCCGGCGGCGAGTCGGTTCGGCGTGACGGTAGTTCGTCCGGGCGTGCCGGGCGTATCTACGTTGGGGGCTTAGGAAGCCGGTCGTGCATCCGGTGCCTGCACCATCGGCGCGAGCACGGCCCAGACGTTGTCGAGCAGCAGCGGTTGGGCCTTGGCCGTGGGATGCACGCCATCCGCCTGCATGAGATCGCCCCCCGTCGTCGCGACCCCATCCAGAAGGAACGGGACGAGCGCCGCCCCCGTTGCTTCGGCCACCTCGTGGTAGACCTGCTCGAATGCTTCGGTATAGCGAGGTCCGAGGTTCGGCGGCATGAGCATGCCCGTGATTACGGCTTGGGCGCCGGCGGCGATCACGGCTTCGGTCATGGCGGTGAGGTTGTCGCGGATTGTCCCGATGGGGAGTCCGCGCAGACCGTCGTTGCCGCCGAGTTCGATGATGACGATGTCCGGGTCGTGGGTGGTTAGGTTCCTGCCGATGCGTGCCAGGCCACCACCGGTGGTGTCGCCGCTGATGCTCGCGTTGACCACCTCGTACGAAGGCCCGAGACGTTGCTGGAGCAGTTCGACCCAGGACTCTTCGGTGCGAATCCCGTAGCCGGCACTCAAACTGTCGCCGAGGACCAGAACGATCGTGGGTGCCGGGGTCGATTCGTCATCGGCCCCCGCGGCGCAAATGGCCGTGGTGGCCAGCGCAACGACGGCAGATGCCCTGACTAGGTTCGCGTTCACCCCGACACACTTACGGCAGTCGTCCGACCCGGTCAAGGGCGGCGGTTCGACATTGGCCTTGATTTGAAACCCCGTAGCCGCGCTGCTAGTGTCGCGCGTCACCAACAGGTTCTACTCGGGCGCGCCGGCGCGTCGCTGCCGGCAGGCGTGTGGCGAACCGCTGCGGTGGATGTGTTAACGATCCGCTGCCAAGCCCGTCAACCAATCGTTTCGGACGATACTGATGCCGACATCCATTCTGCGTGCCAAGGGGCTGACCAAGCGAGTTCCGACGGCCGAGGGCGAGTTGACGATTCTCGGCGGCGTCGATCTCGACGTTGACGCCGGCGGGCAGGTCGCCGTGGTCGGCGAGTCGGGGTCGGGCAAGACGACATTGCTCGGTCTACTTGCCGGGCTGGATCTTCCTACCGCCGGTGACGTCTGGCTGGATGGTGCCGAAATCACGGCGCTGGGGGAGGAGCAACGGGCCCGGGTGCGGGCGCGGTCGGTGGGTTTCGTGTTTCAGACTTTCCAGCTCATCGACAGCCTCACCGCCCTCGAGAACGTCATGCTGCCCCTGGAATTGAGGGGTGACAGGCAGGCCAAGGAGGACGCCCGGGAGTTTCTGGACCGCGTCGGGCTGTCGGCCAGGACGACCCACTACCCGCGCCAGCTATCGGGTGGCGAGCAGCAGCGGGTGGCGATCGCCCGGGCGTTCGCGTCGGGACCGAAGGTGTTGTTCGCGGACGAACCCACGGGCAACCTCGACACCCATACCGGCGCGCGAATCGCGGACCTCGTATTCGATCTCAATCGCGAAGCGGGCACGACGCTGGTCCTGGTGACGCACGACGCGGCGCTGGCGACCCGGTGCGGTCGCACCATAACCCTGGATGCCGGGCGCGTGGTGGAGGACACGCGCACATGACGCTGGCGCTGGCCCTCAAATTCGCGATACGGGACTGGCGCGCCGGCGAGTTGCGCCTGTTGATCGCCGCGCTCCTGGTGGCGGTGGGTTCGGTATCGGCGATCACCCTGTTCGTGGACCGATTGCAGCGCGCGATCGAGCAGGAGTCCACGGGATTCCTGGGTGCCGACCGCGTGATCAGCGGCTCCCGGGAAATTCCCGAAGGCTTCCGGGAACTCGCCCGCGACGCCGGGCTCAGGCAGACGGATGTGATCACCTTCAACTCGATGGTGTTCGCCGACGCGTCGGGCTCGGACCGAAATCAGCTGGCCAGTGTCAAGGCGGTGTTGCCGGGTTACCCGTTGCGCGGCGTGGCACGAATCGCCGACACGCCTTTCGCGACCGGTGCGGCAACCTCACAGGTGCCGGATGTCGGCGAGGTCTGGATGGACTCGCGCCTGTTCCCCGCTCTCGGCGTCGGCGTCGGGGATCGTATCGCCCTCGGCTACGCGGAGTTCACGGTCGGTGCCGTGCTCACCGGCGAACCCGATCGGGGGGGCAGTTTTTCCGACTTCGGCCCGCGCGTGCTGATGCGGGTGGAGGATATCCCTGCGACTCGCGTGGTACAGCCGGGTAGCCGGATCGGCTACCGGTTGATGCTGGCCGGCGAAGACGCCGCGCTGCGCTCGCTGTTCGACTCGGTTCGTGAGGATCTGGCACCGAACTACCGTTGGCGCAGCATTCGCGATGCAAACGCCTCGATCGGTCGCGCCATCGACCGCGCCGAGAGCTTCCTGCTGCTCGGTGGCTTGTTGGCCGTGCTCCTGGCCGGCATTGCCGTCGCCCTCGCGGCGAACCGCTACGCGCGCCGGCATTTCGACCACGTCGGTGTGCTGAAGACCCTGGGCGCCACGCCGCGGGAGATCCAGTGGGGCTATCTCGGCGTGCTGCTCGTGATCGGCATCGTCGGCACGCTGCTGGGCTTGGCGCTCGGCGGCGTCGTGCATCTCGGCATCATCGCCGCGCTTGGCGACCTGCTGCCGCCGACGCTGCCGCTACCGGGCCCGCGACCGATTGCCGTCGGCTCGGTGACCGGGTTCGTCTGCCTGCTGGCCTTCGCGCTGCCGCCGCTGCTCGGCTTAAGGAAGATTTCGCCCATGCGGGTGATCCGGCGCGACCTGGGGGCGGGCGTGGCGCCGATCGTGACCTACTCCTTCGCGGCGGCGGGAAGCCTTGCGCTCTTGATCTGGCATACCGGAAGTGTCGTGTTGACGGCGGCGGCGCTTATCGGCGCGGTTGTGAGAGGCGGCACCTTCGCTATCCTGGCCTTGGTGATGCTGCGCGGCGGACGGTTCATCGGCATGCAGGCCGGCAGCACCTGGCGCCTTGCGCTGGCCGGGCTGCAGCGACGCTACCGGGAGAACGTCGCGCAGATCGTGATATTCGGTTTCGCCATCATGCTGCTGCTTGTCATGCTCCTGGTTCGCACCGCCCTGGTGGAGGATTGGCAGGCGGAGATCCCCGAGCGCACACCCAACCATTTCCTGATGAATGTCGTGCCGTCCGAGGTGGAAGCGGTACAGCGCCTACTGACCGAGCGGACCGATTACGACGGCCAGTTGTTTGCCATGATCCGCGGCCGCATCAGCGCCGTGAACGACGTGGCGGCCGGGGAGTGGCGGCGGCGTGGCGGGCCGCGGCCACCGGGACCGGGCATTCGCTCGGAGCGCAATCTGACGTTCGCCGCCGACCTGCCGGACAACAACGTCGTGGTTGAGGGCGAATGGTGGTCCGAGGACGATCCCCGGGAACCCGCCGCCTCGCTGGAAGATGACTACGCTCGTTCCATCGGGGTCTCGGTGGGCGATATGCTGACCTTCGACATCGGCGGACTGCCGCTCACGGTTCCGGTCACCAATACCCGCAGCGTCGAGTGGGACAGCCTGCAACCGAATTTCTTCATCATCTTCTCGCCCGGCACCCTCGAAGACTACCCGGCGACGTTCATGACGAGTTTCCACCTGACCCGTGCCCAGAAGCCGTTCCTGAACGAACTGCTGTCGGCCCATCCGACCGTCACCTTGATCGAGGTCGACGAGATCATCGACCAGGTTCGCAGCATCATCGACCGGGTCACGCAGACCGTGGAACTCGTGCTCTACCTGGTGCTCGGTGCGGGCGTGCTGGTGCTGATCGCCTCCATCGGATCGAGTCGCGACCAGCGCTTGCGGGAACACGCCCTGCTGCGCGCCCTTGGCGGCACGCGACCGCTCATCCAGGGCGCGTTGGTCACCGAATTCGCCATTCTGGGCATCTTCGCGGGAATCGTCGCGGTCGTCGGCGCGGAGATCACCGTGTTCACCCTCAACCGGGAGATCTTCGAACTGCCGACGGGCCTGCACGTCTGGCTCTGGGCCACCGGTCCCGCCATCGGTACGGCAATGATCGCGACCGTGGGATACCTCGGCACCCGCAAGCTGGTAAATTCGCCGCCCGCCACCGTTCTGCGCGAGGTATGAACATGGCGAGTCTCGACGCGTCGCCGGAGGACGTTGCCACCCGCCCCGAGGCGAGTGCGGCACGGGGGCCGATGTCGCGGCGGCGCAGCAATGCCGACAAGCAACTGGGCAGGAAGCTCCGACGTCTCGCCGGCAAGGCGGTGGCGGACTATTCGATGATCGAGGATGGCGACCGCATCATGGTCTGCCTGTCCGGCGGCAAGGACTCCTACACGATGCTCGACATGCTGCTGTCGTTGCAGCGCAACGCCCCGGTCGGCTTCGAACTCGTGGCCGTGAACCTGGACCAGAAGCAGCCGGGATTTCCGGTCGATGTATTGCCCGCCTATCTGGACGGGCTCGGGATCGAATACCACATCGTCGAAGAGGACACCTACTCGATCGTCAAGAGCGTCACGCCGGCGGGCAAGACCTACTGCCCGGTCTGTTCGCGACTGCGCCGGGGCGTTCTATACGGGTTCGCGCGGCGCATCGGCGCCACCAAGATCGCCCTCGGCCATCACGCTGACGATGTTCCACGGTGGCCGGATGAAATCCATGCCGCCGAAACTCGTCTCCGACGACGGCGACAACGTGGTGATTCGGCCGCTCTACTACGTTCGCGAACGTGACATCGCGCGCTGGTCGACGAACCGCAACCATCCGATCATTCCGTGCAACCTCTGCGGTTCCCAGGAGAACCTCGAACGGCCGCTCATCAAGCGGATGCTCGCCGAGTGGGACGCCATTCAGCCGGGTCGGGTCGACAACATCGCCCGGGCCATGCGCCACGTCGTGCCGAGCCACCTGGGCGATGGCGTGCTGGTCGACTTCGAGGGATTGAGGCGTACGGTCGAGTTGATGCCGACGGCGGATGTGACCGAAGGCGGGTCAGGTCTCGAGCAGCCGGACCGCGATTAGCAGGATCGCCTCGCTTTCGTGGGGGACGGTGCCTAGCACGATCGTCTGATCGGGCCGGATGCCGACCGTGGTCTCAAGGACGGTTTCAGGACCTCGATTGACGCGTAAACGCAACGTCTGGGTGTCCCTTGCGTGGGCTGCATCCAGCGTGGCTCGGCGGTCCCCTTGGAATGTGTAGACCATGGGCGCGCCGTCGGTTGTTGTGCCGGCTTCGCGGCTGAACGCCGTCTGCGCGATGCTGATCTCGCTCTCGAGGGAGTAGCCCTCGTATGGAAACCGCTTGCGAAGTTCGGCCGCCACGTCGGCAATGCCAGGGTCGGTTTGGGCCGATTCGCTCGGTGCGATGAGCTGGAAAACGAGACGGTAGTCCTTCGCCGTCAGAAGGTCACAAGCCGTTAGCAGGACCAACAGCAATGGGACCGTTGCGAACGTCGCCGGGTTGCTGGCCATCGTCGTCCTCCCTGGAAAACAAGATGATCGTGAGGTCCGGATTCGCCGTCGGAATGACGGCCACGCGGTAGCCGGGGGCGTCGACTTCGAGGGTTTGGGGCGTCACGTCGACGGCGCTCTGTGACGAGATCGGCTCGTTCCCCGACGGCGCGCGTGCAACCACGGCCAGCATCACAACCGATATAGACACCAAACCGATCGCTGCCGCTGCCAAACCCAGCGCGGGCCATCGAGCGCGCCACCGGGCGTGATCGAAACGCCAAGCCCGCTCAAGGGAACGCGCCCGGGTGATCAGCAAGCCGCCGTGGACCTCGCGTTCTTCGGCCAGCGAGGCGTTGAGCACGCGGTTCGCCGCCAGGATCCGCCGCGCCGCCGCCGAGCAGTGCGGACAATCCCGGACATGCCGGCCGAGGTCCGTTTCGGCAACGCCCTCGAGGTCAGCCAACTCGGCGGTCAGCAAGGGCGCGACGGGGCGTTCGCAGCCGCTCATTGCCAGTCCTCCTCGATGTCCGGCCATTCGGCCAGAATCCGCCGTCGCAGATTCCGCCGCGCTTTGAACAGGTTGCCGCGGACGCTCGTTGCCCGAATGCCGAGGATCTCCGCGGCCCGGGCGGCGGGGACGCCCTGCAACTCGACGAGATCGAAGACCTCCCGTTGCCGCTGGGGCAGCTCGCGAAACGACGAATGCAGCATCGCGGCCAGTTCGCCGCGTTCAGCATCGCTCTCGGGGTCCGCGGCGTCGGAGGCCGTTCCCGCAAGTATCGCCTCCGAATCGGCGACGGTGCGCTGCCGTGAACGACTCCGAAAGCGGTCGGCGGCGGCGTTCCGGGTCACGGTATACAGCCACCCTGCGAGGCGGGGCGGCTGGGGCAGGGTGTCGAGGTTGCGAATCATGCGTATCAGCACCTCCTGTGTCACCTCGTCCGCCTCGGTTGCATCGCCGGTCTGCACCAATGCCCACCGACGCACGGCTGCGGCGACCGCATCAATGAGGTTCCGAAGCGCGGCATCGTCGTCTCTCGCCCGGTCCAACAGCTGCCCGGGTATGTCGAGTGCGCGGTCGCTCAAGCGGGGTCCCGGCGTCGGCTTGGGTACCTCGACACTATAGACGGGGAAGGCGCGAAGGGTGTTTACCGGGCGACGGGGCACGCTTGGTAGACTCGACGACCGTGGCGGTACAAAGCGGACGTGGAGCTGAAGAACGACTTGCTCGTTGTAGAGGGAATCCGATACGCCGTCGGCGAGCGGGTTCTGTTCGATGGGTTGTCGCTGTCGGTGCGCCCGGGCGAACTGCTCGAGGTCCGGGGTCCGAACGGCTGTGGCAAGAGCACGCTGCTGCGGTGCCTGGTGGGTTTGAACGTGCCCGATGCCGGTGGTATTCGTCGCACCGCCGCGCACGTCTACGTGGGTCACCGTCCGGGAATCTGTGCACGACTGACGCCGTTCGAGAACCTGCGCTGGTTTGCAGCCATCGCGGCTGCGGACGCAACCGAGGAGTCCATTGAGGATGCACTCCTGCAGGTCGGACTCGACGATGCCGGCGATGCCACTTGCGATTCGCTGTCGGCGGGCCAGGAACGGCGTGTCGCACTGGCACGCTTGCTGGTTTCTCCCGCGCCGCTTTGGATACTCGACGAGCCGCTCACCGCCTTGGACGACGCCGGGCGCGGCTTGATGGCCGAATTGCTGGCCCGTCACCGGGCGCGTGGCGGTGCGGCGGTCTGCGCCACCCATCAACCGTTGTCGACCGGTCCGGACGCCGCCTCCGCGCGTATCCTGGCGCTCGGTTCATGAGCGTGTTCGTCGCGCAGTTCCGGCGCGATCTGCTGATCGCCGTGCGCAGCCGTTCCGACGCCGCGAACCCGTTGGTGTTCTTCGTGCTCGCGACCGTCTTGCTGGGACTGGGTGCCGGCGCGCCGCTCGCGCCGGGTGCCATCTGGGTGCTGGCGCTGTTCGCCAATGTACTGGCCGTCGAGGGGGTGTTCCGACGCGATCACGACGACGGCACGTTGGAGCAGTTGTTGATGCACGGCTTGCCGTTGTTTGCCGCCGTGATGGGCAAGCTCGCCGCGCATTGGCTGCTGTCCGGTCTTCCATTGGCCGTGTTGAGCCCGGCGGCGGCAGTCGTGTTGACCGGCACGGCCGCCGGGGCGGGCGTGCTGGTGGTGACGTTGGCCATCGGCACGTTGGCGCTGACCCTATTGGGTGCCATCGGCTCGGCGCTGACGCTGACCACCGGTCGCGGCGGCCTGCTCGTCGCCATCCTGGTGTTGCCTTTTTACGTGCCGGTCCTGATCTTCGGTGCCAGTGCCTGCACGGCGGCGGCGCAGGGCGGTACGGTGGCGTTTCAGATTCTGGCCCTGGCGGCGCTGCTGGCGGGCTGTCTGACCGCGGCGCCATTCGCGGTGGGCAAGGCGCTTGCCATAAGCCAGGAGTACTAGCGGGGGCACCCCAGCCGAGCTCCGATCGGTCCGGCCGCGTTCGACCTTCACCATGATCTCGCCGACGGATTTCATCCACGCCAGCGGCTATGGCGTTGGGTTGCGGCCGCAGCGGTTTACAATGGCCGCCCGGGATTCCTCGACGAGCGGATCCCGCGCTGCCAACAATGGCCCCGACCCATGGGATGGATCAAGAACACGTTTCACAAATCCGGTTCGCCGCGGTGGTTTTTCGCGGGGTCGCGGCCGTGGGTGATCGGGCTCTACGGCGTCGGCGCCCTCCTCATCGCGACGGGATCGGTGTGGGGGTTGGGCTTCGTGCCGCCGGAGCAACTCCAAGGCGATAGCGTCCGCATCCTGTTCATCCACGCGCCAGCGGCGCACCTGGCGGAAGCCATCTACGTCGCGATCGCCATCGCGGGTTTCGTCTTCCTGGTCTGGCGGATGAAGATGGCGGACATGCTGATCCAGGCAGCGGCACCGATCGGCTTCGTGGTCACCGTGGTCGCACTGGCAAGCGGCATAATCTGGGGTATCCCCACGTGGGGTACGGGCTGGGTCTGGGACGCCCGCACCGTCTCGACCTTGCTGTTGGCCTTCCTGTTCTTCGGACTGGTGGCCTTGCGCCAGGCCATCGGTCGCCCGGACCGGGCGTCTCGGGCGGTGGCCCTGCTGGCTCTCGTCGGCGTGGTCAACATCCCGATCATCAAGTACTCCGTGGAGTGGTTCGCCACGCTCCACCAGCCTCCCAGCATCGAGATCGGCAAAAGACCGGCGATCGCCGCAGTCTTCCTATGGCCGCTGGCGATCAACGCGCTGGGCTTCTATTGCTTTGTTGCGGGCGTGGTGATCGCCGCATTGCGCGCCCGCATCGTCGAGCGGGAAGCAGGGGCGCAGTGGGTACGGGATTGGGTTTCGAAACAGTGAGCGAGTTGCTCGCCATGGGTGGCCACGGTGTCTACGTCTGGAGCGCCTACGCCGTGACTCTCACCGCCCTCGTCGGCTTGGGCGTCTGGCCGCTCCTGACGCTACGCGCTACCATGCGGCGCCTGAAACGGCGTGGGGAATACCGTTGAGACGGGTTCGCCGACAGCGATTGGCAGTGGTCTTGTTCGTGGTCGTCGGTGCGACCGCGACGCTGTCGCTCGCGCTTCTTGCGCTTAAGGAGAACGTCGACCTGTTCTACGAGCCCGAGCGCGTCGTGAACGGCGAAGCCCCCCTCGGCGTCGACATCCGGGCCGGTGGCATGGTGGTCGAAGGCAGCGTCGCCTACGACACGGCGGGTCTCGGGGTTTCGTTTGCCGTCACCGACCTCGACGGCCATGATTTCGATGTCCGCTACGTCGGGCCGTTGCCGGACCTGTTCAAGGAAGGCAAGGGCATCATGGTGCGCGGCCGGCTGACGGAGCGTCGCGTGTTCAATGCCACCGAGGTGTTGGCCAAGCACGACGAGAACTATGTCCCGAGCGAGTTCCACGGCACGAAGATCGTCGAGGGTGTCGGGACGGCGGGCATCGAAGCCGGATAACGCCGGAACCCAGAGCGCGGGCGTCGTTTTCGTCAGAGCCGCCGTGTCGGCGATGCCGGTTCGGGACTTCCTACATTTTTTTCGCTGACATTTCGCTGGCATTGCGTTGCGATTTGGTTACACTTCAGGTGTGCGCGACAAAGGACTGTCGTTACCTGAATGCGCCTTAAGGAAATCAAGCTCGCCGGCTTCAAGTCATTCGTTGACCCGACGACCGTCACCTTCCCAGGCAACCGTTGCGCGGTAGTCGGTCCGAACGGCTGTGGCAAGTCGAACATCATCGACGCCGTACGGTGGGTTCTCGGTGAGAGTTCGGCACGCCAGCTGCGCGGCGAAGCGCTCACCGACGTCATCTTCAATGGCTCGGTCTCCCGCCAACCGACATCGTTGGCCTCGATCGAACTGGTCTTCGACAACACCGATGGCCGGGCCGGCGGCGAGTTCGGCAAGGGTCGATTCGCGGCCTACTCGGAGATCGCCGTTCGGCGGGAGGTCACCCGGGACAGCCAGTCCACCTACTATCTCAACGGCACGCGCTGCCGACGTCGCGATGTTGCGGACGTCTTTCTCGGCACGGGAATCGGACCGCGCAGCTACTCGATCATCGAACAGGGCATGGTTTCGCAGATGGTCGAGGCCAAGCCGGATGAGCTGCGGGCCTACCTCGAGGAAGCCGCCGGCATATCCAAGTATCGCGAGCGTCGCCGCGAGACCCAGAACCGAATCAAGCATACCGTCGACAACCTCGAGCGACTCACCGAGCGTACCGACGAACTCGGTCGCCACCTGGCCCGCCTCAACCGTCAGGCGCGAGCTGCCGAGCGGTATCGCGAATTCAAGGAGCGTGAGCGCCGGCTGAGCGCGGAACTCCATGCCATGCGGCTTCGGTCGGTGGCTGCCGAACTTTCCGACAAGGAGACGCGGATCGGCACCCTCGATGCCGAACACGAACAGGTTGTTGCCCAACGCACGGCCCTCGACGAGGCGCTGGAGCGGGATCGAGCCGCCTACGCCCGTTTGAACGATGCCCGGGGCGACGTTCAAGGTCGCTGGCACGGGATCGGCGCCGATGTGGCACGGCTGGAGCAGGGCATCGAGTACCAGACCGAACGTCTCGGCCAGTTCTCGCAAAACCTCGAAGACCTGACGCGGCGGCATCGCGACACCAAGCAACAGCTCGATGCCGATTCGGTGCGGATCGAGGAACTCAATGCGAAACTCGCCGCGAAAGCGCCTCGCTTGGCCGATTGCGAAGCCGACGACGAGACCGCCGGCGCACGGCTCGCGGATACCGAGAAGCGGGTACGACAAGCCCAGCAGGCTTGGGACGCGTACGCGACCCGGGCGGGCGACAACAACCGCGAGTCCGAGGTCAAGCGGAGTCGTATCGAGAATGGCGAGAAGGTGTTGCAGAGCCTTCGCGCGCGATTCGGTGCGCTGGAGGCGGAACCCGCCAGTGTGGTGGATGCCGGCGTCGAGCGCCTGTCGCGCAACATCGACGAGTACTCGCGCCGGGTCGATGCGCTTCGCGCCGATTTGGCCTCGAACGCCCAAGCCATTGCGGATGCGCGGGAGGAACGCTCGCGCCGCGAACGGGCGCACGACGAAGCCCGTGCCGAGTGCCAGCGACTCAAGGCCGGTTTGGCGAGCCTCGTTGCGGTGCAACAGGCCGCAGTCGGCAGATCCGGCGGCGGCGCCGGCGGTAGCGCGGATTGGCTTGTCGAACATGGGCTCGGCGATGCCCCGCGGCTCGGCGAACGACTCGACGTTGCCGCCGGCTGGGAGGTCGCCGTCGAGACGGTTCTGGGCGACGTCGTGAACGCGGTGGCCGTGGACGACACCGGTGCCCGAGCCAACGATCTCGCCGGCCTTCAGGGTGGCCGCGTGATGCTCTACGAGGCGGGGCCGTCGGCATGTCCCGAGTCGACGCTCAAACCGCTGTCCGAACTGGTGGCGGCGCCTTTGGGTTCCCTGCTCGCCGGCGTGTTGGCCGCGGACTCGGTGGAAGTCGCGCTTGCACGTCGCCCATCGCTGGGGCCGGGCCAGAGTATCGTTACCCCCGACGGCGTCTGGCTTGGCCCGGATTGGATTCGGGGTGGAAGCGACGGTGACCGAAGCGATGGCGTCGTGCCACGGGCTCGGGAGATCGAACGCATCGAAGCCGCCTGCAAGGAAGCGGACGTGCGGTCGGTGGAGCAGGATACGCGTCTGGCTGAGACCCGCGAACGTCTTCGGATTCTGGAAGAGGAGCGAGAGACGCTCCAGGGGCGTCATGCCGATCATGTCGAGGAGCTGTCACGGGTAACACGCGAGCACGACGTTCGCCAGGTGCGGATGGAGGAAGCGGATGCCCGGGCGCGCCGCAATGCCGCTGAACGCGAGGAACTGCGGGTGCAGATCGAGGACGAATCGACCTTGCTCGCCTCCTTCCGGTCACGGCTGGCGGAACTGTCCGAGAACGACCAAGGGTTGCAGGCCGAGGGCGAAGCGCTCCGGAGTGTTCGCGAGCGGGAATCCGCCGAACTCGACCGGGCGCGTCGCGACGCCCAGCAGGCGCGGGATGCGTTGCACGCGTTGCGCGGCGAATACCAAGGCATGCGGGCTTCACTGGCGGCGAGCGAGACAGCTCGGCAGCGTTTGCTCGACCAGCGCCGCGATTTCGATGCCCGCATAACCGAGACGCGAACATCGATCGGCGAGATCGAAGCGCAAGTTCCTAGTATGCAGCGCACGTTGCAGGAGAAACTGGCGGAACGCCAGAAGCTTGAGGACGAGCTTGCCGGCTTGCGTCGCAAGGTCGAGGAGGTCGAAGCCGGGCTCCGGAGAGGAACCGCGAAACGCGGCGAGGCGGACCTCAGGGTGGAATCCGTGCGCAGCCGCTTGGAGCAGGCGCGTGTCGATCGCGAACGGCTCGTGGCCAACCGGGACAACATCCGCGAGCAGCTTGGGGAGACCGGCATCGAACTCGAGGATGCCGAGCGCGGGCTTTCCGCAGAAGCCACCGAGGATGCATGGGTCGAATCGCTAACACGCCTGGGGGCGAGAATCGCCCGGTTGGGCCCCATCAACCTCGCGGCGATCGACGAGTACGAGGAGAGATCGGCCGAAAAGCAGGATCTCGATGCCCAACGCGAAGACCTGGATGCGGCACTCGCCACCCTTAGAACGGCCATCCGGCGGATTGATCGCGACTCGCGATCCCGTTTCAAGGACACGTTCGAACGCGTCAATGAGAACCTTACGACGCTGTTCCCGAAGATATTCGGGGGCGGCAGCGCCCGTTTGGTGCAGACCGGTGATGACTGGTTGGACACTGGGGTCGCACTCATGGCCAGGCCGCCCGGCAAACGCAACCCCACAATCCATCAGCTATCGGGCGGCGAGAAGGCTATGGCCGCCGTGGCACTGATCTTCTCGATTTTCGAGCTCAATCCGAGTCCCGTATGTCTCCTCGACGAGGTGGACGCGCCGCTGGACGATTCCAACATCGTCCGGTTTGGCAACCTCATCCGCGAGATGTCGAAGGACGTGCAGTTCGTGGTGATCACCCACAACAAGCAAACCATAGAAATGGCGGACCACCTCCTAGGCGTCACGATGGGAGAAGCGGGGGTGTCGCGCTTGGTATCCGTGGACATGGAAGGGGCTGCGAGTGTCGCAGCCGGTTAGGTCTTGAGGACTCTCAAATGGACATGAAGGGCTACATCCTTGTTGGCGGCGGATTGTTGATCTGTCTCGTCCTGCTGCACGCGCTGGTCTCGGCGTGGCGCGTCAGTCGGCGACAGAAGGCGGTTGGCTCGGCGACGGAGCTGGATGCCTTAGACATGGCGACCGAGGACGCCTCGGCAGTACCGCCCGCCGACGACCCGGCAACGGAGTTGACCGGCGAGCCGTTTGTCGACGAACCCGCAGCGGCGTTGACCGGCGAGCCGCTTGTCGACGAACCCGCAGCGGTGTTGACCGGCGAGCCGCTTGTCGACGAACCCGCAGCGGCGTTGACCGGCGAGCCGCTTGTCGACGAACCAGCAGCGACGTTGACCGGCGAGCCGCTTGTCGACGACTTGGCCGAGGACGACCCCGTCCCGCCGGTCTTGATGGAGCGCCCGGAGGTCGAAGGGGACGAATCCGTGCAGGGGGATGCCAAGCCCCTCGAAGCGAGTGTCCCCAGGGCGACCTATCAGGACACCATGTGGCCCGCTGAAACGACACCGGCACCGGAAGCGACGGATACCGGCTCGGGGGCCGCCCCCCAGAGGGGTCGCCGGATCGAGATTGCCGGCAAGCGTACGGAGCCGACCGTGCCGAGGGCCATGCGTTCGGAGTACCACCATTTTCCGCAGAATCCACCGCCTCCCGAGACCCGGTCGAGCAACGGCCCGGTAGCGTCGCTCGACGACGTCATCGTCTTCTGGCTGTTCGCGAAGCCTGGCCAGAATCTAGATGGCGAAACGTTGCTCAAGTCTTTTGTTTCCCACGGCCTCACCTGCGATGCGGATCTCGTGTTCAAGAAGGCGGATCCACGTTGCGGCGGCCATTGGTACACGGTTGCCAACGGCGTCGAACCGGGCAAGTTCGACATCTCCCGGCCGGCCGCCTTGGAAACGCCGGGGGTAGTCATGCTGCTGAACCTCGGCGAGGTCCGCGATCCCAGCGCGGCGTTCGAGGATATGCTTGATGTCGCCCAGAATCTCGCCATTGCGCTGGACGCCGAACTGAAGGACGAACGGCGAAGCGACATGAGCGCGCAGACCATCGAGCATTGCCGGCAGCGCATACGCGACCACAGGCGCATGCTCTTGAGAGCATGAGCGCGCCCCGGGGCGGTTGAGCGGCAATGGGGCGGCCGGATCCACGGTCCGAGGTGGCCGCGCTTCGAGAGCAGCTCAACCACCACAGACACCGCTATTTCGTTCTCGACGACCCGGAGATCTCCGACGCGGAGTATGACGCGCTGTTCGATCGTCTGTCGGATCTCGAGAAGGCGCATCCGGAGCTCGTCACCCCCGACTCGCCGACGCAACGCGTTGGCGCCGCGCCGTCGACCCAGTTCGGCGAGGTGCGTCACGACACGCCCATGCTGTCTCTGGACAAGTGCACCAGCGCGTCGGAACTCGTTGCCTGGGAGGAGCGTTGCCGTCGACTTCTAGGGCCGGACGATGAACTCAGCTACTTCTGCGAACCGAAAATCGACGGTGTCGCGGTCAGCTTGCTCTATGTGGACGGTGCCCTGGTCCGGGCGGCCACCCGAGGCGATGGTGAGACCGGGGAGGACATAACCGCCAACGTACGGACCATACCCGACATTCCGCTCCTACTGCCTGGCGGGGCGCCGTCGCGGCTTGAGATCCGGGGCGAGGTGTACATGCCCATTAGCGGCTTCCGAGCCTTCAACCGACGGGCGCTGCAGTCGGGGGATCGGACCATCGTGAATCCGCGCAACGGTGCAGCGGGAAGCCTGCGGCAACTCGATCCGGCGGTGACCGCGAAGCGGCCGCTGGCGATGTTCTGCTACAGCGTCGGCGAATCGCCGGGCTGGCAGCCGCGCACGCACGCCGACGTGATGGCGGCAATCGCGGATTGGGGTCTGCCGGTCAATCGCCGCGGTAGCTGGCAGGAAGACCTCGGGGGTTGCAGCGACTACGTCGAGGCATTGCTCGCCGAACGCGAGTCGCTGAACTACGCCATCGACGGGGCTGTCATCAAGGTGGACGATCTCGGGCTGCGAACGCGGCTCGGCCAGGTGACCCGCAAGCCGCGTTGGGCCATCGCCTACAAGTATCCCGCCGAGGAAGCGACCACGGTGGTGCAGGGCGTCGACTTCCAGGTCGGTCGGACGGGTGCCATCACACCGGTCGCCAAGCTCGAGCCGGTATTCGTGGGCGGCGTCACCGTATCCAACGCCACGTTGCACAACATGGACGAGATCTCCCGGCTCGATCTGCGCATCGGCGACACCGTACTCATCCACCGGGCCGGCGACGTCATCCCGCAGGTGATGCAAGTGGTCGAGTCGAAACGGCCGGAGCATGCCGAGGCCGTCAGGATGCCCAGCGTTTGCCCGGTGTGTGGATCGAAAATAGCTCGTGACGAGGGCGAAGTGGTGGTTCGCTGCAGCGGCGGTCTCCGATGCCGGGCACAACAAAAAGAACGACTGCGCCACTTCGCCTCGCGGCACGCGCTCGACATCGAAGGGCTCGGCGACAAGCTGGTCGATCAGCTTCTCGGGGCGGGTTTGGTGGACGGCCCGGCGGATCTCTACCGGTTGACCGTCGATGAGGTTGCCGGTCTGGAGCGGATGGGCAGGAAGTCCGCCGAGAATCTTATCGGCGCGCTTCAGGCGAGCAAGCAGACGACGTTCGCCCGTTTCATCCATGCCTTGGGGATACGCGAGGTGGGCGAGACCACCGCGGCCACGCTGGCGGCGCACTACAAGGCGCTCGCCGCGCTCATCGCGGCGACGGAGGAGGATCTGCAGGAGGTCGAAGACGTCGGCCCCGTTGTCGCCGCGCGCATCATCGCCTTCTTCGCCGACGAGGCCAACTACAAGCTCGCCCTGGAGTTGCACGACGAGATCGGCATTGGCTGGCAGACGGATGACGACGAGCCCCGGGCGGCGCCCCTGGATGGCCAGACCTGGGTGTTGACCGGAACGCTCGAGGAAATGTCTCGCAGCGAGGCCAAGGCCCGGCTGGTAGAACTCGGGGCCAAGGTCGCCTCCTCGGTCTCGAAGAACACCACCGTGGTGGTTGCCGGACCCGGTGCGGGCAGCAAACGAACCAAGGCCGAGGAACTGGGCGTCGAGATCATCGACGAGGCGGAGTTCACCCTACGACTGGAACGCTTGGGAGGACCGGCGGGTGGTGGCGATGCGCCGTAGCGTTCGTGCGTCGATCATCGCCATGCTCGCCAGCGTCGTGCTGGGCGGCTGCGCATCAGCACCACCGGCCAACACCGAGGATCTGTGCCGGATCTTCAAGGAGCGACCGCGTTGGCATCGCGCGGCGAAAACGGCCGAGCAGCGCTGGCAGATGCCGATTCCGGTGATGATGGCGGTGATGCACAAAGAGTCGAGCTACGTCGCCAGGGCTCGCCCGCCACGGGGGCGGTTGCTCTGGGTGATTCCCTGGAAACGACCGTCATCCGCCTACGGGTTCGCCCAGGCCACCGATGCGGCGTGGTCCGACTACGTGCGCGACACCGGCAGGCGTTCTTCGGATCGGGACGACTTTGCGGACGCCATCGACTTCGTCGGTTGGTACCTGGGCCGGTCGCACCGCCATCTGAACATCCCCCGTGCGGATGCGCGCTCGCTTTACCTCAGCTACTACGCCGGCTTGGGAGGCTACCGGCGCGGCACCTGGCGCAACAACGACTGGCTGAAGGACGCGGCTGCCCGGGTGGGCGAGCGGAGCAACCGCTACCAACGCCAACTTGAACGCTGCAGGGGGCTCGACCGGCGGCGTTGGTGGTTCGGATAGGCGAGGCGGCCGTGAGGAGAGCAGGGCGCGATCGCTATTCCAACGTGCGTGTAACGCGGTAGATCCTGCCTCCCTGGTCGTCGGAGACAAGCAGGCTGCCGTCACGGGCCGCCAGTACATCCGCCGGGCGACCCGATGCCTTCTCCCCTTCGAGCCATACGTCGACGAAAGGCGCGTAGATCGCTTCGTCATCCACGAATCGCACCACGCTGACCCGGTAGCCCACCTTCGAGGATCGATTCCAGGAACCGTGCTCGGCGATGAACAGGGCGTTTACGTAGTCGCTGCCGAAGCCGTCGCCGGTGTAGAAGTCCATGCCGATTGCCGCAGCGTGGGCCTGGATCTCCACCGTCGGCGGAACGTAGTCGCCGGGGTCGTGGCCTTCCCCGTACTTGGGATCGCGGATCGCGGTGCCGTGGATATAGGGGTAGCCGTAGTGGGCGCCCGCTTCGGCCACCCGGTTGACCTCCTCCGGCGGTATGTCGTCGCCCATCATGTCGCGGCCGTTGTCCGTGAACCACAGTTCGTTCGTGACGGGATGCCAGGCCATGCCGACGGAGTTGCGGACCCCGTGGGCATAGACGGCGGTTTCGCCCGTGCGAGGATCCATGCGGAGAATGCTGGCGAACCGTTCGTCCGTGGACTCGCAGATGTTGCAGGGCGCGCCCACCGGCACGTAGAGCTGGCCGTCGGGACCGACCGAAAGGTACTTCCAGCCGTGGTGATACTTGTCGGGCAGCCCGTCGGTGACGATCTCGGGCACGGGCGACTCCCGGAACGTCGTTTCGATGCCAGGGTAGCGGAGCACCCGGTCGAGGGCCGCCACGTAGAGGTCGTCGCCCAGCAGGGCGAGGCCGCTTGGCATCGTCAAGCCGGTGGCGACCGTGACCACTTCCGGCGGGCCGTCCACAGGGGGCACGACCGCATAGACCCGCCCGGTGCGCCGGGTACCCACGAATAGCGTACCCGAGTCGGACTCCGCCATCTGTCGGGCGTCGGGTACCGCGTCGGTGTAGACGGACATTGCGAAGCCCGGTGCGATACCTTCGCCGGCGGTAGGGGCTGCCAACAGCAGCGCGACGGAAGAGACGACACAAGCCCGGTTCATCGGGGCAGTTTAACAGCCAGTCGGTGCCGGCGCGCGTTGCGGTCCGCGTGAGACATCCACCCGGAGGAATGTGAGCACCCAAGCCGGGGTCAACCCGCGATGGGATATTTGGGGTACTGTCTTGGGTGGTGTTCCCAATGCTGGCGTAGTGGAATTGTCCGAAGCACCTGCTCCCGAATTGACCGACGATCTGAAGGCGACGATCCAGCACGCCTATACGACCTGGCTCGGCAGCCGCGGATTCAAGGCGCGCCGAGGCCAGCGGCGGATGATCGCCGACATCGCCTGGGGCCTGACCGAGGAGGACCGCTTGTGTGTGGTGGAAGCCGGCACGGGCACCGGCAAGACGGCAGCCTATTGCCTCGCCGCCATTCCCATTGCCCAGGCTCGCGACAAGCGTGTGGTTATCTCAACGGCCACCGTGGCGCTCCAGGAACAGGTGGCGCTGCGCGACCTGCCGGATCTCAAGCGCCATGCGGAGCTCGACTTCAGCTTCACGATCGCCAAGGGACGCAGCCGCTACGTCTGTCTGAAGCGCCTCGACGACCGGCTCGCCTACGACCCCGAACGGGAAGGGCTTTTCGGTCCGCCCGATGCCGAACAGCTGGCGATCTATCGTCGACTGGAGACCGCCTTCGACACCGGCACGTGGGACGGCGACCTCGACAACTGGGAGGATGGCGTACCGCCGAAGGCGTGGACCCCTGTTACCAACGATCGGGCCGGCTGTCACGGTCGGCGCTGCAAGTACTACCACCAATGCCCGGTGTTTCGTGCCCGTTCGGACGTCTCTGACGCGGACGTCGTCGTCGCGAACCACGACTTGGTGTTGACCGACCTGCGCATCGGCGTCGGCGTGGTGTTGCCGGACCCCGCCGAGACCATCTTCATACTCGACGAGGCCCATCATCTTCCGGACAAGACCCGGGATCAGTTCAGATCCTATGCGGCGCTTCGCGGCTGCGCCGATTGGCTCAAGCAGATCGGCTCCAGCATCGAGACGATGGCCCGGCGTTTCAACCAGCCCCGGGAGCTTCAGCGTGCGCGGGAGCGTCTATCGGCGGAGGCCGGCGGCACCGAGGAACTGTTGACCAGCGTCGGCGCAATCGTCCAGGACTTGCCCTTCGACTCCCGGGACGAAGGTCGGGAGATCCATCGGTTTCCCTTGGGGGAGATACCGGCGCCGCTCGCCGAAGCCGCCGTGCCCCTCGGCAAGTCCTTCGGTGGTGTCGCCGCGATTCTCGAGGAACTGGGCAACGACCTCGATGACGTCGTCGAGGGCAACCTCGACTGGCCGAACCCCGAGCAGGCCGAGTCCTGGCGCCCGGCGATCGGCCAGCTCGCCAGCCGGGCTGCCAGCGCCGAGGCGCTGTTCACCGACTACGGCGACAGTTCCCAGTCGTCCGCGGCCCGGTGGGCTTCCAGGGGCATGGACGAACGCCGGGACGAGATCGAGCTCACCAGCGTTCCCCTCATGCCCGGCGAGATCCTCGACGACCGGTTGTGGAGTAGCTGCCACGGCGCCCTTGCCACGTCGGCCACGCTCTGCGCGCTCGGCACCTTCGCGCGTTTTCGGGAGAGCGCCGGATTGGGCGGGTCGGTGCGGGAGTCGCGGATCCCCAGCCCTTTCGACTTCCAGCGTATCGCGACTTTCTCCGTGCCGCCGTTGCGCACCGAGCCGACCCAGTACCAGGAACACACCGAGGAGGTGTCCGCGTTGCTGCCGGACCTGCTGCGGATGGAGCAAAGCGCCCTGGTCCTGTTCACGTCCTGGCGGCAGTTCGACGCCGTGGTGGAGTCCTTGCCGGACGACATTCGATCGAACTGCCTATTGCAGGGAGAGGCGTCCAAACAGCGCATGCTGAAGGACCACACCCGCGCCATCGACAAGGGACAGGCCAGCTACCTTTTCGGGCTTGCAAGCTTCGCCGAAGGCGTGGACCTCCCGGGCGACTACTGCCGTCATGTGATCCTGGCGCGGATCCCCTTCGCGGTGCCGGACAACCCGGTGGACCAGGCGGTTGCCGAGTGGCTCGAGAACCAGGGCCGCAATCCGTTCATGGAGCTTTCGCTGCCGGAGGCATCGCTGCGACTCGTTCAGGCTTGCGGCCGGCTGATCCGCAACGAAAGCGACGAGGGCCGGATCACTCTGCTCGACCGGCGCATCCTGACGCGCCGGTACGGCGAGTCGCTGCTAGCGGCGCTGCCGCCGTACCGGTTGGAGACGTGAGTTGGCGAGTCTCCCGACGAGCCCGTAGGGGACGCCCTTGTGGCGTCCCGCTCTGATCGAACCAATACCCTCGAGAGCCGGGCACGGGCGACGGCGCGCCCCTTACGCGGTGGGCGAAGGGTGCGCAACGCGAACGGGCCCTGGTTTGATAAGGGCGATGTTCGCAACCCGGATGGGCGGAATGATCGCGTACCCGAGGACGACCAGACGCGATGACCGAGCACCGCGTTTCCCACCGCCTGACCACCGCCGCTGTTTCATCTGTGGGGATCGCGACCGTGGACAGCCGGTGGAAAACGCTCTTCGTTGGTTC
>CAZJRX010000011.1:15276-25157 GCA_964548145.1 uncultured Pseudomonadales bacterium | reverse complement strand
ACTCGACAAAACCGAGCGAACAAACCAGAGCAAAAACCCAAAATGAGAACTGCTGGCCAACCGCCGCTTCATCGAGTCGGCGATATAGAGCGCAACGGCTTGGATCGTGGTGGTCGGATTGACGCCGCCGGAGGTCACGAAGACGCTGCCGTCGACGATGAACAGGTTGCGGACGTCGTGGCTGCGGCCCCATTCGTTGACGACGGACCGCTCGGGATCGGTGCCCATGCGGGCCGTACCGAGCAGGTGCCAGCCCGCCCAGCGTAGCGGTGAGGGTGCCTTCTGGATCTTCCACGCGCCCGCGGCCTCCATCGCTTCGGCACCTCTCGCGAGACCGTGCTCCAGCATACGCCGGCTGTTCTCGCTCAGGGTGTAGCTGATCTTCGGCGACGGGATGCCGTTCGAGTCCGCGAGATCCGGGTCGAGGGTCACCCGGTTGTGCTCCTCGGGCAGATCCTCGCAGCAAATCCCCAAATGGACGGAACGCCCGAACAGCCGGTCGAAGGCTTCGTGGTGTCCCTCTCCCCAGGGAATCGTGCCCTGGGCGATGCCGCCTCGCGCCGTGCCGACGGGTGGACCGCCGCGGGTGATCTGCATGTTGTAGCCCCGCACGAACCCGCGCGAGATGTCCGTCTCGTAGAACTCTTGGCTCAGGATGCAGCAACCCTGCGGCCCGAAGTTGGATCCGAGCGGTTCGTCGAAATGGCCGGCGACCATGCCCCAGGGATGCAGCATGAGGTTGCGGCCGACCAGACCGGAGCGGTTGGCGAGGCCGTTCGGAAACCGGGCCGACGTGGAGTTGAGAAGCAGTCTCGGTGTGCCGACGCCGTTGCACGCCATGACGACGACTTCGGCCCGTTGGTGGCGTTCGACGCCGTCGGCATCGAAGTAGGTCACGCCGGTTGCCATGTCGCGATCGTCGACGGTGATCTCCCGCACCCGGCAGTTTGTCCGAAGTTCGATCCCGGCCCGTTCGTTCGCGGGCCAGTAGGCGATGTCGGCGCTGCTCTTCGCGCCCTGCGCACAGCCGGCGTTGCACGGGCCGAGGTTCAGACACTCGCCGCGGCCGTTGTGGGGTCGCGTGATGATGGCGCTATCGGACGGCCACCAGTGCCAGCCGAGCTTGTTGAAGCCACGGCCCATGGCCTCGCCCATGCGACCCATCGGGATGGGTGGCAACGGGGGCTCGTGGGCGGGTATGGCGGGGTCGCCGGCCAGTCCGGCAACGCCGATGTTGTTGTCGTTTTCGGCGAAGAAGGGTTCGAGCGTGGCGTAGTCGATGGGCCAGTCGTCGGCGACGCCGTCCAGGCTCTTCACCCGGAAGTCGGAGGGGTGGAACCGGGGGAAGTGCGCCGAGTAGAGGATGGTGCTGCCGCCCACGGCGTTGAAGTTGAGGATCGCGATGGGCGAATCGTCGTCGTTGATCGGGTAGTCGGCGGGTCGCTGGCGAAGATTCGGGCTGGTCTGCATCTCCTTGGCGGCGCGCATCTCCCAGTCGCGGCCGTTGCTCGGGTAGTCCGCCGGGTTCATCCAACCGCCCTGTTCCAGGCAGACGATGCGCATCCGCGTCTCGGCGAGGCTCCATGCCACGGCGGCACCGGAGGCACCCGCACCTACGATCAGCACGTCGACAACGTCGTCCGCCATGGCAGTTCCCCGAATCGAGATCGTATTGTTCGGGGTTTCGGCGCCGAACGCCAGAGCGGTTGCGGGCGCGTCCCGCTCTCCGGCGCCGGAGCGATTATCATTGGCCCCTTGCGCCCCACGGTCGCTGCCCTCGGCAAGATGTTCACGGTATGAAACAGTTCATCGACTTCCTCCCCGTCGTCGCATTCTTCGGCGTCTGGCTCGCGACGGGCCGGGACATCTACTACGCGACCGGGGCGCTGATGGTCGCGGCGATCGTCCAGCTCGCCTTCTTCAAACTGAAGGGATGGCCGATCCCGGGCCAGGTCTGGTTCGTGTTCTGGGCGGCGATGATTTTCGGCACGATGACGCTCGTGTTCCGCAATCCGCTGTTCATTCAATGGCGACCCACCGTCGTCAACTGGATCCTCGCGCTGGTGATCATCGGCAGCCGGTTCATCGGCCACGGCAACTACGTGCAGCGCGCGCTCGGCAAGGTCATGGTGTTGCCGGACCGGGCGTGGCGAGCGCTCACTTACGGCTGGGCGGGCATGTTTGCTCTGTCCGGCACGGTCAACATCTGGGTGGCCTACACCTTCAGCGAGGATACCTGGGTGTACTACAAGTTCGTGTCCGGGTTCGTTGTGTCGTTCATTCTCGTTGGCGGCAGCTTCATCTACCTTGCCGCCACGCGACAACTGCCCTCGCTGCCAGCGAAGGACGCGACCGGGTCGGAGCGCAAGACGGGGGCCTCGGGGGGTGAGAACCGGTGACGGTGCTGTCCGTCAACGTCAACAAGATCGCCCTGTTGCGCAACGCGAGGGGTGGCGGCCGGCCGGACGTCGTCGACTGCGCACGCACGATTCTCGACGCCGGGGCGGCGGGCATCACGGTCCACCCGCGCCCCGACGCGCGCCACATCCGGGCCGACGACGTATATGCCCTGAAGGCACTGGTCGACGAATACCCCGGTACGGAGTTCAACATCGAGGGCAACCCCACCGCACCGGCCCGAGACAACGGCTATCCGGGATTCGACCGGCTCATCGAGGACGCCCGGCCCCACCAATGCACCCTGGTTCCCGACGACGATGCGCAGTTGACCTCCGACCACGGTTGGGATCTGTCCCACCGGAAGACGGTGGCGCAGTTGGAGAAACTGGTCGCCCGCTACAAGGCCTTGGGGGCGCGGGTGAGCCTGTTCATGGATCCCGTCCGGGTGCACATCGGGGCCGCGAAGCGCGTCGGGGCGGATCGCATTGAACTCTACACCGGCCCCTACGCGGAGCTTGTCGTGCAACGCGGTCTGGACCATCCACGGGCGCAGAACGTCTGGCGTGAGTATCGAGACGCGGTGCGCTATGCCGGGGAGCGGGGATTGGGCGTCAACGCCGGGCACGACCTCGACCTCGGCAACCTCGCCCGTTTTCTGTCGATCGGCGGCATCGCGGAGGTTTCCATCGGTCACGCATTGATCGCGGATGCCCTGGAGTCGGGGCTGGCGCCGACCGTCAAACGCTACCTGCAAGAAATGGAGTCTTGAACATGCGCAGAACAGCACTCATTTGCTCGCTTGGCCTCGCCAGCACGGTCGGCTTGGCCGAGGACACCGTCAGCGTGAAGCAGGCGGACACCGTCGGCGTGGAGATCGTCACCAATGTCGGCACCATGACCGTGGAACTGTGGCCCGCCAAGGCGCCGAACACCGTCCAGAACTTCCTCGAACGGGTCGACGAGAGCTTCTACGACGGCCTGATCTTCCACCGGGTCATGGCCAACTTCATGATCCAAGGCGGCGGCTTCGACACCGACATGAACGAACGCGAACCGCCGCAGACCGTCGTCAACGAGTCCTCGAACGGCGAGCGGAACCTGCTCTGGACCATCGCCATGGCGCGTCGCGCCCATCCCGACTCGGCAGACACCCAGTTCTACATCAACGCCAAGGACAACCTGCACCTCGATGCACGGCCCGGTCAGCCCGGCTACACCGTGTTCGGCAAGCTGACCGGTGGCATGGACGTCGCGGAGGCCATCGAGTTGACCGAGACAGGTAACGTCAAGGGGTTCCCCAATGTGCCGCTGCAGCCGGTGGTCATCCAGACCATTAGGCGCGTCGAACGACCGGAGGATTGATATGATGCGGTCTGCGGGTGCTCGACAAGAGGATTGCAGGCCACCGACAGAACATTGACGGTCGGCGGGTCCGGACCCGTTCACCAACACGCGTGCCGCGTCACAAGTACGCCATCGAGAATAAGATCCATGAAACCCATCATCACCACCGTCGTAGTCGCCGCACTGTTGGCAGTCGTTGCCACCGAGCTTTACTTCCGTCTGCTGGATGGCAGGTACCTTGTCCTGATGGCGATGTTCTTCGTCGTCGGCGCGGCAACCGCCGTGACCACGGCGCGATTCCGGGCCCGCCAGCCCCAAGGCGCGTCCCCCGGACGGCCCGCAACCGCCGAACGGTCACCCCGAAAACGTCCGCCCCGCCAACGCGAGCGCCGGCCCAGCGTGCCGAGCGACGCGAATCGCGAGACCGGCGAGGTGAAGTGGTTCGACAAGACCAAGGGATACGGCTTCGTGCGGCGCGAGAACGGTGACGAGATTTTCGTTCATCACCGTTCTATTCGCCGGCAGGGCAACGAGCGGCCGAGCCTCGAGGACGGCCAGTCGGTGGGTTTCGTCGCCGTCGAGCGCGAGCGCGGGTGGCAAGCCGAGGACGTAGTTCCCGAGTGAACTTGAAGACATTGCTCGGCGAACGCCTCAAGGCCGCACTGGCGGACGCGGGGGCCGCCGACGCATCGCCGATCGTGGGGCCGGCGACGCGCCCGGAATTCGGCGACTACCAGGCGAACGGGGCGTTGGCTGCGGCCAAGCGTCTAGGCATGCAACCCCGCGACCTCGCCAGCCGGGTGGTCGAAATTGCCGACCTCGCGGGCATCGCGGCGCGTTCGGCGGTCACGGGACCCGGATTCATCAGCCTGACGATCGCGGACGAATGCCTGGCCGATGCCCTGGCGGACGGACGGATTGTCCCGACCGCTGGCGGCGAACCGGTGGTCGTCGACTACTCCCACCCCAATCTCGCCAAGGAAATGCAGGTCCACCACCTGCGCAGCACCATTATCGGCGACGCCGTGGCGCGTGTGCTGCAGGCGTTGGGACACGACGTCATCCGGCAGAACCACGTTGGCGACTGGGGTACCGGATTCGGGCGCCTGGTCGCCCATCTGAACGACATCGGCGAGGACAGCGAGGCACTAGGCGACCTGGAACGGTTCTATACCGAGGCGAGCGAACGTTTCGCCAAGGACCCGGCATTCGCCGACCGGGCGCGACAGGTGGTCGTCGACTTGCAGGGCGGCGACCCCGAGACCCTTGCCCGTTGGCGTCGTTACATCGACGTCTCGATGTCCCATTGCCAGGCCGTCTACGACCGTCTCGGCGTCGGGCTCAAGCCGCAGCACGTACGCGGCGAGAGTGCCTACAACGACGACCTCGACGCCGTGGTGGCCGACTTGGAAGCCAAGGGCCTGCTTACCGAATCCGATGGCGCGCTGTGTGCATTTCTCCCGGAGTTCAAGGGCAAGGACGGCAAGATCGCACCGATCATCGTCAGGAAGTCGGATGGCGGCTACCTCTACCACTCGACGGACCTCGCCGCGGTTCGCTACCGGACCGGGACGCTCGGGGCCAAGCGCGTGCTCTACGTCGTCGACGCCCGCCAGAGCCTGCACTTCCGGCAATTGTTCGCCCTCGCCAAGCGCGCGTCCTACGACGCCGGCGCGTCCTTGGAGCATCACCCCTTCGGCATGATGCTTGGCCGCGACGGGCGGCCGTTCAAGACCCGCGAGGGGAGCGGCACGCGCCTGCTGGATTTCCTCGATGAAGCGGTGGCCAGGGCGCGCCAGCTCGTCGAATCCAAGAACCCCGCACTCGGTGCCGAGGAGATGGACCGGGTGGCGAACGCCGTGGGCATCGGTGCGGTGAAGTACGCCGACCTCTCGAAGAACCGCACCGGCGACTACGTCTTCGACTGGGATGCCATGATGTCCTTCGAGGGCAACACTGCGCCCTATCTCCAATACGCCTACGCGCGCATCCAGAGCCTCTTCCAGCGGGGCGGAATCGACGCCGGTGCCCTGACCGGCAAGCCGACCATCCGCGAAGCCGAGGAGCACGCATTGGCCCTGCAGCTTGTCCGGTTCCAGGAGACCCTGGAGCAGGTGGCGGCAACGGTCATGCCCCACCACCTGTGCTCGTACCTCTACGACCTCGCGGCGGCTTTCATGCGCTTCTACGAGCACTGTCCGGTATTGGACGGCGAGGCCCGCCACGACCGGCTGCTGCTATGCCGACATACCGCCGCCACGCTGTCCCGCGGTCTCGACCTGCTCGGCATCGAGACCGTGGAACGGATGTAGGGGCGACGCCGACCCTTGAGTTCCAGCGCGGCTTTGATCGGTTGCCGCGAGAATGCGTGAGCATTCTCGAAACGCGCCCCAAGGGCGCGCCTACGGCCTTGGCGCGTCCAACTCTGCGCGAATCTCCCGGTAGGCCGTCTCGTCGAGGCTAAAACGCGAAAACAGGATCGCGCCGACGGTGTAGCAGACCAGCGGGACGATGCCGTAGAGACCGACGATCCAGAGCTGCGTGGTCATGGTTTGCGGCTGGTTCGGCACGAAGCGGGATAGTTCGAGGACGAAACCGGTGAGCGCCAGCATGACCCCGAAAGCGCTCTTGTAGACGAAGTTCCACGCCGCGAAGTAGGAACCCTCCTTGCGTTCGCCCGTGCGCAGTTCGTCGTAGTCGATGACGTCGCCCTGCACGGACGGCCCTATCGTGCCGCCGCAGCCGGCGGCGAGGCCCGCGAACACCGCGAACACGAAGATCCACGGCAGTCGAAACTCCAGCTGCAGGAACGGCAAGAGGAACATCGCCCCGAACGAGAATCCCGTTCCGAGCATGGAGTACATCCACAGCCGCACCTTGCCGATGCGGCGCGACAGCGGAATCCACAGCGGCACGGAGAAGGCGGACGGGATCATGTAGAAGAGGATGACGAGCGGCGCCATCTGCGGCGCGCCGACGACGTACTGGGTGACGTAGAGGGTCAGCACGCCGATGGCGGCAGAGCCGATGTTCTCGATCAGCGTCACGACGATCAGGAGCCGCGCATGATGGTTGCGCCAGATGTCCGCGAACGCGCGTAGCGGGTTGGTGGCCACCCGGCCCTGGAACTCCGGGCGCTCGCGCAGCCGCATGACGGCAACGCCGACCATCAGCGCCATGAACGCGCAGGCGGGCAGGGACAGTTCCCAGGCGCGCTGCCTCGCGGTATCGACGCCTTCGGCCTCGGCGTCGATCAAGAGCTGCATGCTGACGAGGCAGAGGATCGAACCCACCGTGTAGAAGCCGTGCCGGAATCCGAACAGCCGGCTGCGCTCGTGGTAGTTCGTGGACAGTTCGGCACCGAGCGACAGGTGCGGCACGAAGAACGCCGTCATCACCGAGTAGAAGCCGACGATGGCGACCGCCATCCAGATCACCAGGCCCGCCCCCGAGAGGTCGGTCGGTGGCGCGAAGATCATCACGAAGGTGGCGCAGATCGGCACGATGCTCGCCGCCATCCAGGTGCGCCTTCGACCGAAGGCCGAACGAGTCCGGTCCGACAGGTAACCCACCAACGGATCCGATACCGCGTCCCAGATTCTCGACGCGCTGAATATGAGCCCCATGACCAGCGGCGAGATCAGCAGCACGTCGGTGGAGAACTTCATGACGTACAGGCCGATCAGCAGGTACATGTAGCCGGCACCGACGGCGGGCACGCCGTAGGCGCCGACGGTCGACCAGGGCACCCGGTGTGCGTCTTGCACGGGTGATGCGGCTGCTCGCGCGTCCGCCATGGTCAGGGAATCCGATGGGCCACCAGCGCCCAAGCATACCGAAGCCTACCCGGAGGGTAAGAGGGGGGGTTGGTTGCCGCTCTCCTCTAACGCCAGGATGGCTGACCCGTATTAGTTCGCGCCCAACAAGCCGAAGACTTCGGCGTACCTTTGCCGCATCAAATGAGGGTGGTAGTAGTTGTAGAGGTGGCCGCCCTCCCAGATGTCGATCGCCATGTCCCCGTAGGACGGTCCTTGGACCTCCAACTGATTCAGTTGGTCGTATCTCGCCAACTGCGGGTATACGTTGGGGTGAGTGCGCTCGAGCCAAGCGCGGTCGAAGTTCAGCCGCTCGCGCAGGTAATCGGGTTTCGCCCGGGCGGCGGCAACGGCGGGTACGCTGGTCAGGAAAATGTCGCCGTGCCGAGTGCCCGCTACAAACGGCACATAGGCATCGGCGCTATCGTAGACGAGGTGGTGGCGGTTGCTGACGAAGCCACCGAGGCTTGCGCCGGAGACGATTTTCGCCGACGCCTCGCTGAAGCCGTCATCGCGAAGAATCGCCTCGGTGGTCTTTACCGCCGTGGCGATCATGGCGATGTAGGTGTTCAAATGCACAAAGGACGCCTTGAGTTGGCGGACGGTACGCTGATACGGCGCTTCCACGGCGACCACGCTGAACGATGGGTTGCTTGACGGAGGAAAGGTGCGCCGCATGGTCTTGTAGAAGGGCGACTCGCCGCCGCCCATGTTGTAGATCAGGACCGGGGCGTCGCGACCCGCGTAGTGCAGGACGTTGAATTGCTCCTCGATGGTACCAGCCAACGTGTGGGCTTTGATCTCGTAGACTCCGGCGCCGCGGATCGCAAAGGGGTCGAGTCGAAGCCCGTCGAGGTGCTCTTCGAAGGGCGGCGATTCGATCGACTCGGCGAAGAAGGGCTCGCCGAATTGGTTGATGGCCCAAAGCATGACCTGATCGAAGAGAATGTGACGGTTCACCGCGGTTGCGCCGGTCCCGACGTTGGCGGGAAATTAGTAAGGTACCTTATCATATGCATATCGTTCACGAGCTGAACCTCGACGAGGGTCGATGATGGCGGCGGCAGATCGGCCGGAATTCATTCCACTCGAGGACATCGCCCGCATGAGCGCCGACCATGCGGGTATCGATGTCCTTGCGCTGCATGCCTACAACGAACTTCAGCGGGCGGCGCGCACGGTCACCGCTGCGCTCGACCGGGCAGCGCAGCAGCGCGGACGGCGCCTATCGGTGGGTCGGAACGCGGTCTTGTGGTCGGTCTGCCGTTTTCCGGATGCGATCGGCATCACACCGGCCGAGATCGCTAAAGCCCTCGACGTGACCCGCGCGACGGTGACCGGCTTGCTGTCGGGATTGGAGAAGGACGGGCTGATCGAGCGTGTGCGGTCCGAGGTCGATCGCCGCAAGACGCACATTCGACCCACGGCGAAGGCTCGCACCAGCATCGCCTCGGATTGGCCGGAGATGAGCAGGGACATCAGCCGGGTCCTGGGAGAACTCAGCCACGAGGAGAAAACCAGCCTTGTCGCGATCATGCACAAGGTCTGCCAAGGCGTCGGCAACTTGGCATAGGGCGTTCCGAGCTGCCAGGCATCGGGCCCGGGCTCGACATGGCACATCGCCCTTCCCTGGTGGCACCGGTTGGGGTTGATTTGCCGGAATAGTTAGGTACCTTATTAGTTTTCCCGAACCGTCCTAGGAGGAGAGACCGATGGCGGTGGAATCCACGTCCATGAAGGTGCTGCTGGGGATCGTTGTTGTTGCCCTGGCAGGCCCTGCTTTCGGCGAGGCATCCGACGGCCCGCAGACTATCGAAGAGATCATCGTGGTGGCGCAGAAGCGCGAACAGCCGCTCAAGGAAGTGCCGATCTCCATGACCGTGCTTGACGAGGAGTTCCTGGTGCTTAGGGGCTTCAACCGCTTGGACGATGTCGCCTTCGCGGCCCCGAACCTCGCAATCACCAATCCGGTCGGATCCCGCACGGTTCAGTTCACGATGCGCGGCATCACCGGCCAGACCTTTTTTCCCGCGACCGAGTCGGCCGTCGGGATTTTCCTCGACGGCGTCTACGTGAACAATCCATCCGGTCAGAATTTCGACCTGTTGGACGTCGAGCGCATCGAGGTGCTGCGCGGACCGCAGGGCACGCTTTACGGCAAGAATGCGGCGGCGGGTGCCATCAACGTGATCAGCCGAGAACCCGATGAGGAATCGCGCATCGATCTCCTGGCGGAGTACGGCAACTACGATCACCTGCGCGTGGGGGCCAAGGCCGGTGGTCCGTTGTCCGATGTTGCGTTCGCCTCGGTCGGCGTCGGCT
>CAZJRX010000011.1:0-15266 GCA_964548145.1 uncultured Pseudomonadales bacterium | reverse complement strand
GAGAACACCTTCCTCGGCGCCGACATCGACACCGCGCAATCCACCAACTTGAGGGGCGCTCTGCATCTCGCCCCCAACGAGCGTCTCGACGTCACAATCGCGGCGGATTTCATGAGCGAAGATCGGTCGCCGGCCGTACTCGACTCGACCCCCGAGGACCGCAGGAGCGCGATCAACCGACCCGTCACGGAGGAACGGGACGTCTTGGGTGGCCATGTTACCGCGGAGTACGCGATCACCGACGGCGTGCTGCTGACCTCGATCACGGCATGGCGCGACTACGACGTTTCCCGGGCGACCGACGACGACGGGGTGACTATCGATGCCTACTACACGACCGGTACGGAGGGCACGTCACAGGTCAGTCAGGAACTGCGATTGAGTTCGAGCGGTGGGGGAGGGTTTCAATGGCTGCTCGGGGGCTACCTGCTTACCACGGACATGACCGCTACCGGTCGGAACCACTTCTTCCCGGATCCGTTGTTTGAGTTGCTGACCGGGTTGCCGTGTACCGATCTGCTGACCTTCCAGTTCCTTTCGTTCGGATTCCCGCCGGAACTCGCCCGGGCGACGGCAGCCGCAACCTGCGCACCCGGCGAGGCGGATACGATCACCGATCACGAGGGCGAAACGCGGGCACTGTTCGGCCAGATCAGCTACGACGTGTCGGACCGGTTGCGCATCACCGCCGGTCTGCGTAGTTCCCAGGAGGAGAAGGAACTTCGCCTGCAGCAGCCGGGACCCGGCGGCGCCCTGTTTCTGCTTCCCGGCGTCGACGAGCGGCGCGACCGGGACGATACGGCCGTCGACCCAATGGCCTCATTGGTTTGGAACGCGAGTGAAACGTTGAGTCTCTATGCCACGGCCGCCAAGGGTTCGAAGAGCGGCGGTTTCGTCACCGGCGGGGTCAGCGCGCCGAACCAGCTGACGAATCTGGAGTTCGACCAGGAGAACTTGGTGAACTACGAGGTCGGCTTCAAATCGGTCTTGGCGGACGGTCGTTTCACCGTGAACGCCGCCGCGTTCAATATCGCCTACGAGGACCTGCAGGTGTACCGCATCGAGCCGAACGAGCAGGGCGTGCCGACTTCGCGGATCACCAATGTCGCCAAGGCTTCAAGTCGGGGGTTGGAGGTCGATTTCGCGGCCTTGCTGTCTGAGGGCTTCTCCGTGCGTGGCGGCGTGGGTTATCTCGATGCGTCGTACGACGAATACTCGCAGTGCGGCCAGGACAGCGCTGGCATGATCATGGATTGCACCGGCAACAACCTGACCAACGCGCCGGGCTTGACGGTTAACGCGAACGTGGTCTACCGGCACCCCATCAGCGCGGACATGAACCTGCTCGTGAACGGCGAGTGGTCGTATCGAGGCGATGTCTACTACGACGTGTTCAATACCGATGGCGCTTTCCAGGAGGGGTTTTCGGTGTTCAACGGCAGCATCGGCTTGACCGACCCCGAGGGCGATTGGAGTGTCATGCTCTGGGGTACCAACTTGAGCGACACCGACTACATCACGATCGGCATCCAGGGGTTCGGCGGAGTCGCGATCAACACGCTCGGCCCGCCGCGACAACTCGGATTGCGCGTAACCTACCGGCCGTGAGAGGCGGATCGAATGCTCGGGTGGAGGTCGGATGATCGAGGTTGAAGGGCTCACCTATGTCTATCCCGGTGCTGACAACGCAGCGGTCGACGATGTCTCGTTCAGTATCGAACCGGGCGAGATCTTTGGCCTCTTGGGGCCGTCCGGGGCCGGCAAGAGCACGACCCAGCGCGTGCTGACGCGCCAGAACCGGCGCTATCGCGGCGATATCCGGGTACTGTCGCAAGCGCTTGAGGACTGGGATCACCGGTACTACGAACGCATCGGCGTCACCTTCGAATTGCCCAACCACTACCTCAAGTTGACGGGCCGGGAGAATCTCGACTTCTTCGCCTCGCTCTACGAGTCGGATACCCGCCCCGCGGACGAACTCCTTGCCCAGGTGGGTCTCGAGGACGCTGCGGACGTCCGCGTAGACGAGTATTCGAAAGGCATGATGATGCGCCTCAATTTCGTCCGGGCGCTGCTGCACGGTCCAAGCGTGCTGTTCTTCGACGAACCCACGACCGGGCTCGACCCGGTAAACGCGGGAATCATCAAGTCGCTCATCAGCGAGCAGCGGGGTCTCGGCAGGACCATCCTGCTCACGACGCACAACATGCATGACGTGGACGAGCTTTGCGACCGGGTCGGGTTCATCGTCCAAGGCCGCATGAATGTGAACGAAACGCCCGAGTCGCTCAAGGCGCGCTACGGCAAGCGGGTGGTACGCGTGGAGTACGTTCGGAATGGGGCGGACGGCGCTGCGGAGTTCGACTTCGACGGGCTTGGCGAGAACCAGGAGTTCCTCGGCCTGCTCAAGTCCGCCGAGATTCGGACCATCCACAGCCAGGAGGCGAGCCTCGACCGGGTCTTTCGGGACGTCACCGGCGTCCGGCTCGACGCGGAGGAGTAGGCGTGGCGTCGCTTGCACGGATCGTGCGATTCGACATCGGCTTGCAGCTCAAGTCGTTCATCTATCCAGCTACAGTCGTCAGCACGGCGATGATCTGCGGGTTCATTCTGATTCTGCCGGTTGAAACGCTCTCCCCCGAATGGGGTGCCTTCTTTGTGTTCGTCGATCCCGCCACGATCGGGCTAGCTTTCGTCGGTGCCATCGTGCTGATGGAGAAGGCCCAGCGCACGATCTACGCCCTCGGGATTTCCCCAATGCGGCCGCAGCTCTACGTTGCCTCCAAAACGATTTCGTTGACCTTGCTGACCTTCGCCGCTGGCTTGGTCGTTGCTTGGGTGGCCGTCGACCGGTTCGATGTGGGCAAGATGCTCATCGCGCTGACCCTCTCGAGCACGGTGGCGGTTCTCATGGGTTTCGCCTGCGTGGCCCGGGCGCCCACGATGAACAAATTCATGATCACCTTGCTATGGGTCACCGTGGTCGCCTACATACCGGTATTGGCCCATTTCGATGTGCTGCCGGACGCGCTGACGCCGGTTGTGGCCGTCATACCTTCCTACGCCGTTTTGGTGACCGTGCTCATCAGCATCGATGCGGATGCGGTGTCGACGACCGCGAAGGTGTACGGGTATGCCTACCTCGCACTATGGTGCGTGATCGGATGGTGGTGGACCCTTAGGGAGTACAAGCGCTACATCATCACGGACGGCAAATAGGATCCGGTGCAATGACTGCGGTCGCGGCCATCGTGAAACTTGATCTGCGCGGAATCACCCGCGACAACGTCATGGGCATCAACGTCTTCGTCTCCACGCTGACGGTCGCGATCATCGCCGTGCTCGGGGTATTCCAGGACAGCCTGCCGGGTTGGCGTGACTGGTTCCCGTTCATGGTGGCCCTTGCGCTGATCAGCGGTCCGGGAGGATTCGGCTACCTCTTCGGACTGCTGATGGTCGACGAGAACGACACCGGCGTGCGCGCCATGCTGTCGGTGACGCCGGTACCGCCCACGACGCTGATCGTCACACGCACGGTTGTCGCTTTCGCCTGGCTGTGCATCTGGCCGGCGATCACCCTGTCGATCATGAACGGTACGTGGCAGGTGATCGACATACCCCTCTCGGCGTGGGCGGCATTGATCCTCTCCTTGGCCTTCCTGGCACCCCTGCTCGCGCTCGCCATCCCGACTCTCGCTAACGATAAGGTGGAGGCGCTGGCCTATTTCAAGGGCCTTACATTCATCACCCTGATCCCACTCGCGATGTATTTCATCGAGGGCAGCCCCTGGTACGAGAGCTTCTTCCTGTTGTCGCCGACCGGATGGTCCATCAAGGCGTTCGAGGCCTTCATTGCCGGCAGCGCCGCGGGCTACCTTTGGGCGGCGGGGGGCGCTGCCTATGTGGTCGTGCTACTAGTGACGACCGTGCATTTCCTGTTGCGCAACGTGTACCGACTCTACGCCTAACGCGCATTTGCGGGGTGGGGGTATTGACCATCACGACACCAAAGTCCCGAATGACGAGTCGCTATGACCTTCCTTGGACAGACGCCTAAGTCGGCGGCGACCGGATCGGAGGACTAGTACTAGTGGACGCACAGTCCTCGCCGAGCGGAAAGACGTTGCACGTGGGGCATCTGGCCGCGTACGCGCTGCCTGCGGTTGCTACCCAGTTTCTATACTCCCCGATCAGTACCGTGGTGCCCGGCATCTACGCGAAGTACTACGGTCTCAGCGCGGCGGCTATCGCCGGCGTGCTGTTGGCCACCCGCATCTTCGATGCCGTTACGGACCCGGTAATCGGTTACCTGTCGGATTCGACCCGCGGGCGGTTCGGCCGCCGTAAACCCTGGATCGCCGCAGGCTGCCTCATCACGGCATTCGCGATGTGGCAGGTCGCGGACCCGCGAGAGAGTGACCAGGTCGCCCTCTACTTCACGCTTTGGTCGGCGGCCTTCTACTTCGGCTGGACGATGATGGAGATCCCGCACACGGCGTGGGGTTCGGAACTCACCAACGACTACAAACGCCGCAACCAGGTGTTCTTTGCCCGGACGTTGGCATCGATAGTCGGTCCGCTTGGGTTCGCGGCCATGCCCTTCGTGATCGGTGCGGCCACGACGGAGATAACGCCGGAGGTGTTGCGTGCCACGGCGCTCGCATTCGCACTCGGCGCGCCGCTGTGCTTGGCCGCCGCCCTGGTGTTCGTGCCGGACCGGTCGAAAGTCCCCGCGACGCGTCAGCAGATGGGCGTCGCTGCGGCATTCAAGGCCATCGGCTACAACGGCCTTTTCTGGCGCCTGTTCGGCGTCTTCGTGATGGGTGGTCTGGCCGCTGGCATCTACGGCGCGCTGCAGTTCATCTACCTCGATACCTATCTCGGTATCGGCGACAAGGTTCCCTATGCGCTCGGTGCGATGATGGTCTGCTCCCTCGCCGGCTTGCCGCTTTGGCTTTGGCTGCTCAACCACGTCGACAAGCACCGGGCTTGGGCGGTGTCCTTGGCTTTGGCGGGCCTTTGCGTGGGATTGCCAGCCACCCTTACCCCGGGTGAGGCCTCGTTCGTACCCATGCTGCTCATGGTGATCGGCTTGGCGCTTGCGTCTGGTGCGGGCGCGATCGTTCCTTTCGCGCTGCTCGGTGACCTGGTCGACTACGACGAACTGAAGACCGGTGTGAACCGCGCCGGCGCGTATTACGCGGTGTTCCTGTTCGGGGTCAAGATCAATGCCGCGTTCGGAGGCGGTGTCGCCTTCGGCATCCTGGCACTCGCCGGCTACGACGCGTCCGCCGAAGTTCACGGCACTGCGGGCGTCCTGGGTCTCAAGGGAGCATTCGCGCTGCTCCCGGGCATCCTCTTCATAGCCGCTGCAGCGAGCATCCTCGGCTTTCCCTTGACCCGCCGCCGCCACGACATCGTTCGGCGAGCCCTGGCTCGACGTGCACAACGTCGCCAGTCGCTTGCCCGTCCCGAGGAGGCCAGCGGCTAGCGAAACAAGCGCGGGTGCTCGGAAGTTGGCCGATAGCCGTCGGCACGTTGCGGCCGGCTGTTAACATGACGCCATGGCCCGTCCGTCACCCCTCGCCGGCGTCCGCATCCTCGACATCTCGGAAGGCATTGCCGCGCCGTTCTGTGCGAAGTTGCTCGGCGACCTCGGTGCCGACGTGGTCAAGGTGGAACGCCCGGAGATCGGGGACGAAAGCCGAGCGCTCGGTCCCTTCCCGGCCGCATCGACCGACGCCGACACCCGGCTCGAGACCAGCGCCGCGTTCTTCTTCCTGAACACCAGCAAGCGAAGCGTGGCGCTGGATGTCGAATCGGCGCACGGCCGCGAACAGCTACGGGCGCTGGTGCAACGTTTCGATGTCGTGGTGGCGGGGGAGACGGCGGAGTCGCTGGATGCGAGGGGGATCGGCTACGACACCCTGGCGGCGTGGAATCCGGCGGTGATTCTGACGACGATTTCCGGTTTCGGTTCGTTCGGCCCGCACTCCGCCTACGCGTCGTCGCACCTGGTTTCCTGTGCCGTGGGCGGCTGGTCTCATCTGTGCGGCTTGCCCGACGGCGAGCCCCTACAGGTTGGCGGCGCTCTCTCGGAAACCCTGGCGGGTGCGTTCGCCGCTGCCGCCACGCAACTCGCCGTGCTCGGTCGGACGCGGCACGGTCGCGGCGACCACATCGATTTGAGCATCCAGCAAGCCGTTCTGGCCGGTGCGCAGATTCCGACGATGCTCTACGAATACCGCGGCCTCGTCCCGGAGCGGTATTCCAGCGTCGGCGCGGGTGCCGGTGCCTGCTGCATGCTGCCGACCCCCGACGGGATCATCGGCATCAACGCCCTGACCCGTGCGCAATGGGTCATGCTGTGCGAGTTCTTCGGCCGCAAGGACATCGCCGAGGAGGAACGCTACCGCGGCGTCTCCTGGGTGAACGCGGACGAGCGCGTCGACGAGATCCGCGCCGCCTTCAAGGAGGCGCTGGGGGACCGAACGGCCGATGCGCTCTTTCACCAGGCCCAAGAGTGGCGCGTGCCGTTCGGCCTCGTGCCGGACATGGCGGGCATATTCGACCTGCCGCCGCACCGGCACCGGGGCTTCATCGTGCCGCTCGACCACCCGGTCGCCGGGACCGTCGAGGTGCCGGGCATTCCGTTTCACGCCACCGCTACCGAGCCGAAGCCGTTCCGGCCACCCCTCCAGGGCGAACACACCGAGTCCGTGCTGGCGGACCTGCCCAAGGAGCCCATGGGGACACCCACTGGAGCGGCTACCTTGGACGAGGCCAATCCGCTTCCCCTCGAAGGCATACGCGTACTGGATCTGTCGATGTTCTTCGCCGGACCGGTGTGCGCCCAGATCGCCGCCGATGCCGGCGCGGAGGTCATCAAGGTGGAGTCGATCCAGCGCATCGACGGCTGGCGGGGCAGCGCGTCGTCCTATGCCAACGCCGAACTGCCGGGCTGGGAGAGTTCACCGTATTTCAACTGGGTGAACCGCAACAAGCGTGATATCACGCTGAACCTCAAGGATCCACGCGGCGTCGCGATCCTCAAGACGATGGTGGCCGAGGCGGACGTCCTCATCGAGAACTACACGCCGCGCGTCATGGCGAGCTTCGGGCTCGGCTACGAGACGCTCCGCGAGATCAACCCGCGCCTCGTGATGATCTCGTTGTCCGGCTTCGGCGCGGACAGTCCCTGGCGGGACTACGTCGCCTTCGGCATGTCCACCGAACAGATGGCGGGCTTCACGCATCTAACCGGCTATCCCGGCGGTGAGCCCCTGTTCACGGGCACCACGGGCGGCGACCTGTTTGCCGGGGTCATGGGTGCCAACGCACTGTTCGCGGCGGTGAATCACCGCGACCGAACCGGCGAGGGCCAGCACATCGACTTCGGCCAGGTGGAGGCATGCAGCCTTTACATTGGCGATGCGATGACGGCGTGGTCGTTGGCCGGCGTCGATCCCGGGCGGGTCGGCAACGGTCATCACCATTACCCGCTGCAAGGGGTTTACCCGTGCCGGGACAATCGGTGGATCGCCATCACGTGCAAGACGGAACCCCATCGCATGGCGCTCGCCGAGGTAGTTGGTGACGGTACGATCGCCGAGGGAGGCAGGGCCTGCCACGACAGAATCGGCGCTTGGACGGCGTCCCGAAACCACCTTGATTTGATGGCCGAGCTACAGGCGGCGGGAATTCCCGCCGGCGCGGTCATGAACGGACCCGACCTCTTGGCCGATCCCCAGCTCGCGGCCCGGGAAGGTCTGCGCATCGTCGACCGGCCGGGCCTCGGACCGAAACACTATCCCGGCCAACCGTACCGTTTCCGGCGCTCGGCACCGCCTCCGAACCGGCGGGCGCCGTTGCTCGGGGAGCACACGAGCGAAGTACTGAAGGAACTCGCCGGCCTGACCGACGACGACATCGCCGAACTCGTCATCGACGACGTGGTGGGGACGGTACCGATCGCGGCCCGGTGACATCGACGACTCGCTTCACTCCGGAGTCGGCGTTGTCGTCCTTCCCCATCCTTTCTCGCCGCTCGCCCATGTCATATTTCAATATAACGTCTGGAGGTCATATGCATACTACCAATCTGCGCAAAGTCGGTGGTTCCGTCATGCTCGCGGTGCCTCCCGCACTGCTTGATATTCTGAATCTTCGCGTTGGTGCCAAGGTTGAGGTCGGCGTTGAGGGTGGGTGCCTCGTCGTGGCGCCTAGCCCGCATTTCTTACCAGTGGCCGCGATGATGCGCGCCCTTACGGGCGCGATCGAGGATTTTGGTTCCGTGTGCGTGCTCGCGACCGAAAGCATAGGCGCGTCGCAAGCGACGCGATGGCCTACGGTTGAGGTCGCATGTGCGCACACGGGACCAAAAGACCGGCGAGGGCGCGGCCAGCGCAGTGTGTGATCGCTCAAACCCATGGGTAGTCTCCACAACCATCGGATATGTACAAGAGTTCGATCATGGCACCAAGCGGCTGGTGAGAAATGCGGGCTAGGACACGGCCCAGCTACGCCCTCGACGAACTCTTGGCGCAGTGCGACGACACCGGGCAACTCGACGATGAAGAACGCGAGTGGCTCGATGCGAAGCCGGTTGGCTCTGAACTCCTGTAATGCAACGTGGCGAAATCTGGCGGGTCAGCCTCGATCCCGCCGCCGGTCATGAGCAACAGGGAACCCGACCCGTTCTCATCGTTTCTCCGCGGCCGTTCAACGAGCTCACCCGCACGCCCATCGTCGTGCCCATCACCACTGGGGCGGGTTCGCACGTCGCCGTGGGTTCGCAGTATCACTTGAACGGGCCGGAACCCTTACCGCCGGCGTGATTCGTTGCGACCAGCCGCGTTCGCTCGATCTAACGGCACGCAACGGGATCCGGGTCGAGACGGTCCCGGAGGCCGTGGTGGACGAAGTGCTCGCCCGCCTCGGTGCGATATTGGAGTGAACCAGCGAGGCTTCGCCTCAGACCGACGAGCCCGTGGGGGACGCCCTTGTGGCGTCCCGCGCTGATCGAACCAATGCCCTTGGGAGACGGGCGGACGACGACGCGCCCTACGGCGACGCGCTGACCCCTTTTTGGGGGTTGACGGAGGACTAGGCCCGAACCGTCCCGAGGGGCACCGTGTACGACTTCAATTCGGCGACGAAGTCGCGCAATGCCTGGATGCCGGTTTCCTCCGCCTCGACGCACCAGTCCTTGAACGCGGTCAGGAGTTCGTCGCGGCTACCGCCCCGCTTCGCCCAGACGGCATTCAATTCCAGGCGTTTCTCGTAGATGGTCTTCAACATCGGGCTTGATTCGAGGATCGCCTTGATGTCGCGTCGGTCCCGCTCGCCGACCAGCATCTCCTCGCGGCACAGGACGCTCTTGGCACGCCGCAACAGGCGTCGGGTGGCACCGTCGGCGCGCCGGATCTCCATTTTGGCGAGTGGCGCGACGACGTTCTCCGCGTAGCTCGACATCACCCGGAAACGATCGTTCAACGCACCCCAGACGGTGTCGATGTCGATATGGGCCTTGTCGTTCTGGCGCGCGACCACCGGTCCAGTGGAGCGTGGCTTGGCCAATCCGAAGACCGCAAAGAGGCGGATCCAGAACCAGCCCATGTCGAACTCCCAGGGCTTGACCGAGAACTTGGCCGAGTTGGGATAGGTGTGGTGGTTGTTGTGCAGCTCCTCGCCGCCGATCAGGATGCCCCAGGGGACGATATTGGTGGACGCGTCCGGGGTTTCGAAATTGCGGTAGCCGAGGGTGTGGCCGACGCCGTTGATGACGCCGGCGGCGAATACGGGGATCCACGCCATCTGGATGGCCCAGATGACGACACCCAGGCTGCCGAACAGTACGAGGTTCGCCGCCATCATGGTGCCGATGCCGAGGAACGAGTGGGCGGTGAAGACATGCCGCTCCCACCAGTCGTCGGGTGTGCCCTTGCCGTACTTGTCGAGCGTTTCGTCCGTCACGCCAGCCCGGTAGTACTCCGTGCCCTTCCAGAAGATCTCCTTTAAGCCGTGGACCTGCGGGCTGTGGGGATCGTCCTTGGTCTCGACCATCGCGTGGTGTTTGCGGTGAATGGCCGTCCACTGCTTGGTGTTCATGCCCGTGGTGAGCCAGAGCCAGGCGCGGAAGAAGAAGGCGAGCGCGGGATGCAGTTCCAGTGCCCGGTGCGCGGAATGACGGTGCAGGTAGAGGGTGACCGACATGATCGTCAGATGCGTGACGACGAGCGTGTAGACCACCAATGCGGGAATGGACAAACCGACCAGGCCGTACCACCAGTCAAGTAGATTCACTGCGTCCTTCGCCCCTCAAGGCTTGTTGTATCCCGATTCTGACAACTCGTTCGGGCAAAAGCTACTGCGAGTTTGAGCCCAGTCTTGTCAGTGGTTGAGCGCGTGGTCCGCGCCGAGGAACCCGCCACCCCCGCGAACGCGTGCTCGTCCGGGTGGTTGTCGAACGCGCTCCTCAACCCGAGGGAGACGGTGTATCTGCCGAGCAGGTTGAATGACGGCGGCGCTGCGGTGGTTGTTCGCTAGCGTCGAGCCCCGAGTGAACGTGCTACCTTGCGCCCGTGGCCGACGCCCCGCGCAACCGTATTTCCCTTCTGGCCTTGGACGTGGACGGCACATTGGTCACCGATGCCAACGAGGTGTTGCCGGGAACCCGCGTGGCGGTCCATCGTGCGCTCCGGGAGGGGTTGGCCGTGGTTCTCGTCACCGGACGTCGGTACCGAACCACGCGTTATGCGATGGATCAACTTGGCCTTCAGCTCCCTGCGGTGTGCCTCGGCGGCGCACTCGTCAAGTCCGAACTCGGCGAGACGCTCCATAGTGAGCCGTTCTCTCCCTCGCAGGTCGATAGGCTTCTCGGGATGGCGCGACGGCGTGGCCAGGCGCTCATCCTGCAGCGCGACTCGGCGGGACGCGGCGGCCCGGACTTCGTGGTGGACGAAGGGCTCCCTTGGAATCTGCCAACGCGCTACTACGCTGACGCAGGGGGCGAGTCCGGTACGACCGACCCGGCCCCGGAAAGGACCGGCTACGACGATGTATTGGTCGTGGGGACCTTCGGCGACCGCGACGAGTTGCGTCGGTTGGAGATGGACTTCGCCGCGTCCGGCGAATTCACTACCGTGCTTGTTGCGTCCCAGCGCACGCCGGGCTGGTACTTGGAGACGATTCTCGGCCGCGTCGACAAGTGGGCAAGTCTGCGGCGTTTCGCGGCCCTTTCCGGCATCGACGAGGGCTCGATCTGCGCCCTCGGCGACGCGGCCAACGACCTGCCGATGATCCGCGGGGCGGCTTTCGGCGTCGCCATGGGCAACGCCGATCCGGTCGTCAAGGCGGCGGCGGACTGGATCACAGGCAGCAATCAGGAAGGCGGCGTCGCGGCACTCGTCGACCGGCTCCTTGGCTGATGTTGGTGGCCACCCCGCCAAGGCGTTGACATGAATCGCTCGTAGGCATCAAATCCGGAAGTCGGTGCGGGCCTTCGGCGCGCCGGGCACCGGGTAGAACGGGGGAGCACGAGATGGCATGGGCGACCGACTCTCGCGGCATTTGCGCTGGCGCTGGCGGCTGCGGCCGGTGCGGACACCCAGCAGGACTTCAATATCGCCTATGCGGCCTATCGGGATGCGATGGCTGGCGGGCGTTACGACCAGGCGCTCGGCCACGCAGAGCGGACGCGGGAACTCGGTGAGTCGCTCTACGCAGACGACGTTCGCCGGACAGCGACACTGGTATTCAACCATGGGTTCGTGCTCGGCAAGCTCAACCGACACGGCGAGGCCTACCCGGTCCTGAAGAAGGCCCGCAAGCTGCTGGTCGAAGCCCTTGGCGAAGGTGCCAAGGAAATGCTCAACGTCGAACTCGCCCTGCTCGACTCCGCACCTGAGAGCAGGGTCCGGCACTACATGGAGCAAGCGCTCGAGCTGGTCGACGCGCACCACGGCAACGACGGCAAGCTCGTGGGGGATATCACGCTCAAGGGCGGGCTACGGCTCTGGAGCAAGAAACCCCTGCCACTACTCGACGAAGCCGCCAAAGCGTACAAAGCGGCTAGCAACGAGGACGGCTACGCGCTCGCCCAATTCTGGATCGGCAAGAAACACTTCGCCGCCGGCGAGTACAAGAAGGTCGCGAAGCCGCTCGGTGCCGCCGTGGAAACGCTGCCGGAGGCACATCAACTCGCTCTGATGGCGCGGGCACACCTCGTCGAGGCGTACGAGGAGCTCGGGCAGAGCGAACGCGCCACCGAACACTGCCTGGCGATTGGCAGGACGCAACGCTGGACAGGCAATGACGATTACCAGCCGCTCTTCAAACGACCGCCGAAGTACCCATTGGAAGCGATCCGGCGAGACTGGGAAGGATTCGTATTGGTTGAATTCACGGTGGACGAGATGGGATTCGTCAGGAACCTGGAGGTCGTCGACTCCGAGGGCGGCGCGTTATTCCATAAACCGGCCCTCGAGGCTGCCAAGGGGTTCCGCTATGCGCCCAAGTTCGAGGAGGGGAAACCGGTGTCGGTCGACGGCATCAGAAACCGGATCGTCTTTCAGATGAGGCCATAGCAAAACACTGGACCCCGCGTGGGAGGTGCCATGCATGCATTGAGGACATTGGCAATCAGCGTCGCACTTGCCGTGGCGTATCCCATCCTCGCGGATCCGCAGGTCGAGTTCACGGTGGCTTTCAATGGATATCGCGACGCCATGGCTGTCGTCGATGGCGAGGCGGTGGCGGTGGACGGCGTGCGAAACAGAGTCGTCTTCGAACTCGCTCGCTGAATATCACGGGTGCGACTCGCCATGCGTTCCGTTCCGATTTTCGTGATTTGCCTCGGGTTGACGCTGGCACGACCGGGTGTTGCCGATCCCGCTGCCGAGTTCTCGGTGTCGTTCAAGGCCTATCAGGACGCCATGGAACGGTCGTATTTCGCCGAGGCCGTGGCACACGCCGAGAAGGCGCGCCGACTAGGGAAGGAAATCTACGCCGACGACGCCAAGGTGATTGCGACGCTGGCCTTCAACCACGGCCACGCGCTCGCCATGTTGGGGGTGAATCGCCAAGCCGCCGACGTATTGAAAGAGTCGCGGAAGCTGATGCGCCGGGCATACGGCCCCGACTCGCCGGAGCTGTTCAGGGTCGAGATGACCTTGCTAAACACCGTGCCAGAGAACGATGCAAGGGGGCAACTGACCCGGACACTGAAACTGGCGCGTCGGAATCTTGCCGAGGACGGCGAGGCGATGGCCGAACTCAAGCTCAATGGCGGCAGGCGGGTCTGGTGGGACCGTCGGGCGGAAGGCTTGCTGCGCGAAGCCGCCGCGACCTTTGCCCGGCTCGGCAAGACCGAACGCGAGGCGCACGCGAAGTTCTGGATCGGCAAGATTCACTTGGGACGCGACAAGTTCCGTAAGACCGTCGAGTCGATGACGTCGGTGGTGGCGTTGCTGCCGGAGGACGACCGGACCGCCTTGATGGCGCGCGCCAACCTGGTTGAGGCCTACGAGAAACTCGGCGAGAGCGATCGCGCCACCGAACATTGCCTGGCGATCGGGAAAACGGTCCCCTGGACGGGCACGGCCGAGTTCCAGCCGCTGTTCAAGCGGCCGCCCACCTATCCGAGAAGCGCTCTTGTTAGGAACGCCGAGGCGAGGGTCCTGCTGGAGTTCACGGTGGACGCGATGGGCTTCGTGCGTGAACCGAAAGTCGTTGACTCGAAGCTTAAGGAATGGGTCGACGGGGTGTCCCAGTCGGGAATCGTCCAAGACTTCGAGCATGCCGCGATCGCCGCCGCCAAGCGGTTCCGCTATGCGCCGAAGTTCGTCGAAGGCGAACCGGTGGCGGTCGAAGGCGTACACAACCTGATCGTGTTCGAGATGGCGAATTAGCGGAACGAGCGGTCGCACGGGATCCACCCGCTGCCATTGGCCCCCGACAGCACCGCTGGTATCGTGCGCGTCCCTTTCGCGACAAACCCTGCCATGACCGACTACAAAGTCGCCGACGTCGGCCTCGCCGATTTCGGTCGCCGCGAGATCGCACTCGCCGAAGCCGAAATGCCCGCGCTGATGGCGTTGCGCCACCGCTATGCGCCCGACAGACCGCTGGCTGGGGCGAAGATCATCGGCTGCATCCACATGACCATCCAGACCGCGGTGCTGATCCGTACCTTGGTCGAACTCGGCGCCGAGGTGCGCTGGTCGTCGTGCAACATCTTCTCGACCCAGGACCACGCCGCCGCCGCAATGGCCGCCGACGGCATCGCCGTCTACGCGTGGAAGGGCGAGACGGAGGCGGAATACGACTGGTGCATCGAGCAGACCATCCTGAAGGACGGCGAACCTTGGGACGCGAACTTGCTGCTCGACGACGGCGGCGACCTGACCCAGATGATCCACGACAAGTACCCGGCCATGCTCGAGGGCATCCACGGGATCAGCGAGGAGACCACCACCGGTGTCCACCGCCTCTACGAGATGCTTGCCGACGGTGAACTCAGGGTACCGGCGGTCAACGTCAACGACTCCATCACGAAGTCCAAGAACGACAACCGCTACGGCTGCCGACACAGTTTGAACGACGCCATCAAGCGGGCCACCGACATGCTGATGGCGGGCAAGCGGGCGATGGTCATCGGCTACGGCGATGTCGGCAAGGGCTCGTCGGCGAGCCTGCGCCAGGAGGGCATGATCGTACGCATCGTCGAGATCGACCCGATCTGCGCGATGCAGGCCTGCATGGACGGCTATGAAGTCGTCTCGCCCTATGTCGGCGGCAACAACACCGGCCGCCTCGAGGATATCGACCGGCGGCTCCTGGGACAGACGGACCTGCTGGTGACCTGTACCGGCAACTCCAACGTCTGCGATTGGGCGATGCTGGAATCGATCAAGCGCGGTGCCATCGTGTGCAACATCGGCCACTTCGACAACGAGATCGACACCGCCTACATGCGCGACAACTGGCGTTGGGAAGTCGTCAAGGAGCAGGTGCACCAGGTGTTCCGCAGCGACGATCCCGGCGACTACGTGATCCTGCTTTCCGAAGGTCGGCTGGTGAACCTCGGCAATGCGATGGGACACCCGTCGCGGGTGATGGACGGCTCGTTCGCGAACCAGGTCTTGGCCCAGATGCATCTCTACGAACAGCGCTGGGCGGATCAGGACCCGAGTCAGCGGGCACCGGCGAGCGTCGAGGTGCTCCCGAAGAAGCTCGACGAAGAGGTCGCCGCGCTCATGGTGGAG
>CAZJRX010000010.1:23206-27050 GCA_964548145.1 uncultured Pseudomonadales bacterium | reverse complement strand
GATCGAGTGGATTCGCTACGGCAAGCCGAGCGCGCTGGGTGCGGTGACCGGGATGGTCGCGGGTCTCGGCACGATCACGCCGGCCTCGGGCTTCGTCGGGCCCGCCGGCGCGTTGGTGATCGGCATCTGCGCGGGCACGGTGTGTTTCTTCGCCACCAACTTCATGAAGCAGATCTTGAAGATCGACGACTCGCTGGACGTGTTCCCGGTGCATGCCGTGGGCGGCGCCCTCGGGACGATACTGACGGGCGTCTTCGCCAGCTCGGCGCTGGGGGTGTTCAGCGGCCAGGAGGCTATATCCATCCCGACCCAGTTGGGCGTTCAGGCACTGGGCGTGCTCGTGACCCTTGGCTACACGGCGATCGGGACGTTCATCATTCTGAAAGTCACCGACGCGCTCGTCGGCAACCGGGTTTCGGACGAGGAGGAGACCGAGGGTCTCGACCTCGTCTCGCACAACGAACGGGGCTACAGCCTCTAGGAGACAAAAAACGGTGCCAGACAAGATCCGGGAGCTACCGAAGGGCTATACGGACACGCCGGTACTGCCTGGATCGAGATGGCGGGTGCACGACATCGCCCGGCCGGCGCCGCCGGTGGTCCGGCCGCCGTCGTTCTCGACCCAGGAGCATCCGGGCGATGCGCCGTCGGATGCTGTGGTGCTGTTCGACGGGTCGGGGTTCGACGCCTGGGCAGGACGTGACGGTGGCGCGCCGAAGTGGAATCTCACTGATGGCAGCGCGATGGAAGTGGAGCCGAGAACCGGCGACATCCACACCCGCGAATCGTTCGGCAGTTGCCAACTGCACATCGAATGGAGCGCGCCAACGGAGATCTACGCGGACAGCCAGGGTCGTGGCAACAGCGGCGTGTTCCTGCTCGGTCTCTACGAGATCCAGGTTCTCGACGGCTACGACAATCCGACCTATGCGGACGGCCTGACGGCGGGGATCTACGGCCAGTACCCGCCGTTGGTCAATGCCTGCGTCCCGCCGGGTCAATGGCACGTCTACGACATCGTCTTCGAGACCCCCGTCTACCGGGACGGTGAACTGGCGACGCCGGCGTTCATGACGGTATTCCACAATGGCTTGCTGATGCACCACCGGCAGCGGATGCAGGGGCCGACGCAGCATCGGCAATTGGCCAGCTACGACAACCCGCACGGTCCCGAGGGTCCGCTAATGCTCCAGGATCACGGCGACCGCGTTCGCTTCCGCAACATCTGGATCCGACCGTTGGAGAGGATGCAGGCCCCGTAGGGGCGACCCTTGTGGTCGCCCGCACGACCCGAACTAGCGCGCCCGCCAGGGCGCGCGGACGCACGGGAAACGCACGGCGTGGAGTTCCGGCTCGGGCGGGACAAGCCCCGCCGCTACGGTGCCCGCACGTTGCGTGGCTGCGGGGTCGCGTTGGCGACGCGCGTTCGCCCTGATTCGCGATGCGTCGTTGGCCTCGGGACGGGACAAGCCCGTCCCCTACGGGACTACGGAGCCGACAAGAGGTCCTCCCGGTGGGTTCGGTGTTCCCGCCAGCGTTGCCGCCAGGCCGTGACGAGTAGAGCGAGGCCCAAGCCAGCGAGCGCTGCGCCGCCAATCCCGATGTATTCGACGTACCGGCTGCCGTATTCGGCGACCATCGCAAGGGCGAAGGCGTAGCTTCCCGATTGAACGCCGCTGACCCACGTCGAGAGCCGGGATCTTCGACGACGAATCCCGCCCAGCCGATTGAACAGCACCGTTGCCACGTAGGCAACGAACACGAAGGTGACGACGACCATCACGACTTCGATAGCAAGGTCGCCCATCCAAGCGAAGATCGCAAAGACGCCGGTCGCGGCACCGTATTCCTTCAGGAAAGCCGCAATGCGTTTGGTGTCGTCGCGGACTTCCGCCTCCAACGTGTTGCCGGCCGCGATCGTGTCGGCTTCGAGGTGCGGCCCGTTCGCTAGAGGGGCTGCCACCGCCCGAGATTCGTTTTCGGCAGCACGGCCGGGTTGACCGCGCTCCGCGGCCACCTGCCGGACAGGCACATCGCGAGTTCCCGACCAAGCCGGCGGCGGGACTCCGGGCCCATGCGGGCGCTGGCGGAGGCCATGTGCGGCGTGCAGATCACGTTGTCCATCTGCAGGAGCGGATTGTCGGTCGATACGGGTTCTTGCTCGAACACGTCGAGGGCGGCCCCCGCGATCTCGCCGCTTTCCAGGGCTCGAATCAGCGCCGCCTCGTCCACCGTCGGGCCGCGGCCGTTGTTGATGAACAGCGCCGACTTCTTCATGCGCGCGAATTGCCCGTCGGACAGCATATGGTGCGTCTCGGCGTTGAGCGGCGCGTGCATCGACACGAAGTCCGAGCGCTCGAGCAGTTCGTCGAGACTCGTCACGGGCTCGACGTTGGCGCTGGTCATCGCGAGTTCGCTTACGAACGGATCGTAGGCGAGCACCCGCAGTCCGAAGGCGTGGCACCGTCGGGCGACGGCCTTGGCCACGTTGCCGAAAGAGATCAGGCCGATCGCGAGTCCCCACAGCCGGGGGATGTCGTTGTGGTAGGGCCGGCCTTCGCCCCAACGGCCCTCCTGGGTCATCTTGTGCATGAGGAGAACCCGCCGGTAGGCCGCGAGGAACAACATCATGGTGTGGTCGGCCACTTCGTCGATGAACACGTCGGGAACGTTGGTGACGACGATGCCGTGATCCGTCGCGGCGCCCACGTCGACGGTATCCGCCCCGACGCTGCCGAGGCCGATGACGACGCAGTCGTCGAGCCCCTCGATGATGTTGCGGGTGATGCGCCGACCCCGGGCGATCAGCGCGTCGGCGTTCTTCGCCGCCGCGATGAACTCCTCCTCGGTCTCGGCCGGCACCCCGACGATTTTCGCCCCGATGGGGTCGAGCGCTTCCCGTTCGATCGCGAAGGCGGCTTCAAGGCGATCCTGGGGGAGCCCGGCGGGCACCTGCACCATCACCGTGTACTTCGGGTCTGTCATTCGTTCTTCTCCGACGCAAAACGGCGAGTATATGACGGGACAGGCTGCCATGGTCGGTTGTCGGAGTACCCGACTCGGCGTTCGGGGAGGGTCGCCTGCGTCCGTCGCGATCGCGCAGGCCTGTTGCGCTGGACGCGGTGTCGTTTCAGTTGCTGGCCGGGTCGACGAGTGGCAACCGGCTGTCGAGGACGATGCCCTTGGCATCGCGGACCACGACCCGCGCGGCATCCTGTTGCGGGAACGGGACGCGCGCCGTCCATGCCCAGAGCGTCCCTTCGTTGTCGGGGTGGATGGCGAGTGGCTCGGTGTGCAGGATCCCGGCGTTCGCGCCGAGGATCTCCAGGGTGAACGCGCCCGATGTCGACGGGCGCGGCGCCCGGTCGGTGGTCGTCGCGTATGCCAGCGACCAGTTCCCGGCGGCGTCCACGGTGCCCGTCAAGGCGATGCTGCGGGCGGCGAATGCCGGCGCGCTCTCGCCCCCGTCCTCGGTCGCCGGTATCGCGGCGGCGCTGGCCGGGATCGTCGGTGTCTCTTCCTCGTCGGGGGTCAGGAATTCGACCACCTTGCGGTAGTTGTAGTCCGATATGAAATTCGGGCGGCAGTAGGACATCGTGTCGAAGTAGCCGTCGTCGGGGTTCACGAACCGGCCTTCGCTGAACAGCCAGCCCCGGCGCGGGCCGATGCCGGCGTTGTCGTAGGGGTACTCGGGATCGACGTTGCCGGTCCCGCAACCGCCTGGTGCGTGGGGCAGGCCGAAGTTGTGGCCGAGCTCGTGGGGATGGATGTTCGGCGTGCAGCCGTCGTCCAGCGCCGCGCTTACCGCCACCGGTCGTCCGACCCACGCGTAGCCGCACGAACT
>CAZJRX010000010.1:9004-23196 GCA_964548145.1 uncultured Pseudomonadales bacterium | reverse complement strand
TAGTCGAAGATGCCGTGGTAGTACTCGTGGGGTTCCGCCTCCGCGTTCCAGACACTCAGAAGTTCGAGCGCGGCGGTGGCCACGTCCCATCCGCCGCCCCGATACTCGTGCTCGTCGCCGACGCGGGCCGCATGGTCGTCGGCGATGGGGAACAGATCGAATATCCCCAGCATGTAGTCGGCTGCTTCGAATTCGGCCGGGGTGCCGACCCCCGAGCGAAACGGAAAGAACGTGATGTCGAACTTCGGCAGCGTCCGGCCGGGCAGCGCGATGGCGTAGGACACGCGCTCCGTCGTGCCGGCGGCGTCGCTCGGCAGCTCGACGACGACCTCTCGGTCGGCGACGTGCAACTCGGCGGAGAGATCGAGGACGCGGGTCGTTGCATAGAAGCCGCTGCGGGTCTCCGGGCCGTCCGATCCGACGAGCACAGGCAGACTGTTCGACACGGTGGCGCCGTTGGCGTCCCGGATGCTGATCGCGGGAACCGGAACGGCGGAGGTCTCCGCCACCGTTTCGACCACCAGCGCCGCCCGGCGCCCGTGGATCGCGGCGACGTGCGTGGTGGTGGTCTCGGCGAGCGAGTCCCACTGCCATGCCATCGGTCCCTGGTGCAGTTCGACGACGAGGTCCGCCGCGTTGCCGCTGGTGCAGTACACGGTCCACGGCGTGCCGCGCGAGGCGTTTCCGACGCGGATCGTCACCGTCGCGGCAATCCGCTCCGGTGCGGTGCAGTCGAATTCGAGCGAGGTCTCCACGGACGAGCCGACCGCCAGGGTGCCGTTCGCCGCGCCCACCGCGATCCGCTCCTCGTCGGTGGTCACGGTGTAGTCGACCGGGGGATGCGCCTGCCACGGCGACGACACGCGCCAGCGCACCGTGGCTTGCGCCTTGCCGATCCCTCGGCGGACATCGGCGGGCGGCCCGCCCACGTCGATGCGCAACACCGGCAGCGGCAGCGTGGCCGGGCCGATGCGGTCCACCTGCAGCACGGCGTCGTTCACGCCGTCTGCCGCGTCGACGGCCGCCAGATCCCGCGTCGACAGCAGGTACACGGTACCGCCGTTGACGCCGCCGGAGACGCCGAGAAGCAGATCGGGCGCCCGGTCGCCGTCGATGTCGCCGGCTGCGGCGAGGCTCGTCGCGGTAGGGTAGAGCCGTCCGGAACCCAGCGCGAGCTTGTACGAGTTGGCCTGGCCGGCGACGTTGCCGAGCGCAACCACGCCGTCGGCGGAGCCGTCCGCCGCGTCCGCCCCCGGCAGATCGTCGACCGCGATCAGCCACGCCGCCTGGCCCTGCGCGCCGATCAGCAGGTCGGCGACGCCGTCGCCGTCCGGATCGCCCGCCGCCGCCAGGCTGACGCCGGCCCCGTCGAGGCTGTCGCCGACGAACTTGAAGGAACCGGCCTGGCCGGCGATGGCCGCCAGATCGATGCTGCCGTCGGTCGTGCCGTCGGCGGCATCGGCGCTTGAAAGTCCCGCTGCTGTCGCGAGGTAGGCGGCGCCGCCCAGGAAACCGCCGCCGTGGGAGTGGCCCGGCGCGCCGACGATCAGGTCGCTCCGACCGTCGCCGTCGATGTCCCCGGCGCCGGCGATGCTCGCTCCCGCCTCGTCGTAGCCGTGCTCGCCGATCAGCTGCCAGGATGCCGACATGGCCGCAAGGTTGTCCAGATGAATGGTCCCGTCGGTGCCATCCGCCGCGTCGGCAGCCGGGAAGTCGGCGCTGGCGGCGAGAAAGGCGGTGCCGCTGGACGGCTGGTCGCGCGGCGACGATCGCGGCGAGCCGATCAGCAGGTCGTCCGATCCGTCGGCGTCGGCATCGCCGCCGGCTGCCGCAATGCCGCCGACCGGGCCGCCCAAACGGTCGCCGACGAAGCGCCACGTTCCGGCCTGCGCCGGCAGATGACGCGTCTGCACGCTGCGGTCGGCGCTGCCGTCGGCTGTGTCGGCGTCGGGCAGGTCGCCGGGATCAAGGACATACAGGACACCGGCGTCGGGGCTGTCCTCGGTCTCGCCGTTGGCGAACAGCAGCACTTCGTTCCGATCGTCGTCGTCGATGTCGCCGGCGGTGCCGATGTTGCTGCCGACCCGGTCGCCGCGCGCCCCGATGATCTTCCACGAGTTCGCCTGCCGTCCGGCGAAGCGAAGCTCGATCAAGCCGTCCGGGGTGCCGTCGGCGCGGTCGGCTGCGGCCAGATCCGCCGCGGCGACCAGATAGGCGGCCTGGGTTCCCCCGTTCGGTGCGCCGACGGCGAGATCGTCCGTTCCGTCGCCGTCGAGATCGTCGATTCCGGCAACGCTCCAGCCGGCATTGTCGCCGGCACGTTCGCCGACGAGCTTGTAGGAGTTCCGCCTGCCCGCGACGTTGTGCAGGTAGATGCCGCCGTCCTCGCTGCCGTCGGCGGCATCGGCTGCGCGCAGGTCGGACGACGCCACCAGGTAGACCGCGCCGCGCCGGTCGAGGCGCCCCGACGAGTGGAACGGCGCCCCGATCGCCACGTCGGCGTTGCCGTCACCGTCCCGGTCGGCGGTGTGGGCGAGGCTGAACCCGGCACCGTCCGTCGCGCGCTCGGCCACGAAGCGGTACGCGCCGGGCAGGGCGAGTGTTTGCACACGGATAGCGGTCGAGGCGGGCCCCGCACCGCGCGAATTCTCGGCGTGGACGGTCACCGCGTAGGCGGTTGCGGGTTGCAGTCCTTCGATGGTGCAGGTGAGCGCCGGGGGCTGGACTTCGCAGGTGGACGCGAGGCCACCGGCGGACGGTTGGGCGGTGGCCACGTAGCGCGTTATGTATGAGCCGCCGACCGCGGAGGCGGGGACTGCGAGCCAGGTGATCTGGAGTCGGGTTGTCGTTGCCGTCGCGGCAACTCTCCCGGGGGCTGCGGTCGGGGGCGTCCCGAGACGGGAGAGGTTTCGGTACAGCACGAGCTTGTTGTAAGGATCTATCATCGTCACCACGATATCGGGGTCGCCGTCCGCGTCGATATCGGTCGGCAGCGCGTGAACGGCACCCTCGGCCGCCACTTCGAAAGCGCGGCGGAAAGTTCCATCGCCCAGGTTCTCGAACCACCCCGCCGTCCCTTTGTAGGCGTCGCGGTCTTGACCGTACGCCGCGTAGAGGACGTCGATGTCGCCATCACCGTCGAAATCGGCGGCGGCGACGGATTCCGCTCCGCCAACGTTGGCCGAGATCGCGCGCCGTTCGGAGAACCGTCGCCCGCCCTGGTTCTCGTACCAGGCGATTGTGTCGTCGCTCTTCAAGGCCGAAAGAACGTCGAGATCGCCGTCGTCGTCGAGGTCGGCAGCAAAAACGGATTCGGCGCTGGCGTCGCCGGTGCCGATCACGCGCTGTTCCTCGAACTCGCCGTTGCCGCTGTTCGGCCACCACGGAACCTCGCCGTCCACATCCTCCGCCGCGGCGAGTAGGTCGCGGTGGCCATCACCGTCGAGGTCGGCTATGTGTATCCAGTGAGCAACCCCGGTCGTGCCCGGCAGTAGTCGCTGCTCGAATCGGTGGGCGAGGTTCTCGTGCCAGGCGGCGGCATTGCCGTCGACATCTCGGCTAGCAGAGGCCAGGTCGAGGTCGCCGTCGCCATCGAGATCGGCGGCGGAAACGGCGGAAACGGCGTTTGCATAGGGCCGAAAGATGGTTCTCTCGGTGCCGAACTCGCCCCCCGTGTTCTCGTACCATGAGATCTTCGACGGCCACGACCGTGCAACGGCGAGGTCGGCATCGCCGTCGCCATCGAGATCCGCCGCGTGTACGCCGGTCGCCGATTCATCGGCATCCTCCGAGATGCTTTCGCCCTCCAGGAATCCGGCACCCGTGTTTTCGTACCAGCGGAGCGGGTCCGACGAGACAAGATCCAGATCGCCGTCGTTGTCGAGGTCCGCTGCGTGGGCGTTCTGCAAAGTGCTACCGGCCTCGGGGGCAGGGCCGAACGTACACACGGCGAAGTGAACGCCCTCGGGCGTTCGATTTTCGTACCAAGCAACCCGCCTGTCGCCCTCCGACGCCGAAAGCACGTCCACGTCGCCGTCGCCGTCGAGATCGGCGGCGTAGACCGACCAGGGGGCGGCAACCGCCGTAGTGATGATCTTCGGTTCGGAGAACTCGCGGTTGCACAGATTTTCGTACCAGGCGATCCTGTTGTCGTGCGAGGATGCCGAGAGCACGTCGAGATCGCCGTCGCCGTCGATGTCGGCAAGGTGAACGGCGTTGGCGTTGTCCGCCCGGTCGGTGATCACCCGTTGATCGGCGAATGATCCGTCACCCAGATTTTCGTACCAGGCGACCTTGTCGTCCAAGCGGGAGGCGGACACCAGGTCGAGATCGCCGTCGCCGTCGATATCGCCGATTTCGATGCCGATCGGGCGGTCCACCCCGGTCGTGATCACGATCTCCTCGGAGAAAACGCCCTCGCCGTCGTTGCGGTGCCAGACCAGTTTGTTGTCCGTCGTGGCCGAGTTGACAACATCGGCGTCGCCGTCGCCGTCGAGGTCGGCCGCCTTGACGTTCCAGCGGCTCTCGAGGCGGGGCGAAATGCTGTTCCGTGCCCACGACCCGGCGTTGCCCAGGTTCTCGAACCAGGCGAGTTCGTGCCCGGATGCGACGACGTCGAGGTCGCCGTCGAAGTCGGCGACATCCAAACGAAGGGACTGGTCGAAGTCCGTGGCGATGTTGCGCTGGGTAATGAACCGGCCGCCGCCGACGTTCTCGTACCAGGAGACCTTGTCGTCGTAGTCGGAAGCCGAGAGGACGTCCAGGTCCCCGTCGCCGTCGAGATCGGCGGCCATCACCCAACGGGCGAAATCGGCGTCCGTGGTAAGCACATTCGGTTCGGAGAACTCTCCCTCGCCGAGGTTCTCGTACCAGGCGATCTTGTCGTCGCCGTAGGAGGCGGACAGCACGTCGGCGTCGCCGTCGCCGTCGAGATCGGCGGCGTGGACGACGTTGGCGCCCGGGGCGTCGCGGGTGATCGTCTGGGGTCCGCCGGGAAACCGCGCCTCCGCCACTGCGCCAACCAGCAGAAGGGTCGCGAGCAGAACGCAGCGGCGGCGTCCTGTCCCTCGCGGCCGATCTCCCAGCGGCGGGTTCGTCGTTATCGGCACGGATCGGTTGACCATGGCGTTACGTTCCGCTAACTCTCGAGGCGAGTCAAGGCGACCCGCAGGACCCGCAGTTCAGCGTTCGACGCGTTCGGCGCCTCGACGCAGGGCGCTCAGCACCAGCCGTTCGGCCAGTTCGGCGAAGTCGATGCCGGCCGCGCGGCAGGCATCGGGATAGAGGCTGGTGGCGGTCATGCCCGGGAGGGTGTTGACCTCGAGCAGGTAGATGTCGTCGTCGGCCACCACGAAGTCCGCCCGGGACAGGTCGCGCAGTCCGAGACAGCGGTGCGCCCGCAGCGCGGCGTCGGCAAGCTGCTCTAGGCACGCAGACGGGAAATCGGCGGGCACGATGTGTTGGCTCTTGCCCGGTGTGTAGCGGTTGTCGTAGTCGTACCACTCGCCCTTGGCGACGGTGATCTCGATCGCGGGGAGAGCGACGGCTTCGCGGCCATGTTCGTCGAGGACGGCAACGGTGGCCTCGCGACCGGTCTCGAACCGTTCGACCAGCGCACCGCCGCCGTATTCCAAGGCTTCGCGCAGCGGCGCCACGAGATCCCCGCCCTCGGGCAGCAGCGTGACACCTAGTGCGGAGCCTTGACGGCGCGGTTTGATGACGACGTGATCACCGAGTTTCTCGGACACGACGGCGGCGGCTTGCTCTGCCGACACCCGAGGCGCGATCAAGACGTCCTCCACGACGGGCAGACCCTCGGCCCGAAACAGCGCTTTCGCGACGTACTTGTCCATGGCCGCCGCCGAGCCTTGTACCCCGCTACCCACGAACGGCAACCCGAGCATGGCGAGTAGGCCTTGCACGGTACCGTCTTCGCCGGGAGGGCCGTGCAGAACGGGGAACACGACGTCCGGTCCAAAGGCGCGCAGTGCGCTCGTCACCTCGCGATCCAACTCGATGACAGCGACTTCGTGGCCCCAGGTTCTAAGCCCCGCCGCGATACCCCCCGCCGACGAACGCGATACCTCCGCTTCGGCGGAGTTGCCGCCGGCGAGAACGGCAATGCGCAGTGCCGTGGCCACCACGTCCGCCTTAGGCCGCCGACGGGTGGTTTTCGACGTCGACGCCGGGAAAGTCGTCGGCGGGCTCGAAACCGAACACGGTGGCGAAGAACGCGTATTCGGCTTCGATCGCCCGGCGCACGTTCTCGGCGCGCCGGAAGCCGTGTCCCTCTCCCTCGAAGAGCAGGTACGCGACGGGAATGCCCTTCGCGGCCAAGGCATCGCGCATCGCCTGGGCCTGGTTCGGCGGCACCACCCTGTCTTCGGCGCCCTGGAAGAAAATCACCGGGCAGTTCAGCTTGTCGATGTGGTTGATTGGAGAACGCTCGTGGATGGCGTCGGCGCTGCCGAGAAGCGTATCGAGATAACGGGACTCGAACTTGTGCGTGTCCTCGGCCAAGGCCTTGAGATCGCCCACGCCGTAGTGGCTGGCGCCCGCCCGGAAGACGTTGGTGAAGGCTAGCGCCGCCAACGTCGTGTACCCCCCGGCACTGCCGCCCTTGATGGCGACCCGGGCCGGGTCGACGCGGCCTTGTGCGATCAGATGCCGCACACAGGCGACACAGTCGTCCACATCTGTCTCGCCCCAGGTCCCGTTCAGTCTTTCCCGGTAGGCACGGCCGAAGCCGGTGCTGCCACCGTAGTTGACGTCGGCTACCGCCCAACCCCGGGAGGTGTAGAACTGGATGCGCCAATCGAGATCGGCCCAGGAATTGGCCGTAGGACCGCCATGGGTTGTGACGAGCAACGGCGGCAGCTCGCCGGCAGCCACCGAGTGGTCGCCATTGGTGGGCGGGTAGAAGAAGGCGTGGGCGTCGCCCAACGGCGCGTCAAAGGTGAGTGATTCGGGGATGGCGACGAACGCCGGCCCGACCGCGGCAGCGTCCGGGCGCGCGATGGATGTCCGCGAACGGGTATCGAGCCTCAACTCGACAACCTCGCGCGGCCGTTCGGGGAATCCCGCGATGTAGGCAACGCCGTTGGGCGTAGAAGCGACGTCGGTGTACGTTGAACTGGCGTCGTCGAGCGGACTGGCCAATGCCTGATCGAGGTCCACCAGGACTAGCGACGGAACGCCGTTGGCCACCCGCCGGGCAACGACGTGACCGTGTCCCACCGCGACGTAGTACCTGCTCCCGAACTGCCATGCTGGACCGCCGTACTCGGCGGCGTCGGGAAGCACGGGGTAGACACCCGATCCGTCGTGGGCGTAGAGGTTCCAGTATCCGTCGAGGTCCGACAAGAAAAGCAACCGCTTACCGTTCCATTCCGGTTGGACAATGGACTCCTGTGCACCCCCGGCGACGACGGTCCCGTTGTGCAGCCGCTCGCCGTCGTACTCGGCGACCATCAGCTGGCACCCGTCGAAGGGCATGTTGGGGTGGTCCCAGACCAAGAATGCAAGGCGACCATCACCGGATGGGCGCGGTGCCGCGTAGAAATCATGGCCCGCATGCAGCACCGTCGTGCGACCGCTCTCGACGTCGATGCGAACCAGATCGTTGACGGGTTCGGTCCCGTCGGCGGCATGACGCTCACGAACGGCCAGGAGCCCGACGCCATCCCACGCCAGGTCCGCGAAACGCTCCGCAGCATCGCCTCGCGTGATCTGCCGAGGTGCAGGCGGACCTTGGTCCATTGGTATCTCGACGGACACACCGTAGACGTTCTGGTCGCTGTTGTTGACGAAATAGACGTGTCCGTCGCCCACGCAGTAGGAACCCCCTCCGTACTCGTGAACCCGGCTGCGCGGGTTGAAGGGGGCGGGGGTCAACTCCCGGACGGACGCCGGGATGCGCATGACCAGCGTCGACCGGCCGGCCTCCTCCGGACGCGACTCCAGCCAGAACAACGCATCGCCCTTCGCGCGCAACTCGGCGTAGCCCTTGGCGCCAGCGGTGACGACCCGGGTATCGATGGGAGAGCGCCAACTCCCGCACGCCGCTTGTTTCATGTCAGCGCCCCAGAGCCGGTATCGTCGCTTCGCTTCGCTGTGCGCCGACACCGCCTCCGGCCCAGCCACGCCGGCCTGACGATGAAACAAGCGCCACGGTCGCAGGCTCCCTTTGGCGCTTGTTTCATGTCAGGTTTGTTCTTGGATCGATTGCGGCCCATCTCTCGTGGTCGCGCCACGCTCCGTTGACGTAGAGGAAACTCGGCGACAGGCCCTCGTGTCGGAAGCCGCAACGCCGTACCAGGCTGATCGACGCGGTGTTCTCGGGCTGGATGTTGGCTTCTATGCGATGCAGGCCGAGTTCCTTGAACGCGAACCGCGTGACGTTGACGAGACCCTCGCGCATATACCCCTGACCGACATGGGCCCGGGACGCGTAGTAGCCGACGGACGCTGATCGAAACGCGCCTTGGATGACGTTGTTGACGTTGATGACGCCGACGATCTCGTCGGTCTCGAGCAGGCAGATCGCGAAGCCTTCGTGGTCGTCCCGCTGTGTGCGTCGCAGATAGACCTTGAACATGTGCGACGTCAACGGCGGCGAGATCCACGGATGGTGCAGTTCCCGACTCGCACGGGTCAGTGCTAGGACTTCCCTGCGGTCCGAGGCCTTGATGCGGCGGAAATAGGTTCTGGGGTGATCGGTCAACGGCGGCTGCAGTGCGTTCCTGGGTGCGGTAGCGGGGCGGCCAACCGACGGTAGGCGGCCAACCGACGGTGGGCGGGTGAGCGACGCCGGCTGCGGGTCCGGGCGATCATCCATCGTGCGAGGAACCGGAACGGCTATCGTCCGCACGGTGCCTTTCGGCACGGGCGTCCATCGAGAATATGTCCCACATGGTCGGGGGAATCAGACCGATCCCGACGATGAGGAAATGCACCGGGTGCAGGTGCCAGTCGTTGTCCACCAGCCAGACGCCGGTCAGGGTGAAACCCTGGTGTTGCCATGCCAGAAGTCCGTAGCTGACGGCCCCGGTGGCAGCGGCGAGTACGACGAATCGGATCAGGAGTCGAATTGGTCCGAACATACAAGGCGACCGCCGCGTGCAGAACCGTACTTTAACCCGTCATCCCAGGGCGAAAAACCGTACGGCATTGTCGCGTGTTTGCCGGCCGACGAACGACGGGTCTTCGTTCCGGCAAAGAGCGACCTGTCCGGCGACCCAGGTCAGGAATGCCGGTTCATTGCGCCGTGAACGGGGACGGGGGGATAGGGTTCGCGGCAGGAGGTAGGGTGCGTCGGTTTCGATCATCAGTCGGTCGCCAGGAACTTCCCGGACCAGCTTCCTGAGCTCGCCGCCGCGTCTCTCGTCGCAGATCCAGCCCGTAATGCCGATGTGGTAGCCGTCGTCGAGGTAGCCCGCCAGATCGGCGGCGGTGCCGGTGAAACAGTGGATGACGCAGGGCGGCAGATCCGGGTGGTACTCGGCCAGTAGACGGCGCGTGTCGCCCGCCGAGTCCCGGTCGTGTACGAACAGCGGCAGGCGCATCTCGACGGCCAGTTCGATCTGGCGCCGAAAGGCCGCGCGCTGTTGGTCGCGAGGCGAATAGTCGCGGTAGTAGTCGAGCCCGGTCTCGCCGATTGCGACGACCTCCTTGCGGTGCGCGATCGCCTCGATTTCGTTGTCCCATCCGTCGGCAAGGTCGCCGGCGTCGTGCGGGTGCACGCCGGCCGTTGAGAAAAGGCGGGGCGCCGGCGGGGTCGTATCGCCCTGCGGGCCGCTAAAGTCGCCGCTGTGCCGACGGGCGAAGTCCGCCGCCGCCCGACTCGACGCCACGCTCGTACCGGTCACCACGATCGCGTGGACGCCTGCGGCGAGGGCGCGCCGAAGTACCTCCTCGCGGTCGGCGTCGAATGCGGCGTTCGTGAGGTTTGCCCCGATGTCGATCAAGGAATGAACCGTTCGTGGCCGTAGAGAACCGCGCCCGGCTCACCGACTCTCTGCCGGTAGACGTAGTCGTAGAACAGGACGTTCTTCACGTAGTCGCGCGTTTCGCGGAATGGGATTCGTTCAATCCAGACCGGCGTTGCCATGCCGCTAGTCCCGTCTCGCCATCGTGCCACGCGTCCCTCGCCGGCATTGTAGGCGGCCGCCACCAAGGCGCGGTTGCGTCCGTAGCGGTCCATCAGTCTCGCGAGGTGATGCGCGCCCAGACGGATGTTCGTGGCTGGCAGGTAAAGATCATCGGTACGTGGACGCTGGTCGCGAATGCGGTCGGCAACGAGGCGGGCAGTCGCCGGCATCAACTGCATCAGACCGCGTGCACCGGCGGGGGATCGGGCCCGAGGATTGAAGGCACTCTCGCGGCGGGAGATTGCCAGTAGCAGAGGTGTGGGGAGATTGGCTTCGAAAGCGCTGCGCTGGTAGAGGCCGAGATAGGGCGTGGGGAACCGCACGGCAACGAGATCCTTGAGGCCCGCTTCCCATGCCCCGGCGATGGCTTGGTCGGTCCACCCCAATGCCAGCGTCAGTTCGACCAGATGTTGGTGACGATCCTCGGGAAGCTCCTTGAGGGCGTACTGCCATTCCCGGACGGCGTTGACCGTGTCACCGACGGCGAACAGTTCCACCATCCGGCGTACGGCGGGGACGGTCGTGAGGGCCGTGCGGGCGGCATGGTCGTTCAGTGCCGGCCGGGGCGTGAACGGCACCTCGCGGCCGAGTTCCTGCGCGGCGAGCAGTCCGTAGAACGTGCTCCATCCGGCAATTGCGGCCAAATGGTCGCGCCCGGCGGCCTCCGACTCGCCGCTGTTGACAAGCGCTCGACCGAGCCAGTAGCGCCAGCGACCCTGGGCAGCCAGTTCCGTGGGCAGCGCGGTGATCCACAGGATGGCCTCGGACCAGTTGCGGTGCCGTACCAATCCCTCGGCAACCTGCTCGAGGAGCGCTGGCGGGTACCCGATGGGGCCGTCCTCCGGGATCAGTCCCGCGTTGGCGGCTTCCGCCGTCAACCGGCTCTGGACCGACAGACGTTGATCGTTCCCGAAGTCGTAGGTCTCCCGTGCCTTGCGCCAGACCGAGAGCGCCTGTTCCGCATCCCGTCTCGCGTACCGGACGAGGCCGTGGGCGAGCGCACGGCGGCCAAGTTCGTTGTCTGCGAACCGGGACAGCGAGCGCACGAGGGTCGGTCGGACGTGGACATCGTAGGTCAGTCGCGCGGCACTGGCATTGGCGCGATCGAAGAACCGGAGCAGGTAGCGCGCAAGGGTCACCTCGTTGTCGCCAAGCGCCATCAGCAGGCGGGTCCAGGCCATCTCCTGGTCGAGTCGACCGGCCTTGATCCACGACTCGAACGCCGGATCGCATTCGTCCGGTTGCGAGCGGGAGGAGATCCAAAGCCCGGGAATCTGCTGGTATGCCTCTTCGCGTTTACCGGTGACGATGAGGGCGCGCAGGTATTGACAGCGCGCAACGACGTTGTATGTGGGCTCGTAGTTGTCGAGGTAGGTCCGCCACCGGCCGTGTCCGGCCTGGGTATCCATCCAGTGTCGGAAGAAGCGGTCCTCGAGCGGTGTGCCGGCGAACTGGGCGCGCAATTCGCTCGCCCGCGCGGCGTTCACACTACCGATTCGCCGGCGGGCATCGTAGAAGACCAGGTACGGCTGCAGCGGGTAGTCGGCCAGGTCGGCGAGGGCCTCCCGGTACTCGCTCCTGCGGCCGGTACGAGCGGCGTACGCACCGCGCCGGTAGGCCATGCGTTTGGCGTAGAGGCCGGCGTCGTCCAGCAATGTTGGACGCGCATCGACCCGGTTCGCGTCGAATTGCGACTCGCCGTCCGCAAAGGCCGGTGCCGCGAACGAGCAGAGGGCAAGGCACAGCGAGCGTGCCCCGGTCCACCGGGCAAGCGTCGGGCCGACGGTCACGACGCGGTTCGGTCCATCAGCCTTCGTCGTCGTCAGGGGCGACGTCGCGCCCCACGCGGACGGCGAGGACGTCGCAGGAAGCGCCGTGCAAGACCCCATTGGCCGTGGATCCCAGCAACAGGGCCAGGCCGTGCCTGCCGTGGCTGCCGACCACGATTACGTCCATCGCCTCGGTTTCGGCGATGCGGTGGATCTCGCTCTCGGGTCGGCCGAACACAAGGTGACGACGTTCCTCGGGTACGCCGAATGCCTCGGCGAAGTTCGCCAAGTGTGCACAGGCCTGCTCGTGGATCTGGTCCTGCACGGTTGAGAGGTCCATCGGCACGTCGCCACCGTAGGCGAGGCTCAAGGGTTCGATGACGTGGACGATGTGCAATTCGGCCCCGGACGACGTCGCGAGGGCGCGGGCGCGTCGTGCCACGCGCCGGCACTCTTCGGTCAGGTCGACGGCCAGGAGTACTCGACGATAGTCGCTCATGCCGTGTTGCCCCCAGTCGGAATCGGCGCGACCATACACGCAACGCGGATGCCGCCACAACAACTCGCCTCGAAAACGGTCGTTCCGTCTTGGTCTGGATCATCATCGGTGTCGTTCTCGTCGCGGCCGTCGGCCCAATCTTCTGGCTGCTGCCTTCCAAACGCGACCGTCTGCAAAGCGATATGCGCGCGGCCGCCCGCCAGGCGGGACTGGCGGTCGAGGTCGCGGCCTTGCCCAAGGTCGACGCGCGAGCGGAGGAGCGGGTGTCCGCAGGTGGAAAGGCGAGGGATGCAACGATCGACTGCGTTGCCTATCGCTTGGCGCTGCCGCGTCGAATGCCGAATGCGCCGGCATGGCTGCTGCTCAAGGCGGATCGCGAGAACCGCTACCTGAAGGGTTGGACGACCTTGTCCCCGCCGAGCCGGTTACCCGCCCGGCAGGCGACCTATTGGCAGCAGATCGGTGACCTTGTCGGCGCGCTTCCCGGGGGCTGCGCTGCCGTGGAAGCGGACACGCGTTACGTCAGTTGGTACGGAAGGGAGCGCCTGGACGACACCAGCGCCGAGGCGGTGGTGCGTGGAATCCGCGATGGTCTGGCGGCTATCGTGGAGTTGCACGGGAATCTCGACAATGACGCTCGCGACGGTACCCCGGATCCGTAAGTGAGACAGTCGCAACGGTTGACACGGGCCAAAACCGGCGTATATATGCGCCGCCAAACCACGACAGGCGGGCCGCTCAGTGGTTTCAGCAGGTCGTGCCCGCCCTAAAAAAAGACAACAAGGAGCCTCATGGCCCGTTCCCTGGTGATCGTCGAGTCGGCCACCAAAGCCCCCACAATCAATCGCTACCTCGGACGCGACTTCGTCGTCAAGTCGAGTGCCGGCCATGTCCGCGACCTGCCGACTCGCCGCAGCACCCTCGACCCCAAGGAACGTGCCGAGCAGCGTGCCAAGGAGGCCGCGAAGACCCGCAAGCTGCCGCCGAAACGACGCGAGGAGTACCGGCGCCAACGTGCCCGGTCCCAGCTTGTCCGCAACATGGGCGTCGACCCGGACAACGGCTGGTCGGCAACCTACGAGGTGATTCCCGGCAAGGAGAAGGTCGTTCGGGAACTCAAGGCACTCGCCGACCGCGCCGACCTCGTGTATCTCGCGACGGACCTCGACCGGGAGGGAGAGGCGATCGCCTGGCATCTGATGCAAGTACTCGGCGGGTCGCCGGACCGCTACCGCCGCGTCGTTTTCAACCAGATCACGAAGAACGCCGTCGAGGAGGCATTCGCCAATCCCGGTGCCGTCGACGAGAACCAGGTCAACGCTCAGCAAGCCAGGCGGTTCCTCGACCGGGTCGTCGGCTTCGAACTGTCGCCCCTGCTGTGGTCGAAGGTGGCTCGTGGTTTGTCTGCCGGGCGCGTCCAGTCGGTTGCGGTGCGCCTCATCGTCGAACGCGAACGCGAGATCCGGGCTTTCACGCCCGAGGAATACTGGGAGGCGTTCGCGGACCTCCTGCGCAACGACCCGCCAGCGGACGGCGAGTCGCCGGTTCGTTTCCAGGTCGCCAAGGAGAATGGCGAGGACTTCCGGCCCGCCAACCAAGCGACGGCGGAGGAGGCCGTGGCGCGCCTGCGCGACCGTTCGTTCGCGATACGGGACCGGGTCGACAGGAACACGACCACGCGCCCCCCGCCGCCGTTCATCACGTCGACCCTTCAGCAGGCGGCGTCGGGTCGCTTCGGGTTCGGTGTGCGCAAGACCATGACCATCGCGCAACGGC